>CAZGFV010000001.1:0-8129 GCA_964524575.1 uncultured Nitrospiraceae bacterium
TTCAGCGCATTTCCCTAAAGAATTCGGAACAAGAAAATCGTCATCACCAACATATGCCACATATTTCTCTCCTACCATACCCATTAATTCTTTTATACAAAATACAACGTTATTATCTCTATTCTGCAAAGAGTTAAATTCATTATCATCCCTAACAGGATAGTGCACATATACAATTTTAATCTTACCCTTAAGCTTGTTCACAGCAATTTGTATGCTATTCGAATGCTCAGCTTTACTCGCGTCTCCTATATAAATTGTATAAGGACAATTAACACTCGCGTAATAGCATAGTTGCCTAATCAAAAAAACTGAACGATCCTTAGTGGGAATAATTATTGCTACCATGGTCAAGAGCGTCGAATTGGCTTGTCGCCGAGTAGGACCCGGTGAGAAACCCAAAACATAGATGTTACTATTATGAACTTCAAATATTTGATTACTTTGATTACTGATTGTCGTTTGATGTTGTTTGATGTTTTAGAAATTGTCTTCATAAACCATTTCTTCTATTTTTTTTTACTCTCTCGCTGGCCTACGCGCCTAATAAAACACTCCCAACTATTTGTTTTTCCTCACTATTTTCCCATGTTATTTTCATGTGCCATTGACAAACCCATGTGCCAGGGGTCTCTCCATTTCTCAAATTTCTATTACCTCAAACCGTGAGAGTATTGTACAAACCGGCCACCCTAAACTATTAGAGCAGTTTTCCTCAACTATTCGCCAGAAACTATGATGAATACAGGGGATCGGACAGAGTCAACCATACGAGAAGGCAATTTTATCTATTTGCCACATGGGAATAAATAGACGCTGCCAGAATGCCGATGATCGCCACTACAACGAGCAGTTCAATCAGACTGAACCCGTGTTGGACAATGCAGGGCGGTGTGGTTTGTTGAAACAAAGAAACCCTCTAGGTCGAGGAAGACCCGAAGGGTTCTCAAAGAACAATCGACTTCGTGCAAAACGTGATAGACGTGTTAGCCCACAACACCCTCGCAACGTGAGTTACGAAAAATGTTTGTCCCTTTCTACAATCAAACAATCTAGGGAATGAACGATATTAGCCCTTCTTTTTAGTACTCATGGAGCAAAAACTATAAGCTAATTATTTTCATAGTAGGCATCAAAAACCATACATACAAATGCTGAATACATTTTTCCAACATCTGTAAATCTCATTCCATTATCATTTAAAATTATTAAACCATCCTCTACAAATTCATCCAAGGAAGATAACTCTTTTGCAAAATATTTTTTAAAATCTATTTCAAAAAGGTCTTCAATGTATTTATAATCAATATAAAGCTTGCTACGAAGACAATTCACCGTCACCTCTCTTCTTATCATATCATCCCGAGTTAATTTCCATCCTCGGTTAACTGGGAATTGCCCTAAATTGATCGAATTTTTATATTCTTCTAAGGTTTTTACATTTTCAAAATAATAAGTATCCGTGATCCGACTGGTGGCACCTAGTCCTACCCCAACAATCTTATTTCCATTCCCTCGGCTATATCCAATCATATTCCAATTGCAGCTTTCATCGTCGTACATTTGGGCTAGACCATCTTCAGGTTTTGCAAAATATTCTAAACCAATTCTTTTATAACCATTGGCTAATAATCTCTCAACACACTCTAAAAAAATCTCCGATAGCTCTGTTCGGCTAGGTAAATCATTTTCATTGATTAAATTTTTTTGGTGAACAAAAATATTCGGCTCGTGGCGATAAGTACTTAAAACTAGCCTATCAGGCGCAAGTTCAAGAATTACATCCAGTGTCTTTCTAAAAGATTTGATTGTTTGTTTAGGAAGTCCTAATAAAAAATCGAAATGTATACTTGGGAAAAGTTTTCTTATTTCTGGTGTTAATAGATCTCTCATTAATTGAGCGGGTTGCACTCTATTAACAGCCTGCATAACCTCTGGTTCAAAATCTTGAACACCAAATGAAATCCTATTAATACCCAATCTTGAATAATTCTTCATTCTTTTAGCGTCGACCTGCCTTGGATCTATTTCAAGATTAAATTCATCAAGGTCTTCAATTTTTACCAAATCATTAATAGCTTCGACCAATTTCGAAAAATCGTTATCATTTAAATAAGATGGCGAACCTCCCCCGAGGTGGACTTGTTTGAAATTAGGTGCAATTGAATTATCTTTAAAATAATTTATTAGTAATTGAATATTTTTTAAAAGATAAGGGAAATGATCATCAACGTGCGTGTAATTGTCTTTGATAATTTTAAAACAAGTACAATATGTGCACAAAGTTGGGCAATAAGGAAAATGTACATACAACATCAACGGCGAATCAGGATTGTAATCAGGTAACATATTTAGAGACTTTTTGAAATCATCGTCCTCAAAATCGTGCGACCAAACTCCTTGATTAGGGTATTGGGTATACATATAGGCATATCCAACATATTTACTTGATAAAAATTCTATATTATTGTTTTTTGGGTCCATGAAGAGACTCTTGTGATCCTCAGAAAAATTCTCGTAACTCGTTGCTTGGATTAATGTTATTCTATTTGATGTCGTTTAATTTTCTTCACTTCCTTTGATGGTTCAATGTCTTAAAAAATCATTTTCGAATTGAATGGATCCTTTATTAGTTTAAATAGTGGCATAAATTCTTGATTATAGGGCGAGGAAGACAAAAGCAATGCTTGCAGCTTCATTTCCTCACGAAGATAAGGAATCCTCGACTGAATAATATTATACATTTCGTTCATTCCAGGTATCCTTTTTGCCATGCCCTTAGCACGTGAGAGGCATGAATTGTTCTCCAAGATCTTCTCTTTTAATGCCGATTTTACCAGATACTTCCCAAACGCTTTTTTCGCAACTACTGAAGCCTCTTCCTCGCTTACTCCCATTTCAACAGCCAATGCCTGAGTTATCTCATTATAAAAAATTTCATAGGATGGCTGCCAGCTTGGTTTAGAAATCCAGTCCAAATGGTTATTGGCCCATATCCATCTTTCAGCATGGCCGCTTTGCCTCACAAGGTAAAAACAGTTGATGCTTTTCGATTTTCCTCGAATTATCGTAAGACAATTTGGCATAATTTCCGTGAATACCACATTTAAAAGCAAGTCAGCATTTTTATAATCTTCATAAAATTCCTGTGTTCTATGCAGGGAAAACATTGGCACCCAATAATCACCAAGAAATTGCCGTAGCCTTTCACCAGCACATTCAGATTCAGCATCTTTAAGGCCACGATATGGTCCACAGGAAAGGTGCAGCGTACCGTCAGACTTCCCTTTGATATATTCGAATTTCATCCCTTTCCCTTGCACGCTTCTATATTCAGGATGGACTTCCAGAAATTCAGCGCATTTCCCTAAAGAATTCGGAACAAGAAAATCGTCATCACCAACATATACCACATATTTCTCTCCTACCATACCCATTAATTCTTTCATGCAAACTACACTGTTGTGTTTACCTTCATTATCATTCCTATCAGGATAGTGCACATATACAATTTTAATCTTATCTTTAAGCTTCTTTACAGCACTTTGTATTTTATTCGCGTGTTCAACTTTACTCCCGTCCCCTATATAAATTGTATAAGGACAATTAACGCTCGCGTAATAACATAGTTGCCTAATCAAAAACTGCGAACGATCTTTAGTGGGAATAAGTATTGCTACCATGGTCAACAATTCGCCTAAATCTACTCTTTGTTAATCTCTACAAACAAAAGAATATCATCTTGAAACCTTATTCGGCAACGGAATTAATCTGATTTTCTTGGAAAGAACTATGGAGTTTCTGTTGTTACCGGAGATTGGCTCTTGATGTCTTTTAGCTCACCAAAAAGCTGTGATGCTGTGCCTTGGTTGAAAACATCGCCCCTCATAAACATTCTCTTACTTCTTCCCTGACTTTGATAACCTCGGTTCATTTTAGAATAATCGCTCATAGGAATAATCCTAAAGTCAAAGCTCACACGGGTATAGCTCTCTTTATTTTCATCGGGACCGTGAACACAACGCGGATCGAAGTAAATAACCTCACCCAACTCTAAATCAATCGCGGGAGTGAGTTTTTTAACTTTCATGGAATAATCTTGGTCTTTGTTCATCTTTTCTAAAAACAGCTCGCGAGATCCTTGATGATAGCTTTCATCATTGAGTTTATAATCCTTAATAAATTCTCTTAACAAGACAATTCCATCATGAACAGTTGATAGTAAAAGGGAGCTCGTATTACGTGAACGCGTGAGGGGAATCCAAAAATTCATTTCTTCGAAAGGGTGGCCTAACATAGTATCTGTATGTTGGCAATTAATCGTGCCATTAGCATTAAAAAACATCTTGGGCATAGGAACAGGAAAATGAAACCTTATGGTAGGCGTGTCTTGAAAAATGAAATCATATTTCAAGTGACGATAAATATACTCTATAAGTGCTAGATAATGCTTTTCAAATATAGGACTCGTTTCATAAAAAGAACGGGAAATATTATTAAAAGCCTCTTCACTCATTTCTTGGTCTTCGTATTTGGTGACAGTGTGAAGCTGCTCTAATGCAATAGGTTCTGAGATAAAGTTTTTTTCTATTAGCAGTCGAAGAACTTCATTTCTAAGAGGTTCAATAATTCCGGATGTTTCTAATTTTTGAATTCCATTAGGAGATACTCTATCAACAGGCAAATCTAAATTGACTTCTTTCATACTAACTCCACTTACTTTATTATCAGCTATTAGGGCGAAGTGACAGCCAACGAGACTATTATTTGAAAAGATTTTGGTTAGGGAGAAGAAATTATTCTTAGGCTATCAATTCTCTTCTAGCCTCTTTTCTCCAATACTCCAAAAGATTTTTTATGCTCTCCTCAATTGTATATTTAGGACTCCACCCGGTTGCTTCATGAAACTTTTCCACATTTGGAATTTGAAGCGTGACATCAGCAGGGCGAAAAAGGCTAGAATCTGGCTTAGTTTTAATTGGAACTCCAGATTCTTTTATTAAGATTTCCAAAAATTCTCCAACGCTCATTGATGTCAGGCCACCAATATTATAGATCTCGCCAGAGCGACAATGTAATGCAGCAATCCAGTAAGCCTCCATTGCATCTCGTACATCAATGAGGGTACGCACTGAATCAAGATTTCCATGAACTAATTCATCTTGGAGGCCGAGTTCAATGCGAGCTATCTGCCTAGCAAATGCGGAAGCAAATAAGTCAGAACGTCTAGGATTAATGTAGGCAAACATACGGGTCCGAATTATTTCCATCTTGTAACTTCGAAAATATGTCAATCCCAACAGATCCTGAGCAACCTTTGAAACGGCATAGGGACTGGATGGATTAAGGGGAGTTTCTTCAGTAATTGGAACGCACTTTGGATCAACCTGGCCATAAACCTCAGAGGTGCTACATAGCTGAATTACTGGATTGAGCCCCCCTAAGCGGAGAGCTTCAAAAAGATTAGCCGTGCCCATAATGTTGTTATTAAGTACGGCCAAAGGCGTTGAGAAAGAAGCGCGCACATTGGCATGTGAAGCCAGGTGAAATATCGCATCGGGTTTTACCGCTGTCACGACTGAGCATACAGAACTAAAATCATTTAGGTCACATTCATGGCAAACGACATTTTCTTTCGAAGCACTAAGATTCTTTAATGTAGCTGTGCTATGCCACCTAGATATCCCATGTAATTCTACACTTGGATGATTCGCAACAATATAATCAACCAAATAGCTCCCACCCGAACCGCTAACGCCGGTAATGAGAACTTTAGAAATTCGCCGTGATATCACCATTAAAAAAACCAAATATTGATCAGCATTATTCGAGCACCTTAAAACTTCAATCTCTTATTCGAACAATATCTACAAAATAATGTTTATGCTACTTTCTTGACAAAACTCATCATGCATTTGGCCCCATAGCGGCTTTCCCTAAAAAAAATGATTTCTTTTTGTATACTTTCTCAATTTCAATTCTTTCTTCAGTAGACAGGGGCCCCAAAGAACTTGCCTCCACATTTTCCTCAACTTCCTTCACGCTAAGCATGCCAGGAATGGTTGTAGAAACGCTGGGATATGATAAACAATATCTCAAGGCTCTTTGAGCAAAAGTTCCGAAGTCACCGGTAACATTTCCTTTATTCAAGAAGAGTTGATTGGCTTCTGACCAAATCCCTATTTGAGAACGAGGCCAACGATTCCGATGGTCAAGAGGATCAAATTGGCTTGTTGGCGTATAGGAACCAGTGAGAAAACCAAAACATAGTGGTGTGCGGGCGATAAGCCCGATTGACTCTTTTCCGCAAAGACCTAGGAAGCCGTTCTCAACAATGCGTTGGTCTACCAAATTCAGATTTACCTGTACAACCGGAAAACCGAACTCCTTCACAGCAGTCAACGCATCCTCTGAGTGTCGAACAGAAATGCCATAGGTTCGAATTTTACCCGCTGCCTGAAGACTTTCAAGTGTTGGTATGATTTCATCATTCGTTGCTAGTAATTCAATAGGGGGATCGTGCAATTGGTATAAATCAAGATAATCGGTACCTAGTCTTTGCAAACTCTTCTCAATGGAATTCCTAATATGTTTCGCAGAAAAATCTTGATCGCCATTTTTACCCAAAAACCCTACCTTTGAGCCAATAACTACTTTTTCACGTTTCGCCCTAAAAACCTGCCCTAGTAATCTTTCACTATGGCCATATCCATATAAATCAGATGTATCAAAATATGTGACTCCCAAATCAAATGCTCTATCTAATGCATTCCGGCTCTCTTGGTCATCAGTTGGGCCATAAGACATGGCTCCATTGGCTGTGCCACCAATACCCCACGCACCAAAGCCAATTTCAGAAACCTCAAGTCCCGTAAGCCCTAACTTTCGATATATCATAGACCACACCAACAAACATAACCGATCTTTCTTCAATATTATTGGGAGTTAAGAAGGGGGGATCATATAAGATGACCTGCAGCCTAGAAGTGTCCAGAAAGCTGAGGCTCAATAGCACTATTACCGTAAAGATATGCTCCTTTCTTGTTTCCATACCAAATGACTTCTCTACACCAATCGTCCCATGAATTCCACACCATACTGGTCCGGTCAATATGATATTTTTTTGGTTCTTGCGTGAGCAAGTCTGGCACACCACTCTTCACAGAATGATAGTATTCAAAAATATTATAGGACACATCTACCTCGAGATTTTCCGTCTGGAAAGGCAATTTCAGAAGACTCTTGTTGAGTTTTATTGCATCATTTAATAAGCCAGATGGAAGACCCAGAGACTTATCGTCCAAATATGCCTTTAAGGCTAACTCAGCTTCACTATAAAAGTTTTCTAAGTTCCCCTCAAAACTGAGTTTAATCAATATATATTCATCAGCCGGCCACCATATATTCAGCCATTCCTGGGATTGGCAAAACTCGGGACCAGCATTCTGAATGTCTCGGGCTTTCTCTAAGAAATATTTTTTCACTGAACTCAGCACTGGATAAGTGTCGCATTCTAACTCAAAAAATAGTTCAATGAGCTCACGATAACTCACCGAACAGATCTCATGAAGAATAACAAACGGAATCTGCAAAACTTTATCAAAATGTAACAATGCAGCCATCCACGAGAAAGCTCTTACACGCACCCACTCTTGGAGAGGCATTGAATTCGTACCAATTACAAGGGACTGCGTTTCATAAATTTCATCATCATCCTCTAAGAGAGAACCATGGATATTAATGGTTCGAGTTTCAACTGTTTCCATCCCATACTTCTTTTGATATGCAGGGTCTCCCATTTCTGCATTTGGAAGAATAGAAAGATTATTGAATTGAATTCGGTTATGTTGTCCATTTTCAATAATCTTCGATACCGCCTTGGCAAAAGAGTCATACGTTTCTCCAGGCAAACCAAGGATCAAATCAGTGAAAGTTTCTACCCCATCACGAGTAAACCGTCGTTGGAGTTCCTGATACGTTTCGGTCGAAATATTGCTCCTTTTTATACTTTTAAGAGTATCAGGGTCGATGGACTGAAGAGCAATATCTACCCCTTTGTTCAAACCACTCTCCGCTAATATTTTTTGAGTCTCATAGGCTCGCTCTGTCGCATTTTTCGTAGCCTGGAC
>CAZGFV010000001.1:8139-17718 GCA_964524575.1 uncultured Nitrospiraceae bacterium
TTATTTAAGTAATGGCAATAGTATAGAAGCAATTAAAAAATATGAAAAAATAGGTACAATTATTGCAATTTTAACTTTAAGTGTAGCCTGGTTTGTTGCAATTATTATGCCTTTAATTTCAAATATTAATATTCCATATATTGGGCAAGTAGTAAATGGGCAAAATTATCCAATGCCTGCATCGATAATCCCTGTTATTGTTATTGCGCATTTTTTTTATGCTTGACCGACAGAGCGTTGGTATATCCAAGCCTACTCTTTGTTTCAGCAACATAGGTCGCAATATCAATATCCCTGCGAAGAATACCAAAATTGGCATCACAGCAAAAAATAAACTCTATTTTCTTTTTCGCAAACCACTCTATTTCACCACAAAGCCTTTCGAAATCAAAAGAATATACTTTGCTGGCAACTGCTGAACCCCAATCACAAAACGTACATGCAAAGGGGCAGCCCCTATTTGTTTCCCAAAGCCCTATCCAATTTTCATTTGGATTTGCTTCTATAAGAGGCTCAAATACACCCTCTAAATACGGAGAGGGATAAACTGCAAGATCTTTGGCCCTTGGTATTTGATTCGTCCTAACCAAATGACCTTCTTTATTGATGAAACTAACAGATGGTACATTTCCCCAATTCTCTGTCCAAAAATTTTCCAAAATTGAGAGAGCTACCTGCTCCCCCTCACCGTGACAAGCAAGATCTATAAATGGGTGTTTTTTTAAAAATTCATCATCTTTATTTGGAACGTGAGGTCCACCAAATATAATGAGCACCTCCGGTTTTTTATTTTTTAGGGCTTTAGCAATCTCTAATGAAATCCTCATGTTCCAAACATAAACACTTACAAATACAACTTGAGCCTCAAGTAAATTCTTAACAGCTGTTTCGACCTGCGTTCTTGAATAAATAGGCATTAGAAATTCAATTTTGTCCGGGCAGGAAATATACTTTTGCACATAGGCCTGAAGCATGCCAACAGACAAGGGGAGATAGTTTTGATTCGAGAAACTATTATTGATTTGAACCAAACCTATTTTTATTTTCCCGAAGACTTTCATTATTGATCACGCTCTTTCTAATTTCTATAGAACTTCGATCTTCTTAATAAGTAATAAACAGCTTTTCCAATGGAAAATTACTGCCCAAGGAAAAAATACTCCTTCTAAGCTCGGATTGCAATGTGCTCTCTATACCAGTTAATAGTTTTTTCTATTCCCTCTTCAAGTGCAATTTTTGGCTTCCATGAATAATACTGATTCGCTTTTTCGCAATTTAGGCATATTGTAGTATTTAGAGTAGGCTTCCCATGATCAAATTCTATCCGAAGTTTTCTCCCTGAGAGTTCTATGATCATTCTCACCAAGTCTTTAATTTTAGTTGCTCTTCCAGATCCAACATTGAACAGCTCGAAAGCACTCTCTTGTTGAGTAATTACCTTACTTACAAAGTCAACCAGATCCGTTACATAAAGCAGATCCCTTCCCTCTTCCCCTTTTCCCCACACTCGTACCACCCCATCTTGCGCATTCAACACCTTGGTAACAGTTGCCCCAAATACATGAGAATGATCAAGATCGAATTTGTCATATGGGCCATAAATATTCGAATGGCGCAGGATCGTAAATTTTGTCTTACCCATTCTGGAAAAAAACTCGCACATCTTCTCAATATAAACTTTATTCCAAGCACCACCAAAATACTCGGGAAGCATTTGCGCATTAGCGTCAAAGTCTTCTTCACGCAAAGGGATAGAACTCGACTGAAGCATGACGGTACAACTAAAAAACATGAAATGTTTTATTGAATATTCGAATATTGCTCGCAGCAGCATCGAATTCATTACGGCATTTGCCGTAATGAATCTTTCGGGTTGCATGATAATGTCTTTTGCTCCAGAGGTTATAGCAGCCGCTTGCACGACTACATCATGACCAGGAACTACACGATTGACATCCTCGTGGTTAGTTAAATCGGCTTGTACCCATTTTAGATTTGGGAATTCGAAGTGCGGAGTTTTATGATAGACACCTATAACATCCCATTCCTCATATCCACAAAAATGTTCAACTAAATTCCGACCGATAAAGCCCGTTGCACCACATACTAATAATCGTTTTTTTTTCATTCCAAATAGTCCAAATTGGAATTATTGATTTGCGGAATTTATAGTTTTAGCGTCCACCAGCTACAGGAAGAATTGTTCCTGTAATATACGAAGAACTTTCAAGAGACAACCACACAATTGCCTCAGCAACCTCTCTTGAATTCCCTAGACGACCCAAGGGAATTGATCTGTTAATTTCCCTAAGCTGCTTAGGAGAAGGTACTCCTCCCCAATTTGCTTCTTTCATGCCAGGCGTTTCTATAATCCCAGGGCTCACGGCGTTCACCCGAATACCTTCGGGAGCCAGCTCTCGAGCTAACCCAATTGTGAAAGCATTAACAGCAGCTTTCGATGTAGCATAATGGGTTAATCGAACCCCCCCAAAAGTCGCAGCTTGAGAGGATACATTAACAATAGTGCCTCCTTTTCCCCCCATCTTTTTAGAAAATCGATTCGTAGCTTCTTGCGCGCACAGAAAGTATCCGAAAAAATTAATCCCAAATACTTTTTGCAACGTCTTGGAATTTACATTGACGAAATCCAGCCGTCCTCCGCTAATACCTGCAGCATTAACGAGAGCAGTCAAAGGGCCTAGCTTTCGATCAACAGTTCGAAAAAGCTTTCTGACCTCTCCTTCTTTCGATGTATCAGCCTGAACAGCTATCCCATCTCCCCCTGAGGACTTAATTGCATCGACAACTTTATTGGCTTCTTTTTCATGAGTAAAATAATTCACACAAACCTTAAATCCATATAATGAAGCTAATTTGGCCGTAGCGGATCCTATTCCCCGACTTCCACCGGTAACTATCATTACTCTTTTTTCTGCACTCATAAATTTATGTTCTTAAAGAAAAAAAATCGACTTATTATTTCATGCAACGAACTCTATTGCGGCTAGTATGGAGAACCCAAATTGAGGTGGCTATCTCGGGCAAGAATCTCTTTTACAGTTTTGCATATTCGATCTGGTTCCGGCGTACCATTGTCTAAATATTTAGCAACACCAGCAGTCCGATCTTCCAAGCCTAAAGTAAACACAGGCGTCTTGGATTCATGCATCAAATCATACGCTAAAGATCGAGATGGTCCACCAATCTCGAAGTCTGAATCAATCACCAGTCCACACTTACTATAATTCAAGGCTAATAACATTTTGTTTGTTGGAGTAAAGGGCTTTAGCCAAAGTAGATGAACAATATTACATTTGATTCCTTCTTGCTCTAGGATCTGCACGGCTTCAATCGCATTCAAGCGCGCAGCCGAAATAGGAAATAGCGTAATATCTGCCTCAGGTTTCACAATGTTTTCAAATTCATAATCGATGGGAAAACTTTTCCTGCTCTCACTAACGTAAATAGGATCATCATGCTCCATAAACCATTCCCAAACTTCACGCCATTCCCCTGGTGACATGGGAGCACAAACAAAAATACCTGGCATTCTCATCACCAACCCATGCTGGGCTGCTGTGGTAACAGGCCCAATACCATTTCCCTCCATTCCAATAGAACGAAGAAAGATAGGACAAGAAACTCCCCATATATCTTTGGATTTTGCTGCATAATTAACAATAGTTGTTGCGTTGTACCACATAAACCCTTGATACCGAACTGTATAAATAGGCCTTCTGCCGACAAGCGCAGCCCCAACCACGATTCCAGCATTAGCAACATCAGCTAAAGACAGCTCAACAATTCCCTCAGATTCTGACATTTCAGGGACTGTGCCACCAATCCAACCAACAGCAGTAACGCACTGACCAAAAAATAACCCGTTATTATGCTTAAGATGGTCTCTTGTCGTCTGCTTTATGACATCTGCAACTGTTTTTCCCATTGCTCCTTTACTGCCTTTTCAACCTCAAATTCAATTGTTTGCGCAGCCTTTTCCAAACCAAGCTCCAAAAGTGTTTCTTTAATTAAATTATATCTATTCCATTCTGGTGGTCCATCACACCCCGTTCCCGCATGCCATAAGTTTCGGCATGTTCGAATATTAATAAAAGCCGGCAACCGCGTGCTTAGATCCCTCACATGGTGAGCAATAAGCCAAGGATCATCGGTAATATCAACTGATGGAATCCCTAGGGCTTTAGCAACATCTGTCACCTTCCAGTTCCGCCGAACCGGTGTGCGGGTAAGAATGGATAAATCATTGTCTTCACAAACAAACAAAATCGGCAACTGTTTCGTTGAAGCAAAACCCAAGGCTCCATAAATATAATCTTCCTCGGCTGATGCATCTCCCATAACCGCCAGAACTTTTTTGCCAGACCCTAGCGCTGCACCAACAGCAATGGGTATTTGATCACCCATGAATCCACTATGACCAAACATACCAATTTCTGGCGAATGAATGGAAGCTGACCCACCCATGCCCCCAGCACATCCAGTATTTCTGTGCAACAATTCATCAATCAGTTTTAAGGGATCACCACCGAAAGAGAGATAAATCGAATGGGCCCGGTGTTGAGCGAATATGAGACAATCTGAAAACACAGTCGAAATTGATGCGGGGATATGCTCTTGTCCTACTGAAAGATAGAGAGGAAGCTTCATGAGGCCAAGGTCATAAACTCGTTTAGCCTCATATTCAAAGACCCGATTAAAACAGATTTTCCGAAACATTTTTAAACTGTGTTCGGAGGGAAAGGTCTTGGCCAATTCAGAAATAATACCGAGGGTTGAGGATCTTAAATGTTGGTCGCCACTCATTAGAATGGTATCATGATCATACGATCCAGTCGTTCAAATAAAAAACGCTGCACTTATTCCAGCCACAACAAAACACTCAAAAAATATTCCTAGCAATTAAGCTTGACACAAAACCAATTCAGAGAAATTCGTCGACAATAATCATTTACCCATAACACCCTGAGTCACACCAACAAGTTCCTCTTTTCTAATCTTATCCTGTTCATCTAAAAACTCTCTAAGCCTTAACAGTCCTTCTCGAAGAACATCATACTGTGGAGTAAAAGCAACTCGAATATATTTATCGGAAGTCGGGCCAAAGGTGGCACCTGGTGCCACTGCTACGAGTTTTTCTTGGAGCAGGCGATCTGCGAATTCATCAGAAGAAAAACCAGTAAAATCAATATTGATTAATAAATAGAACGCACCTTGCGGACGGTGACCAATATAAGGTTCAAGGCAATCTATCGCAAGATCTCGCTTCCTTCTATACTCTTCTCGCATGGAATGAGCATAACTATTGCAGGCTTTCAGGGCATGACACGCAGCCATCTGTGAAGTTGATGGTGCGCATGAAATATATAACTCTTGAGCATTTAACAATGCTTTTCCTAATTCCTTATTTTGTGTCACGATGTAGCCAACACGAAGGCCCGTCATATTGTACGTTTTAGAAAAGCTAAACACACCGACAACATATTCAGAATTTTGAAATGAAAGCGGAGAAACATGGTCCCCTTCATAGACATAAGATTCATAAACTTCATCAGAAAGAAGCCATATATTGTACCGCTCCGCGATAGCCAATAATTCGCGGATCATATCTTTATCCATTACTGACCCAGTCGGATTACAGGGAGAATTAATGACAAGCAACTTAGTTGAAGAAGAAATTTGCGAAATAAGCTGTTCAAGATCAGGGAGAAAACCTCTTTCCTTTGCAAGAGAATAATGCTTTACAAGACCCCCGTAGTGTCGGACAGCTGGCCCAAAATTCGGGTATCCAGGATCAGGCACCAGGACTTCATCATTGGGTTCAATGAGACACCCAATTGCAATCGTTACGCCATAAGTTGCCCCAGGGGTAACAAAAATGTCTGATTCCTCAACGTTTATACCGTTTTCCTTTTTCAACTTAAGTCGTATGGCATTCTTCAATTCAGGAAAACCAGCATTTTCTGTATAGGCAAGTGATCCATGACTTGCGGCATCAATGATTGCTTTTCTGATGCCTTCATCGGGGGGTTCTTGGGGTTGGCCAAAACCCAATTGAATCACATTCCCTCTATCCTGATTTATCCGCATCACTTCATCCGTCAAACGACGAAGTCCAGACCGAGGTAAATCTCGAAGAACGGAATTAATGGTCCTTTTCCCTTGCATTCGACTCCTTACGCTCCAAAAGTCCTATCTCTTAACACACCAGGCTCGCTTAACCATTGGTCAACCGATTCATAAGAAATCTTATTTGTGGCGTAACGAGCATTAATTGCATGCAAAATTGGCTCTACCGCTTCTGTGACGGTAAGACTCTCATCGTTGTGGGCTTTTCTAGTTGACTCATCCCAATTGGCGGTAAAAGCAGTATTTACTGAACCCGGGTTGACCAGGGTAAATACAATTCGACTTTGCGCATATTCTTTTTGCATGGCTTCAACCAACTTTTCAACAGCACCTTTCGCGACCGTATAGGCACTTAACTTTGGCAAAGTTCGCTCGCCCGAACGCGAAGACAACATTAACACATGCCCCCTCTTAGATTCCTTAGAATCATAACGGTTTCCCTTCATGTAGGGAAGCAACAAACTTAGCCAGAGTATCGGAGCCTTGGCATTGGTATCTAAAATGGCCTCAATATCAGATATTTCCATCGCTTCAATTGGTCCATAGACATGACTGCCCCCAGCACAATTTATAAAACCATCGACTTGATCTCCCCCCTCATATATTCCTTTGACCAAGCTTTGCATTTCCTTAATGTTTCTTATATCCATACAATGTGTAGCAATAGCCGACTGATAATTACACTTACTTGACTCTTGAGCCTTCCTGAGTTCCTCTTCTAACTCCGTCAGCTTACTATTGGTATTCCTCGAAACGAGGCTTAATTTTCGACAAATACCATTTAATTGTTTTACAATTTCGCGTCCAATACCACTTGAAGCACCGGTCACAAGAACATGTTTACCAGTTACCCATCCGGCAGAAAGCTGCTTTTCTGATTCAGTACTATTAGGCATCCTGCCCCTCTGCTTTCTTTAAAACAAGCTAAGTTATTCTTTTGAGCTGTCTCAACTTAAAGTGATATCTTCTAACTCCTGAACCCGGAAAGCTGTTGGATAATCTCGCTTAATTAAATCACCAGGTTCATAGACCATAATTTGACTAGCCCTTGCCTCAAATTTAAACGGTACACTTAATAACGAGCGAAGAGATTTTTAGATAGCAGGATGATTTTCAGGTTTCGCAAACAATAATATAAAACCACCTCCACCAGCCCCCAACAATTTTCCCCCTAATGCCCCAGCCTTTCTAGCCTTCTCATAAATAGAATCAATTTCCATAGATGAGATCCGCGATGTTAGGCTTCGCTTTAACCCCCATCCTTCGTGTAGCACTCGCCCAAAATCTAAAAAATCACTTGGCTGTGCAAGGATTTTTACACCTTCATCAACCATTTCATGCATTGCTTTTAGTTCAACCTTTCGAAATTTCGTTTGCTCGACCTGTTCTTTTGCAACCTCTGAAGCTCTTCGAGAAAAACCAGTAAAAAACAACATTAAGTGTGATTGCAGATCAGCCAATCGTTCTTTGGGCAGTATGATAGGCATCACTCGAATATCATCATTTTGAAAAAAATCAACTTTACAAAGCCCTCCATGGGCCGCCAAGACTTGATCTTGACACCCAACATTTTCTTTGAGAATTTCTTGCTCAACATAAATGGCATCCTTAGCCAACTGCATTTTAGTTGGCATAACCCTCTTTAGAGCATACAATGCATGCAACAAACTAACGGTAAAACTTGAGCTTGAACCAATACCTGTCTTTGCTGGAAGATCTCCATCATGGTGAATTTCAAGTCAATCCCGTATTTTCATGTATTGCAGTACGCCCCTCACAGCGGGATGTTCAATATCTTCGTTGGATGCAACCGTTTCAATTTTTGAATAGGCAATACGAGTCTTATGTTCGAAAAATGGTGGAAGATACCGACAAGTAATGTAGCAATATTTGTCGATGGTCGTGCCCAAAATTGCCCCACCATGCTCATGATACCAAACTGGGTAGTCCGTACCGCCCCCTAAAAAAGAAACGCGAAAGGGTGTCCTGCAAATAATCATTTTTTTAAAAAAGAACCCATAGTAGATGCAACGTAATCTATGTCATCATCTGTGAGATACTGATGAACACCAAAGTGCAAGCCAGTTCGACCAATTCGCTCAGCTACAGGAAAATCACCTTCGCTGTAACCCAAGAATGTAAAGGCCCTATGCTGCTTAGGAAGTTATCCAAATAGAGTTTTGCACTGAATCACAAGATCTTCAAAATAATTATATAAAGCTTCTATTGATCGCGTTTCATCACGATAGACGAGGGGAACAGCATGTGGACACATAACTTCTTGAGGCCCATCTCGATATAAGAAGAAATCCTCTTCAAAGGCCGCAAGAAGACCCCATAACCTCGACAGGTGATGTCTCCGTATCGAGAACGTCTCATCAAACATTTCAAGACCCTCAAGGCCAATTGCCGCTTCCAAATCATTCATTTTTGAGTTATAACCAACACGATCAAATTGAAAATATTGCTGTCCGCCGCATCGCCCATGGCTTTTAATGGAACGGCAAAGATCTGCAAGCTCTGGATCATTTGTTGAAACCATTCCCCCTTCACCGCTACAGATAATGTGAGCGGCATAAAAACTAAACAATGCCATGGATCCGAATGAACCAACTAATTTACCTCCCAATGTTGCACCATGAGCCTCACAAGCATCTTCGATGACTAGAAGGTTATGACATCTAGCTATTCTCATAATCTCATCCATTTTACAAGGCTTTCCCATGGTATGAACAACCTGGATAGCACGAGTCCGTGGAGTTATGGCCGATTCAATAAGAGCGGGATTAATATTCAATGAGTCTAATTCAACATCAACAAACTTCGGCACAAGGCCTGCGGCCAAAATAGAATTAGCTGTGGAAACAAAAGCCAAGGCTGGAGTAATCACCTCATCTCCCCGTCCCGCACCCTTACTAAGGAGGGTAGCCATACTAACCATTCCGGCATCTGTGCCAGAGCTTACGGCAATCGAGTGACCGTACCCAAAACGCTTCGAGAAAGCAGTTTCAAATAATTGCACATTCTGACCTTCGGAAACCCAATTACAAGCAAGGGCTTTATCCAGATACTGGCGCCCAATGTCACCAATTTCGATGTGACCAAAAGAAATACGGTATTTCTTCATAAGCATTTACCATAAATAACAAACGAAGGAATTTCTAGCAATTGAACCACCCGTTGTAAAACGCTTTGCAACCCAACCATGTACACAGCACGATATATTCACTCCTGAGGCGATAATTGCCTAAACCAAAACTAGTCGTTTTAATTAGCGTAATCCATTATATTGAAGATAGAGATGGGCAAGTAAGAACGCCCCAACAAAGCCCATCACATTCATCTGTTTATTTCTAACAAGCTGCAACACATCTGCCATTGGAGCCCTTTGAATCTGATATTCTTCAAAATCACTATTATTCGGCTGAGAAC
>CAZGFV010000001.1:17728-18705 GCA_964524575.1 uncultured Nitrospiraceae bacterium
CCCTACTGGCATCATGAGCATAACCACCTAGGTCAATCCACTCTTCAGCCTCACAACCTATTTCTTCGAGCAATTCACGCTTTGCACATTCCAATGATGTTTCTTCCCCAGAACAAAACCCACCTGGTAATCCCCAAACGGTCGCACCCAGACCATGTTTATATTGTCGTAAAATAAAAACTTCCCCCTCGTCTGTAACAGGAACCACCACTGACGCATTGGGTAAAGAAAGCTTGTAATAATCAGGAATCATGTGCCCATCAGGCAACCTAACCTTTTCAAGCCAGACCTTAAGCCAAGGTTGAGCATCTAGAATAATTTTCCGGTCTAAAACTTCCCACGGCAAAAAATTAACTTCTTCAAGTATGGGGGAAGAAGATAATTCCTGGCTTCGCAATTTTTCGGGATCTATCATTTTGGAGGGACCTTTAAGTCAAAAAATCTTTCAGCCTTTGCATAATTCTCAGGGATACCAATATCTAAACGCTTCCCAGTAAACTGGTAGCCAAAAAGACCCTGCCCGATCCATGTTGGGAGCACGGTATACTCTAGAGAAACTTCTACATTTTCAGGAATCGTCCTAATCAAGGAGCTATTTATCAAATAGACCCCTGCATTCACGCAACCAGGCCTACTAACCGCGATTTTCTCTTGAAAATGAGTTACAGCTCCCCCCGCATTAGTCTGAACAAATCCCAGTCCCCTAACATCATTTTCTTTCGCAATGACCAAAGAGGCCTGAGCTTTCTTTACGCAGTGCCACTCAAAGAAATCTTTCAGATCAATATCACAATAAGAATCACCGTTCATAACAAGAAGTGTTTTGGATTGAAACAAGGGCATGGCAAGTCGCAAGGCACCAGCTGTTCCTAATGGAATAGTCTCTTCAGAATATTTAATCCAAACATCTCCATAACTAGATCCCAGTTCTGCTCTTATTTTATCGCCTTGATAGCCTATACAGAGAACAACATTCC
>CAZGFV010000001.1:18715-28620 GCA_964524575.1 uncultured Nitrospiraceae bacterium
TTGTTCCAAAAGAAACAAAATAAACGGACGATTCCCTATCTTAGCCAAGACTTTCGGTCTATCAGAAACTACGGATCTCAGCCGTGTACCAAAGCCACCGGCTAAAATAACCGCTGTAATTTCATCATCAAACATTCCCAAACAAGGCACGACCTACCATGCGATATCCCTTCAATAATTCCTGAATTCCCTCCTCTAAGGACCGATGGGCTTGAAATCCTGCTTCGCGCAATCGATGATTAGACACTATATAATTTCGTTGATCCGGATCACTTCCTATTGAAGCATAATGTATATAAAAATCAGGAATGTAGGTCTGAATAAGTTTTGCTAATTCTTCTTTTGACAAATTCGCAGAATCTAACCCTGCATTGTAAGGCCTTCCCACCATTTGAGAAGCATTTTCGATACAATGCAGCATACATGCAGCCACATCACGAATGTGAATAAAGTTACGCTTGAAATCTTTTTCAAAAATGACGAGATAGCCAAACTGAGAGGCCTGATAGACAAAATTGTTGACTAAAAGATCAAGCCGCATTCTAGGAGACATACCGAACACCGTTGCCAATCGCAAAGTAACTACATTGGGAGTATTGAGTAATTCTTGTTCGGCCTGGACCTTGGTCTTGCCATACAAGGATATTGGTTCCAGCAGAGTATCCTCTGTACAAAAAGAATCGCCTGATTTTGTTCCATAACCGCTATTAGTGGTGGGGAAAACAATTAATTGGCTTGGGCTTCGCAGTTTAAGTAATAACTGAATCGCTTCCAAGTTCACTGATTTTGCTAGCCTTGGATCACGTTCACAAGCAGGAGCACCAACAATGGCAGCTAAGGGTATAATAACATCGGCCCCCTTGATGGTGGACCTTACCAGCTCCTCATCTCGAACATCTCCACAAGTAAATTGGAAACTTTGCCTAGAACACAGATGAAACAAACTATGTTGTTGGTATAACAGGTTATCGATTACGGCAACTTGAAAGTTTGCCTTCAATAACTCTTCACATAAAACTGCACCTAAATAACCTGCTCCCCCTGTTACTACAACCTTCATCAACTTGATAGCCCTTATTCGTGACCAAAAATTTTTATAATCTGCATTAAGCTAAACAGCACAGTTTAGGAAACGTTTTAAGAGATACGATGAAAAAGAGATGTTTTTGTAAATAGCCAGACAATTATACTATTACGAATCGGTGGAGTTTGAAGATTATTATCGTGTTTTCATTTAACAAATATACTCCTGAAAAAATACATAGGGTCTAATTTTCGAGAACCTGTGTTTTCTTGATGAATTTTTTCGTACTAAATGCCCGCTTGAATGTCGAACCACAAATAACAAAATCCCATCATATCTCTAGCCAGCTAATCCTTCTCTTTAAAACCCACAACGTACTTTATTTTTTAGATTGCAACATCTCCGACAAAACACGGTTTTCAAATCTCGAAGATAGGCTCTGCTCTCTGGATTTTCTAGAACCGCACCCCCAGACCAGTTTCTAAGCTAGCAAGATCAAAAGTTCTTGGCATAACCTGTACCTTGCGGCCAGTTTCTCTACATCTGCAAAGAATTTCTGCAAGTTCAGAACGCGGAATTGATGGAATGGCAACAAGAATTTCCTCTATTTGAAGCTTATCGCAAACAGCAGAAAGAGCACTCCTAGTACCAAGAACTGGGATTCCATGAATCCGGCGGCCAACCTTTTCTTGGTCATCATCCACAAAGCCAAGGGGAAGATATCCAAAATTTGGATTATTATTTATCTCTCTTAAAGCGATCTCACCAGCATCACCAGCCCCAACGATAAGAAGACGTTTTCCAGAACGCCGAACCCACGCACTCAAATATTCTTTAATAAGTCGAATTGACACTCTCACTCCACTTACGCTTAGCAACAGAACCATCCAATCAATAAAGAATACGGCCCTCGAGTGACCTTCAAATCGAAAGGCCATTGTCAGAACTCCAACAGACAACAGGGAGCTTACCGTAACAGCCTTTAATATAAAAATTAAGTCTTGGATCCCTACATACCTCCAAAGCCCTTGATACAACCCAAAGTAGAAGAAAGTGCCGAGCTTTAAAGGAATCAATATTGGTAAAGATTGCGCTATAACCCCAACATAGAAATCAGGCAAACCATCAAATCGGATGAGAAATGCTATTGTAAAAGCTACGCCAATAATAATGCAATCAATAAGCATCTCCCCAATGCGCTTCTTTTCCGTAAGGAAAAGATCTAAAACAACTCCATTGGACTTTTTGCTTAATTCTTCAGCTCGATTGCCATGAGCAATAACGCTGCTTAAGAATAATCCAAAGTACAACAACCCCATTCCAATGATAATTCCAAAAATTGATATGTAAACAGGATCATATCTGAGGCCAACCAAGGCTAAAACTCCGCTGAACAAGCTAATCACATACAGAAGAAGAACGCTTGTTCGTTCAGGCAAACCAAAAGCCACGAGCCGGTGAGACGTATGATCTTTTCCACCTTGGGATATGGCCTGTCCATTGAAAAACCTAACAAGAGCCACAAAAGTCGTATCAAAAATTGGGACTACAAGAACCATTACAGGAATCAATAGGGCTAAAAAGAGATTGCTCGCATATTCCCATGAACCAGTAATCGATAATGTGGCCAAAGTGAATCCAAGAAAAAGACTTCCCGAATCCCCCATGAAAATTTTTGCCGGAAAGAAATTAAACCACAAAAATCCTAACGTCGCTCCACACAAACATGCTGCCATTAGGGCCATAAGAGCATTTCCGCTCGATATCCCAGCTATAAATAAACAAAATGAAGCGATTGAAGCTATGCCAGCTGATAAACCATCCATGTTATCCAATAAGTTTAGTGCGTTCGTTATGCCTACGATCCAAACCAAAGTGAGAAAAATTGAGAAGATGGGGGTGCTGGAAGGACCAATTAAGACGCCATTAGCAATAACAAAACACGCGACAGCAATTTGACCTAGCAATTTCGAATAAGGCTGTAAATGATATAGGTCATCATAAAGTCCGATACTAAAGATTATCATTGACCCGAGGAGAAAAACCCAAAGCGAAGGAAAATCTGAAAGGAAAAATAGCGAAGGGATAATATAAGCTGTGGTAAGCGCCACCCCACCGAGTAGGGCGGTTGGCATGTTATGCCACCGATCTTTTCCAGGTTGAGCTACGCAATCGAATTTGAGAGCCAAATTTCTAACTAAGGGAGTTAATCCAAGACACAACGCCAAAGAGGCTGAGAAACCAATTAACTCCTTCATTCCTAATTCCCCATTCTACTTTACTTCATGTGATTCGCAACGCGCGTAATGATGCCAGCTATATCTAGAGTGGGTTTATAACCAATCAATTCTTCGATTTTCCTAATTGAAGGAACACGGCGATGCATATCTTCAAACCCATCTTCATAGGCTTTTTCATAGGGAATAAAAGATACTTCCGAATGAGATTCAGTTAATGTTTTGACGAGATAGGCCAATTCGCGAATTTTTATTTCGTGCTGGCTTCCAATGTTAAAAATCTTTCCGACCGCCTCGGGATGGAGAGACAGTTTTACAATAGCCTCGACAACATCCCCGATCCAAGTAAAACATCGACTCTGATCCCCTGAACCATAGACCATGATAGGTTGTCCGGCTAATGCCTGCGTCACGAATCGTGGCAGAACCATCCCATACTGACCCGATTGTCGCGGACCAACAGTATTGAATAACCTGACAATAATGGTCGGAACTTTTTTTTCCTTCCAATAGGCCAATGCCAAAAACTCATCTAGAGCTTTTGAACAAGCATAACTCCATCGCCCTTTAAAGGTAGGGCCCAAGACAAGATCATGATCTTCTTCAAAAGGGATGCGGGTTGCTTTTCCGTACACTTCACTGGTGGAGGTTAGCACTACCAATTTTTTCTTCTTGCTCGCTAGCCCTAAAACCAATTCCGTGCCTTTGACGTTCGTTTCAATCGTCTGAACCGGACTTTTCACAATTTGCAAGACGCCAACTGCTGCAGCAAGATGAAATATGATATCGGCACGATCTACTAGCTCCATCATCACCTGATAATTCATTACTGAATCAAATACGCAGTGAAAGTAAGGATTAGATTGAAGATGCTCAATATTTTTCACGCTGCCAGTTGAAAGGTTGTCGATGATAAACACCTCACTACCCTGGTTGAGAAGACTCTCTGCTAGATGTGAACCAATGAACCCAGCCCCACCGGTAATTAAAACAGACTTCCGCGGTACACCTGCAGTCCCACTTCCCACTAGTAGCTTCCTCTCTGAATTAACAACTTATTTTGAGGAAAAATCATCGCAAATCCTTCTATCACCTTCATTTCTAGGAAATATTAAATTCACCGTTCAATCCTACCAAACTTTTTAGAAGCCCCTCAGGCACTCACTGGAAGGTTTAGGGTTCAGGAGTATAGAACAAACAAATATTTTCGATCAAAAACTGCCGACGCGCCACCAGGCCAGGCTATAGAGCCACTCCCTCAGATAATAAACTGTGTCATAACTACTATATGCAGGAAAAAATTTCCTTATCATACAACATTTAGCAAAATATGGGAAATAAAATTTCCTAAAAGCCAGATAATACGAGCGTTCAATCGTAAAAACAATTTCTAAATTATGCTGGATAGACTCGACTAGAAAGAGGGTATATTTTTGAATTATTAGACTAATTTGCGCGATTAATTCTTGAAGCCGTTTCTCTAATCCATTGCAGCATGACCCACAGAGCCCTAATGACATTAGGTCAGGAAGATATCTCCGCCTGATGACTTGTTTCCAAGCACCTACTTTCTTAGCTAGAACCTTTCCCCTTTTGCTCATTTCCCAAGCAAAAGGTAAGACCAAGCAAAAGCCAAAACAGATATACGAGGTTTCCCAAAAACATATCATCAAACATATTACGAACCATAACACCCAAGACCATGGCCATAGATGACAAAGCCAAACCACGATCGAATGATCTCGATTGCCATTTCACAACCTCAAATACAGTCCTAAAAAACATCACAAAAATAAGTGCGAATAATAATGCGCCGGGAACACCAGACTGAACCAATTTCTGCAAAAAAGAATTGTGTACATTCTTATGAATAAATTCCTGATGACCAATTTCAGGATGTTGCATTTCAAAACTTCGTTGTCCATACCCCAACCCTGTCAAGGGATTGTCCAGAAAGTCTTCTAAGGCTATTGACCAAGTTGCAAAACGCCTTTGCATCGACCCCATATTCTGTAAAGTTTCAACGCGGCTTTGCTTCCCATTAACACTGCTTGAAATTACCTCTAATTGAGTGAGGGAATAGCTAGGATGCTGACTTAAAAAAAACAACGACCCCATAAAAAGCCCAAATGATAAAATAACGATCCCACTAATCATAACGCCACTGCGCAAATGTCGCAGAAGTAGATATAGAACCCCTTGAGCTAAGACAGCCAAATAGGCTGCCCTCGTATGAGTAGCCAATAAAGCTACGAACGTAATAGCAAAGCCTATTCCATAACATGCCCGCAAGGAAAATTTCGATTCAAAAGTAAAACTAAATACCCAAAAAGGCACCGCCATTAACAAAAAGGTGCTAAACCACTGGCTGCCACTGGTCCAAGATTCTAACTTCTCATCTAATTGGAATAGGTAATATCTGCCATCAGAAAAAAATATAACTAGCCCGATTACGCTGAGCGTTACTAAACCCAACAAAAAAGCATTTAATATCTTTTTCACTTCATCAGGTGTCTTCACAACATTTACAACAAAGTAAAACATGAGAATTTTGGCAAGGGTTTTTCTCCATTCAGAGAAACTATAGGCTGGATCAATCGCCCAAGGAATAGTAACGAGAATCCAAACAAGAAAAAAAAGAATGGGATAATCTAATGAAGTCCGTTGAAATCTATTCAGCCCCTCTAGGTTTAAACGTCTATCCATCCAGAGAGACACTGTCCAAATCAGTAACAATGTGAAAAATCCATACTCCAACAAATTGTGTATATGGCCAAACGCGATAAAAAAGGAAATTGCCATTAGCCCATGGATGAGTAGGGGCTGTAGCCATTTCTCCTTTAAGTCCAATATTCCTTCCGACGCTTCACGCAAATTAACCATGGGCAGTTTTCACAGATCTACTAGGTAGCGAATTTTCCAAAATTTCTATCGCCAGGATTAAAAATACATTTCCCTTGCAAAACGGCTGAACATCTTTGACGGCACCTTTGAGCAGCCTACCTGAACCATTGAGAAGCAGGATCAGTGCCATATTTACCGAACAGCACTCTTTTTCAGTTAGAGGGTCAAAGACCAGGCCAGAAGGCCCTGGAGTCAAATGCTTCACCTGAAAGGCAGTAGAAATACTACTGACCTTGGTAGATTGATTATTCGGGAGTTGTCTTTCTCACTAGAGCCCAAAAACCATCAGATCATGTAAGTGAATCATTCCCACCACTTTTTGATCTCTGGTCAACACCGGCAAAAGAGATATTGGCTTTTCACGGTTTTCCATTTTTTCTAATGCTGAATAAGCATTCTCATCATCAAACACAAAGTCAGGATTGGAATTCATTATTTCAGTGATTGGAATGACAAAGGGATCCCTACCTCCTTCCAATACCTTCCGAATATCATAATCCGTAACCAACCCAACTAAGCCCCCATTATCATCCACAACTGAGACCGCTCCCGCACGTTTCCTAGTAATTTCAGAAAGCATTACTTTTGCATCTGACGAAATATGAATCACCGGATTATTATCACCAGCTCGCATAAGATCCCCAACAGTAAGCAATAAGCGCTTCCCAAGTTGACCGCCGGGATGGTTAGCCGCAAATTCTTCAATCTGGAAGTTGCGCAACTTCATTAGGACCATAGCTAACGCATCACCGACAACTAAGGCTGCTGTAGTACTCGTAGTCGGCGCCAAATTGAATGGACACGCTTCTTCCTCAATTGGAGTGTGAAGAACCAAGTCTGAATTTCTAGCCATAGTTGATTTCAACTGAGCCGTTATCGAAATCACCTTGACACCAACCTTCCTCGCCACGGATAAAATCGTATTTAATTCATCACTTTCTCCGGATTTTCCAATGGCCAGAACTACGTCACCCTCTTGGACAATGCCCACATCACCATGCATACCATCAGCACCATGCAAAAAAATCGCAGGAGTTCCTGTCGACGCCATAGTCGCAGCTATTTTTTGAGCAATAATTCCTGACTTCCCTACCCCGGTCACGACAATCTTCTTTTGGCAGGAAAATAGTAATTGAACAGCCTCTTCATAATTCGGACCTACACTTTTTTGAAGACTTACAAGAACCCGCGACTCCAACTCGAGTACGCGTCTGATTTCCGATAACACGTTGAGTTCACTCATAATTTGCGCTGACCTCTTGGGTGACCCTCTCTGTTTTCTCCACATTGGAGAAAACTAACCACAAAAACGGCATAAGATAGAAGTTGTCCTCCTCCTAAACCGCTACTCTTTTATTTCAACCTTACCTCCGGGGAAACCTAGCCGCTGATGCTTAAAAACAATATGTAGGTCTTGGTTCTGGTTGATGAAACTTTTCCGAGCCCTAAAAAATAATTCTTGAATTAATTCCCAATCCGCCTGGGCAAGATGGTGCACACGAAGGGCCGCTTTGACGCGAGGACGATCCCACATAGAATGTAGCAGAGAATATTCCACAATCGCTTCAAGTGATTCAGATGTCCAACCCTCATTGTAAAATGATTCAAGAATGCCCG
The DNA here is from genome assembly GCA_964524575.1 of uncultured Nitrospiraceae bacterium. Classification (GTDB taxonomy): domain Bacteria; phylum Nitrospirota; class Nitrospiria; order Nitrospirales; family UBA8639; genus Nitronereus. The sequence continues at coordinate 26,498 of CAZGFV010000001.1, forward strand.
CTCCTCTTTCGCCCCATCCGTTCGTAAGCGCAGAAGAAAAATATTTGTCAACTGCTGGCTCTTGGCTTTTCATAAATACTGATTGAAATTGAATAAGAGATCGTATGAGCTGATTGGCACGAGGATCACTCTCTGAGGGTAAAATACCCGCGTCATGAAAAGTGCCAAGGATAGCCATCACCGCCCCCACATGCCGACCAGGCGCTCGCTTGGATCGAAGCAAGTTCTTCGAAACTGTAGAATCAGCTATCTCCATTCCAATTTGGCTCGTCATCGATTGCCATAGAATTAGCCTAGGCAACCCACCTTCCCAAGCACCTGCCTTCTCAATCACAATCCCACCCAGCATCCAACAAAAGAGCAAAATCATTACCAAATATTTTTGGTTCACTAAGAATTTCACGACGACAATCTGACTAAGGAGCTTTAAAAAAAACGCTTCCCCATAATTCATTTGGCCCTAAAGTAACACGCCCATCAAAAAATCTTGCAGAATTATTGCGTTAGCAAAAATCCCGAGTACGCCCCCACTTAATCTTCAAGCCCGCATTGATATGAAAATCGAAATGAACATTGGTGGAGACCTTCTCCAATTCTCTACCGTGAGTCCTCTCAATGCAACTACCCAGGAAAGCCAGGTTTTAGAGCAAGATGTGGATCAGTTTGACCTTTCGGCTAGAGCCCACAAGAGCATTCTTTGCGTTGCACGAACCATTGCAGATTTGGCAGACTCTGTGCATCTAGGGTCGTACTGTCTTGTTGAGTCCATCCAATATCGGAACATGGACGTACCAAGCCGGCTCCTTTCGTTATTGAGATGAGTGGGAGTCAAATTCACAATCCTGGGACTGATCAAAAACAGCCACCAGCAATCAAAAGTTCGCATTCATGATTTCGACTAAAATCTTCATGTGGTGGTTCCTAATTGGAGCGTTGATGGCCACAGCCGTGATACTTATCCAAGGCGGCATTCGTGACATTATGCTCGCAGGTGAACCCTTGTGGGACATTAAACTCATTGAATTGGTTGCTCCAATTTTAGGTGGCGGACTGCTAGGAGGATGCATCGCCCTTATTTTAAATCGAATTCAAAAATCTGGTTGATTAACAAGGGGTAGGAAAAACATGGATATTCAAGTCGGTCAACACGTATACCGTAATACAGACGGCACCATTGAAATCGAAGGCGCCTTGCAAATGGAAATTTCCTTACGAAGCGGTGGCGCCTCACCGCAACTTACCTTTGCCATATTCGATGGTGCAGGGAAAATGCCAGCCAAATTGCAGGACAACAATTTCTCGATCAACCAAGGCAGTGCCTATTCCCTCACAAAAAGCCAGACATCCTTGATGATCACACACCCCGAGTCCGGCACGGAAGTCCTCAACTTGACCGTTGAATCTGAAAAAAAGGTTGTTATTTCAAAAGGAAGCTTTTATACGCTCAAGGGCCATATTATCAACATCACACCCGAGGAATGGACACTCGAAAAGACCACGGTGAAGAAGGGTGAGACAGACATGAAGGGAAAAGCCGCAAGGCTAGGATAGGTTCCCTCTCCTTTGAACACGCTGCCTAAATCTCCGCGGCAGGGGCGTTCCGCCTCCCCTCACAAATGGAACACATCTGATTCGCAACCGACTCACTTACCCGGGCAGGGCCCAACGCAAACGTTGGATCCAACGCCACCACATCTTCACCCTGATACGTCCACAGTCTTCCACAACGAGGGCAACAGAACCACATTGTGTATCCAGGCCAATCGCGATCTCGAGTTCCCATATTTCAATGATCTTTTTCCAAGTTTGTAAGGGGAAAGCCTTCCTTTCAAACTTCCTAACTCTTTAAAAATAAGGCATCAAGATCAAACAATTCCCGAATCTTGGATTCTAACGTCCCTATCCATTCATCAAATGGTATATCGGCATCAACGATAATTTCTAATTTACCATTATCTAATTTGCGAACCACACCTGGAGATTCTGCGCCTAAAGGAATTTCCACCCATTCTCGATTAATATCCAGGCCATCAGTTAATTCTAAGATTTGATTAATCTGTTGAAATGAAACCGTATCTGACATCAGAATATTCGCTTCTAGAAGACAATAGAAACAAGAAATG
>CAZGFV010000001.1:28630-36805 GCA_964524575.1 uncultured Nitrospiraceae bacterium
CAAACCAGGGCATCCACCAGCCGTAGAACAAGTAACTCGCAAAAGTGAGAAATGACTAACAAAGGCTACCAAATATTTAAGTAGCAAGAACTGAACTCAATATCCGTCCAGTTTTTTCGATATCTTTCTCATTAACGTCAAGATGCGTCACCCCACGAAACACGCGATCACCTATGGCATTTAACAAAACACCCGCATTCTTAAAAGCTTGCTGTAATTCTTGAGTTGATTGTTTACTCTGTACAACCTCGAACATCACGATATTCGTTTCGACCAGATCCGGATCCACAAAGACTGTAGGAATCTGTTGAAGCTGCAAAGCCAACTGCTTAGCGTTATCATGATCTTCCTTGAGTCGAGAAATATTGTACTCCAACGCATGCAAACCAGCCGCGGCAAGAACGCCAGCTTGACGCATGCCTCCACCAAACATCTTCCGCAAACGACGGAGCCTGTGGACATTGCCTAGGGTAGACACGATAAGCGAACCCACTGGCGCACCTAGCCCCTTGGACAAACAAAACGAAACCGTATCAAAGTGCTGTGCATACTCCGCTGCAGAAATCCCGGAAGCGACAACTGCATTAAACAGCCGGGCACCATCTAAATGACAGGCCAAGCCTTGCTCTTTGGCCCATGATGTGAGAGTGATAATAGATTCAAGCGGATAGACCGTTCCCCCTCCCGCATTATGTGTTTGTTCAAGACAAAGCAAGGTGGTTGGAGGATTATGCACATCTTGAGGGCGCACTGCTGTTTGAACAGGCTCTAATGAAAGAAGGCCTCGTTCTCCTGACACACAACTCAATTGCACTTGAGATAATGCCGACGCAGAACCACCCTCATACCGAATAAGGTGAGATGAACTTTCCACAATTACTTCATCACCTGAACGTGTGTGAAGACGAACAGATAGTTGATTAGCCATTACGCCGGTAGGTACAAACAACGCAGCCTCTTTGCCAAGCAATTGAGCAGCCATGGCTTCCAACTTATTGACAGTAGGGTCTTCCCCATACACATCATCCCCAACCACAGCCTGCGCCATCGCCTCACGCATAGCAGGTGAAGGTTGAGTCACCGTATCGCTCCGAAGATCAATCATGGATTCTTCCAACATTCAATGTAGCCATAATATTATACTCTTTAAATATTTTACGGTAAGGTAAGAAGGAGAACAAGAAATTCTGCAAACACATAGCAAATTGCTCTGATCCTACGTCCATCGCTCATCTATGGGATAGATCCAATCAATCACCAAATACGCTCGTTGATTAATGGTGTTGACCAGAATCAACTAGTCAAACTTTTCGCAGATGAATTTCGAGCACTAATTTGGGTAAACACCCTAAGCCATGCACTCTTGAAACCGGAATTTTTCATCTGGCTCGGATCCAAACGTTAAATCGATGAGGTTTTGGGAAGGCCATACTAAAAATGCTCAAACGGGATACACTAGATACTGTTAAACCCTCAACTATCAAAGAAGCAGGCCTTGTTCGACCAAAAAATCTTGCACTAGAAGTAACCAAAGCTCAACAGGTATTGAAGACCCCGTTACTTTCCGTGCCAGAGGTTACCCTGTAGCTTTGTCAGCCAAACTAATCCCCTGTTGGGCTAACACGGCCTGAATTTCCTCCGTCGCAATCAGCCCCTTGCGCAATATTCGCGGAGACTCGGAAAGAACAAGAATGGTTGAAGGTAAACCTCCTGGCGAAGATCCACTATCCAGGATTAGGTCGATTTCTCTTCCAAATTGTTTTGCTACCTCTTTTGCCGTACAAAGTGGCGGCGAGCCTGAGCGATTCGCGCTTGTCCCTGTCAAAGGGCCTGTAGCGCTTAAAATAGATCGTAAATGAGAACTACCAGGGCATCGAACACCGATCATTCCGGTTGCCATAGTGAGGGGCTCTGGAAGACTGGGCCGGCATTTGAAGATACAGGTCAAGGGACCAGGCCAAAAATGTTCAAGAACAGAAAAGGCCCAAGATGGAATCGATGTCACTAAAGAATCAAGCTGATCCCAGTTGCCAATCAATACTAGCAAAGGCTTATCTGAAGGCCGGCTTTTAAGATCTGCCACCCGACTGACTGCAGTTTGGGACTGAACCGAGGCACATAGTGCGTAAGAACTTTCTGTCGCAACAGCAACCACGCCGTTTTGCGAGGTACATTGACGTACCTCTTCAAAAAACTCAGGCGAAAGACTGTTTGAAACACAAAGAATTTTGGCCACGGGCCTCGGGGGAAAAGGAAAAATGTTAACGGAGAACGCGACTGGCAATATCTTTGCGAAAATACTGGCCTTCAAAATTAATGGTCTGAACGGTCTCATAGGCTTGGCTTCGCGCTTCAGCCAAGGTAGGACTCAACGCTGTGACTCCAAGAACCCGCCCACTCGAAGTTACGATCTGATCATCTTTCCACGAGGTCCCAGCATGGAACACTGGCACCAAATTCGAGACTAGAGAATCAGGAAGACCGGTAATTGGTAGACCAGTGGAATATTTTCCTGGATATCCTCGAGAGCTCATGACCACACATACCGCTGCCTCCTCAGACCACTCAATATTCAATTGCTCCAGCCGATGCTCAACTACTGCTTCTAGCACATCAACCAAATCTGTTTTCAACAAGGGGAGAACTACCTGCGTTTCGGGATCTCCCAACCGAGCATTAAATTCCAAAACATACGGTACACCATCTTTGACCATTACACCTGCATAAATCACCCCGAAAAAAGGACTGCCCACGCGTGCCAACCCTTCGATGGCTGGATATAAAACTTCCCGCATAATAGTGTAGCGGATGGCCGAAGTAGCTGATGGAGCCGGAGCATAGGCTCCCATACCACCGGTATTGGGGCCTGTGTTGCCTTCACCAACTCGCTTATGATCTTGCGCCGCTATCATGGGAATCACAGTCTTTCCATCCGCAAATGCCATTAACGTCAGTTCTTCACCTTGAATACATTCCTCAATAATCACTCGATGGCCGGCTTCTCCGAATGCCTGATGTTCGAGCATGTTTAAGACAGCCTCTTTGGCTTCCTCATATGTTTGCGCCACAACAACCCCTTTACCCTGAGCAAGCCCATCGGCTTTGACGACAATCGGCACTGGTCGAGATTTAAGATATTCTATGGCTGCGTTGACATTCTTGAACGTCCGCGATTCAGCAGTTGGAATTTTTTGGCGAATCATCAAGTCCTTGGCAAACGCCTTACTCGACTCGATTCGCGCAGCATTTTTGGTGGGACCAAAAACCTTGAGTTTGTTTTGACGAAACACATCCGCAATACCAAGAGCCAAGGGCGCCTCCGGACCAACCACGGTAATATCAATCCGCTCTTCTTCCGCGAACCTTTGAAGACCCTGAAGATCGTCAACCCTAATCGGCACACAAGTCGCCTGTTGGCTAATCCCCGCATTGCCTGGCGCGCAATACAATTTTTTCGCACGAGGACTTTGCGCTAATTTCCATATCAAAGCATGTTCTCGCCCTCCACTGCCGATGACAAGAATCTTCATAAGATAGAACTAGCGCGAAGCATTTTTTCTTAACCCTTCTACGAAACTTCTAAATAGGATATTCAAAAACCATTACTTGGCCCACTCACACCAGCACACCAAAACACGCCTTTTCCACATACAAAATCGCGGAATACTAAGGAGAGCGAGGCGTACGAACAAGTTTGTTGAGCCCTCCGGACTACAAGAACGCTATTGATGGATATCTTCAACATCCTTTCAATGTCGGAAATGCCGCATGCCAGTCATAATCATCGCTAAATTTTGCTCATCCGCGGCTTTGACCACCTCTTCGTCTCGAATACTTCCGCCTGGCTGAATCACTGTAGTAATACCGGCCTTACCCGCAGCATCAAGACCATCCCGGAAAGGGAAGAACGCATCGGATGCCATTACACACCCCTCAATAGGTAAATTTGCCTTCATTTCTGCAAGCTTAACGGAATCAACACGGCTCATCTGTCCGGCACCAATGCCCACAGTCTGTGTGGTATTGGCAAAAATAATAGCATTGGACTTCACGTGCTTGCAGACCTTCCAAGCAAAGGCACATGCCGCGTACTCAGATTCACTGGGTTTTCGTTTAGTCGGAATCTTTAAAGCCTTCAAATCCGAAAGAGCGCCTAGATCACGATCTTGCAAGATCAGCCCACCAACAAGCTTTTTTAGATCTAATCCCTCGCGTATTTGACAGTCTAGTGCTCCTACTTCAAGAAGACGCAGGTCCTTTTTCCGCTTTAATTCCGCCAAAGCATCCTCGCTAAATTCTGGTGCGATCAAGACCTCAACAAACGTCGAAGTCACCTCCTTTGCCATGGCAAGATCTACCAACTGATTGCAAGCGATGACTCCTCCAAAGGCCGATACTGGATCGGTCTCCCGCGCTCGAACATAGGCACTAACTGGATTGACTCCCAAAGCCACGCCGCAGGGATTATTGTGCTTAATAATTACAACCGCCATTTCCTCAAACTCCTTGACCAATTCTAACGCCGAATTGGAATCCAAGTAGTTATTATAGGACATGGCTTTGCCATGTAGTTGCTTAGCACCCGAGATAGAAGGCTCTACGGCTCCAACCTTTCGATAAAACGCCCCTTCTTGGTGAGGATTCTCTCCATACCGCAAGATTTCGACCCTCTCATACGTAGGCGAAAACCATGCAGGAAATTTCTCAGCGCTACCTTCAATATTCTGCCGATTCAAATAATCGGCAATAAGGCCATCATACCGCGAAGTATGTTGAAAAACCTTTTGCGCAAGCTCTCGGCGAAGAGTTGTTGGCACATCTCCTACCCTTAGAGCTTCTAACACCCGGCCATAGTCATTGGGATCGACCACAACAAGGACATCTTCGTGATTCTTCGCCGCAGAACGCAACATGGAGGGTCCGCCAATGTCGATATTCTCAATCGCCTCTTCGAATGTACAATTTGATTTGGCAATGGTAGATTCAAAGGGATAAAGATTCACAACCACGACATCAATCGGCGCAATACCCTGTTTTTTCATTTGTTTCACGTGATCCGCCTGACTCCTCCGACCAAGCAACCCGCCATGTATTTTAGGATGCAAGGTTTTCACTCGTCCTTCCAAAATTTCCGGCGAGCCAGTGTGTGAGGATACCTCCGTAACTTCTAGCCCCGCTTCACGGAGAGCCTTGGCTGTCCCACCCGTGGAAAGAATTGATCCACCCAGTTCCACCAAACCTTTGGCAATATCCACTACCCCAGTCTTATCAGACACACTAATTAATACATGGTTCAATCCGCCCATCTTGTTTCCCTTTATTATTGAAGTGACTTGATAATGAGTAAAAGCGAAGAATCGGAGCTTAACAAATGAACCAAGGAAACTTCAATGAACAGGACAAACAAGAACTAGGCACGTTCGATAAGAATAAAGCGTGGAATCAATTTAGTGCCAATTTGCACATGTTCTAAAAACATGGATTTAGGTCTTATCCACAGGCGACGTTCTCCATATAAGGCCTGATAGACCACGAACTCTTCTTCGGTCTCCGTATGCCGGGCGCAGCCAAGGACCTGATATTCCTTTCCCTTATAGTGCCGATAGCGACCTAGCTGAACGAAATTAGACATAGTACAAATAACTTATGTGGAAGTTATATCTAGGATCTCATGGAAGATACGGCCGTCCTGGCGACGCTCTCATTTTGGATTTTCCTTATTCATTAATCTTTGAATAACTCACTGACGTCGGGTATACGGACTCAACTGATTGGTATATACTCTTAGACGATTGTTTCTTCACGAGATTATATCTCCAAGCAAGCATATGCCCCTTTCACTCATTTCGGCATTGATTACTGTTTTTCTAGCAGTTGCGTTTTCACTACAAAATGACCAACCAGTATCGATTACATTTTTTCAGTGGGAGTTTCAGGGCTCGCTCGTACTGATAATATTAGCAACCCTATGTTTAGGCATGCTGATTCACCTTCTAGCCTCCATGCCCGGACGCATTAAAAAGTCTCGGCAAAATGCCCATTTACAAAGAAGGATTGCTGAATTAGAACATTCGCGTTCAGAAAAACTTCAACCACCGAAGCACTAACTTGAAGTGTGCCCTAGATCAACCATTATGGCCGTTGTCCCCAGACTGTTGTATCATATAACATTTGACCTGCCTACCATAGCGTGGGGGAAGTTGTCTGAAAAGATACGATGGTGGTACTTAATTAAGAAAGTGGAGTAATCTTCTGCCGAAACGTTGCCAGGAATAAACCCATTTCAACTATCGCAAGTAGTCAACAGCAAACATTACAGGCAGCAAGAATTTTTAGCCAATTGCCGACAACCATGATGGAGCAGCTACAATGACTCGTTTTTCATCTGATTCAACAAATCATACACATCAGGAATTGCATTCCGAGCCCGCTTCATCTGAAGAAGCTCTTGGATGGGAGGGCCATGTCAATGTTCCCGGCTCACCACTCTGGGCCACACTTTTAGGAGACTGGCCAGAACTTCGTACAGGGCTCGCGTTTAGTATGATATTTGTCGTGGGTGCGGTAGTAGGCAGTAGTCTAGCCCTACTCTTTGGTTGCAACCGCTCAAAATCGAACGATTGATCCTTCTTAAAAAATAAGGAGACTGTCATGGAACAAGATATGCCATCAAACGATTCATGCTGGATTACCACATTCGTTTTCATCTCCGGTTTTATATTGGGCGCAGGAGCCGCCATTCTAATGACGCCGGAGCCCGGCACCAACATTCGTAATCGATTGGCCAAAGGTGCAAAAATTGCGCAAGAAGAATTTGGGGATGTTGCCAATGAGACCAAAGAAGCATTTCACTCAATCTCCCGAGACACACAGCGCACCATCAAGCTAGCCGCTTCGCGTATCACTGACGCCGTCGAAGCCACAAAAAAAGCCGTCACCGCCGATGATGACACTCCATCTTCTTCCTCATTCGAACCCACAGACTCAGGCAAAAGTACGGTTAATTGAACACTGTAGCAACAGTAATTACTTTCTTAAAATGTCTCTAATACGACTGCTAAAACCTTATTAGACCATCCGCTTTGCAAGCAAACACATTAAAGTAGGCCCACAAACGGTGCGCAATTGCCTTCAACTGTCATGAAGACAATTGCGTCAATTTGCTTGCCCATGATGAAATAAAAAAAGCCCCACACTTTCATACCCCCACCAAGGCCAAAAGCGTGAAGCCCATTTCTATGATTACTTTTAGAAACTACCGCTGAATAGTGCTGTGAATATTGCTACCTTTGTTTATTGCAAAACAAAGTGGGCTCGGCGATTTTGCTGCCAGCAGGATTCTTGTGACTCAGTGCAACTCGGCCGCTCTTCACCATAACTAACGATTCGAATCCTGGACCCTAAAACTCCCAAGTCTATCAAATAATCCCTAGTCGCCTTCGCCCGACGCTCACCTAACACCAGGTTATAGTCCGAGGTCCCTCGTTCATCACAGTGGCCCTCAATAAGCACGCCAGAATTTTGGTACTTGGCGTTAAGAAGTTGGGCATTGCCTTGAAGAGTACGATCTGAACCTTGTCGAAGCAAATATTGATCAATACCAAAATACTCGTGGCCCAACTCAAAACCCACTTCCCTCATCCCACCGTCCCTCATCCCACCGTCCCTCATCCCACCGTCCCTTAAGCCACTTTTCCCTAATGGTTTCATAGACTCCTCGGGATCGGTCAGATCAGGAAGCCTCACAACTTCTTCATCCGTAGTGCTATCTGTAAAACTGGACCCAGGCCCCCTGCCACCTGAATTAAATTCATCTAGAGGTACCAGAGCGCGAGCAAACTGCTCATCTTCGTGGCTACTTGCACCCAAATCAGCACCAGACCCTCTGATATTAGCAGCAGCTCCACCACCATTTTGAAGATTGGGATTCGGTGGTTTCTCAGGATTCAATCCCGAAATCAAAGGAGGAGTGCTTTTAGATGAGGAGGCATTTTTTGTTTCTGTAGATAACAATTCTTCGCTTAGACTTTGGCCGGCAAGAGAGCCACCGCCTTGTTTAGTATCCTTCGAGGTGACTGAACCCTGACGAGAGGCCTGCTTAAGTGCCCGTAATTGCTCAGCACTCATAGCTTCCGAATGTTTTGTCGTCTCACACCCAGTGAGGAACATCATCAT
>CAZGFV010000001.1:36815-44601 GCA_964524575.1 uncultured Nitrospiraceae bacterium
TTCACATTACTCATACAACCAACTCCTTTCATCTAACCCCCATCACCGGACGAAGTAACAACCACCATTTCTTGACATTTACTTGACATTACAATTTATTAACAATGGTAGGTCGCCTATACTATATTTAGCGTTTTATGTCAACATAAATTCCATATATTGCGTTTCATTACGAATATTGAAACTTGGGACAAATCAAAAATTACCTGCAAGCGAATCGGCAAAAAAGTCGGCCCACGATACGCGCATTGATCGCCCATTGATAGAAAATTTTTAATGAACATTTGTTGTTTTGTTAGGCAAAATTTTGACATGAGCCTCTACTCGAACACATAATTTTATGCGAGTTCTAAATATTAGCGCACACATTTATTGATCAAATTAATATCGCATGACGCTTTCACCTCAAAGCAACAAGGATCTTCATGATGTGCAACCAGTATCCCCTATCATGCCAATTTTCGTTATGTCTTCTTGCCTGGGCCTTCCTTGACTGAGGATTTTTCTGGCCAGTATGATTCTATTCCTCCCAGTTCCATGCATAGTTTCTGCCTGACTGCCAATACCAACATGAATGTACATAGAAAATTTTCTGATTAGCCAGCAATGATTACTGTTCAAGACATTACGAAACGATATGGTCATCATACGGCCATTGAGAATGTGTCTTTTGATGTTAAAGAAGGGGAAATCCTCGGACTTCTGGGGCCTAATGGGGCGGGGAAAACCACCACCATGCGCATTATCACATGTTTTATGCCACCCAATGAAGGGTCGGTCCAGGTGGCAGGGTATGACTGTTTTGAGCAACCGCAAGAAGTCAAGCGGCATATTGGGTATCTGCCTGAAACACCGCCCTTGTATCAGGAACTCACAGTCACAGAGTATCTCAGATTTGTTGGGGCATTAAAGCGTTTATCTGCCTCGCGCATTGAAGACCAAATATTCAAGGTCATCGAGCAACTCGGCCTCGGATCAGTCCGCTATCGAGTGATTGGACATTTATCCAAGGGATTTCGACAACGAGTCGGTCTGGCACAGGCCCTGATTCACGCTCCTCCAGTTTTAATTCTTGATGAGCCAACTGCAGGCCTAGACCCCAAACAAATTATTGAAATTCGTGAAGTCATTCGAGGCTTGGCTGGTTCACATACTCTTATTCTAAGTACCCATATCCTTTCGGAAGCCACTGCAATTTGTGATCGTGTTGTCATTATTGATCGAGGTCGAATCGTAGCAGAAGACACCCCAGCACAATTATCGGCACGACTGTGCCGGTCCGAGAAAATTCGCCTCACAGTGAAGCATCCTCCTGATGATTGGCAGACACGGCTTTCTACTATTCCCGGTGTCTTACGGGTGCTCCCGGGGCAAACCCCTGGAAAAGCGGGTTTCGTTTCGTCAGAAACTTGTATTATTGAATGTGAACTTGGACGTGATTTGAGGGAGGACCTTGCCCAGTTTGTCGTAAATCAAGGGGTCGGACTCCTAGAACTTAAACCCCTTTCGTTATCACTGGAGGAAGTGTTTCTGCAACTTACCCGAGAAGACGAATCCCCTTTTCATAAACCATCGACAACTTAACCGTCTGCTATGGAGAACCACGGACAATTATGACACCCGTTAATGCGCTTATTGCTAAAGAACTTCGGTGCCTTGCTGTTTCTCCGGTGCTTTATGTCGTCGGGGCCGTGTTCCTGTTTATTTCAGGGTTTTTAGCTCACCTCATGGTCGTCAATGCCGGGCAGCAAGCTTTGCGATTTCTACAAATTCAAAACACCTATGCCCCACTCAATCTCAATGAGCTTGTTTTCCGTCCAATCTTTCATGGCCTAGATATTGTTCTCATTTTTCTCTTGCCCATGCTCACTATGCGGCTCTTTGCGGAGGAACGGAAGCTACGAACCATGGAACTGCTGCTGACTTCTCCGATCGGGATCAATGAAATCATCTCAGCTAAATTCATGAGCGTCTTGTTAATTTATCTCAGCCTATTGGGATTCACGACACTTACCCCTTTTGTTCTGTCTTTTTATAGTACCTTTAATTGGACTCCGATTTTCACTGCATACTTAGGATTGGCTTTACAGGGCGCTTTCTTTTTAGCCTGCGGAGTTTTAGCCTCAAGCCTGACTGAGAATCAAATTGTCGCGGCTTTTCTCAGTTTCGGCATTATCATTGTGTTCTGGTTAATGGGAGGCCTGAGTTCATTGTTAGGTGATACATTCTTGGGCCACGTCATATCGTATCTCTCTTTTGTAGAACATTACGATCGTCTGGTTCGCGGATTACTGGATACCAAAGACATCGTGTATTACCTATCAGGTACGGTATTGATGTTGTTTATTACTCACCGCGTGGTGGATTCACACCGATGGCAATAACCTCCCTCATGCCTTCAATTGGCATCCTTGGAACATTGTTGGCTCTAAGCGGATTGGTGCTCTCTGAAATCGACCCATCTCGATCAGGTACCGTGGCTACCTTGGATGCACTAGGGTTATTGTGCCTAGCCATCTACCTCGTAAATAATTGGCAGCGATTGAAATCCTTTTCCTCGCAACGATCGACGAAACTAGGATTTAACAGCATCCTAGCTATCCTACTGATGATTGGCATTCTGTTCATCATCAACTTTTTGGTTGTTCGCCATGGAGGACGCTGGGACCTCTCCGAAACTCAACGATTTTCTTTAGCGCCTCAAACATTTGAGGTCTTAGGTCAACTGAAGGAAGATGTTCATATTCTCGTATTTGCTCATGAACGGAGCCCAGGGTTCAATGCTTATCGAGATTTATTAGATACCTATTCCCATGTTTCACCTCATATCCAAGTTTCTTTCATCGACCCAGAAAAAAAACCGCACGTTGCCAGAAAGTTCAATATCACAAAAGTGGACACCGCAGTATTTCAACGTGGCGGGCAAACATTTCAAGTGACCAAACCCACTGAAGCCAATCTTACCAGTGGGCTCCTTCGCGTCACTCACGATGAAAAAAAGCGCATCGTATTTCTGGAGGGCCATGGAGAGCGACGTATCAAAGACATGGAAAACAGGGGGCTGTCTTTTTTTCAGGAACGGCTGGAAACTCAAGGTTATGAAGTAGATCGAGGATTATTCTCGAAGGACGCCGCTATTCTTCCTAGCACGACAGTGCTAATCATAGCTGGTCCCCGTGAACCGCTCATAAATTCTGAAACCCTTCATATTCAAGATTTTGTGCAAAATGGGGGACGGGTACTTTTTTTGATTGACCCAGAAACTACCTCCGGGCTTGATCCCCTTTTAGCCCAATGGGGTTTGACATTGGGACCTGGCATTATCGTGGACCCAGAGGATCGTGTCTCACAAAGTAGTCCAACTGCCTTGCTTGTGCGACGCTTTACCAAACATGCCATTACAAATGGATTCACCGCGCCACTTTTATTACCAGTTTCACAGGATATCAGTTTTGATCAAACCCAAGCCTTAGAGTGGTCATTTACCTCTTTAACCCAATCATCAGAAGAAAGCTGGGCTGAAACAGACTTTTCCCGGACCGAGCCAAAGTTTCAAGTAGGTGAGGATCGAAAAGGTCCTTTTTCCCTTGCCGCAGCCCTGGAATTTTCCGACCGTGCAAATCATGGTTCGTCACATCCTTCTACCGTGATCATTGGCAACTCAGCCTTTGCTAGTAATGCATACGCAAAATTTCCTGGTAATACAGATTTTTTGTTAAATGCCGTCGCATGGTTGGCACAGGAAGATGCTCTCATGTCCATTTCAGCAAAGGATCCAGCCTTCGAACCTTTTATTCCTAACCCTACTCAGGAACACATGTTATTCGCGATCCAAGTTTTTTCTGTTCCTCTGCTGCTGTTGTTTCTCGGAATCACCATCTGGCGGCGGCGCAGTCAATTATAGCCCTCATGACTTCTTACCGAACAACAACCTTACTTGCAATTATCTTCGCTGGACTCGGACTTTATCTTTATACCATCGAAGTCCCATCTATCGAACAAGAAGTGGTCCAACAACAGGAAGACAAACGCCTTCTGCCATTTGATTATCGTGAAATCACGGACATAACCATAAAGACACGCACCGAAACCATTCGGCTCTCGCGTGATGAACGTTACCGGTGGAGAATTGTCGAACCCGTGGATGCTAAGGGAAACTCACGGGCTGTAAATAACATCTTGAGAGCCGTAGAGATTGGAAAAATCTCGCGCGTAATCCAAGGGGAGTCTAACAATCTCAGCCATTATGGCCTCGAGAATCCGAATATCACCATTCAACTCAAAACTCAAAACCAATCTGAAACACTGAGTCTTGGGGGAGTTGGGCCATTGGGTTCTACCTTGTATGCTCAAAGACATTCCGACAAACAAGTACTCTTAACCACATTATCTGTGACAGATTTTCGACGAAAAAGCCTTTTTACTTTCAGGCATAAAGGTGTGATGTTTTTTGATCGCACTCTTGTTGAACGAATTCAAATTCAAGGATCCAATCAATCGATTACCTTGCACCGTGGGAAATCCATGCACGGCCCAACTAGCACTTGGCTTTTTTCCGAGCCCTTTAAAGGACCTGCGGACAGAACAGCTGTAGGATTATTCCTTATGACACTGGAGAACCTCACGGCTAAGGGATTCATCGATACACAATCCGAAAAACAAGCGCTACTTCAACACTTGTCAGCACCAGCCTTAACAGCCACGGTACATACCAGCCAAAAGGAACATCTCGTTTCGTTTTTTCAACCTATCGATAAACCCAATGAAGCCTATGCTATTACTTCAGCTAACCAGCCGATATACAAAATTTCTCCCAGCACCCTTCGGGGACTTCCCAAACGTACTTTTGACCTTCAGGACAAACGATTATTTGGCTTAGAAACGCATGAGATTGCTCTTTTGACGATTACGGCACCTGGCGGAACTTACACCGTGACCCAACAACATGGGAATTGGCATTTGGATGGAGCCCACGATCATCCTATTAGTCAAGAGGAAATGAGGTTGCTGGTTAGCCGCATAGTAGACCTTCCTGCCGAGTTTTCCATTACACAATCCGACAAACACTTGGATAAGTATGAACTGACATCGCCGTCGATCAAAATTGTGGGTGTGGACATTAAAGGACGGCAGAGGGGATATTTAGCACTCGGAAAAAGAGAAATGGGTCTGGTGTACGCAAAAGGTGCAGGGTTACCGGGAGTCTATCAAGCCCGATCCGTTATATTGACACAAATCCCAGGCCCTGGGGACATACGCGGCATTCCACACTAACGATTTTCTGATTATGTCGTATTTATCGAGAAAGATAAGGCCTTAGCTAGAAATGGTACATTGAAAGCCACCGTGGGGGATCCGTTTCGGATCTATTTTTGGAATATCGGTATGAATGCGTTCTCTTCGTTCCGTATTATTCCAAAAAATTTTTGATACGGACCAAGTGGGGGGCTTTGGACGACACTGCGAGCAAGAATGTCCAGGCCACCTTGGTCCCCTTAACAGGTTTAACCATTGCTGGGTATACGATCAACATTCCAGGTAAGTACCTGTTGATCGACTAGGGCATTTTCTGGATCGCCAAAGAAGCTATCGAATTTTTAAGAATGTTCAAAAAACATAAGGAAAATACATCTTAAGAAAGATTCGGAGCCATAAAGACCAAGACCCGTAAACGGCTGCCGGAACGGTTTAACACCCCATGCTCTTCCCCAGCCGGAGCCATGGTTCCTTGCCCTGGCCCCAACACCTGTTCCTGCTCACCTACCCGAAAAGTCCCCTGACCTTCCAAAACCAAATAGACCTTGTCTTGCTCCGCGTGCACGTGCCCCTTTTGTTCCTGTCCTGGATCAAAACAATAAACATCGCAAAAAAATCTTGGAGTTTGAAACACACTATGTTTTTTCATCTTTTCGGCAGAAAAGGTCTGGAAATCCGCCAAACTAATTACATCCATCTGTTCACCTCCACTTCCTGATATTACCATGTTGATAACCGATCCCTTCATCGAGAAAACAGCATCATGACCCTATTCCCAATTGCGCCTTGGACTCAACTCCACGCCCTAGATTTATCACTCCAACAAGGCATGCTCTCCCTACCTAAGAACAAGTATGCCACATTCAAGAAAAAAATGACCGGTATTTGTCTTATTCGTCCTAGCATGATAGCGTGAAAAAATACTATCTTGACCCAATCGTTACCTTAGCAAAGAGGAAATGTACATGAATCGCCAACCGACTTTTTGCAATCACATTGCACAGATTGTGGGATTTCTACTCATTTTGACGAATGTCGTTCACGCTGGGGCCAAATACCCTGGAGAATATCGGTTAATGAAAGAACCCGAAATTCATACCAAGGGTAGAGTAGTCCTCTTGGAGTTTGCGGATTTTTATTGCCCCCACTGCCACATGTTTGAAAACGAAATCGGATCGAAATTGAAAAAAGAATTTGGTCGCAGTCTTGAAATCCGAATGATTGGCTTTCCCGTCATGCGCGGAAAACTCTCTACTGCCTTCGAAATGCACGAGCAAGCACGAAAAATGGGTAAGGGAACAGAAATGAAAGCAGTTCTATTCCGGTCCATTCACAAAGAACACATTCATATTTTTGATAGAAACCTTCGGACAATTTTGATCAATGAGATCGGCCTCGACACCAAGGATTTTGAAGCGGGGCTGGCTAGCGGGGAACCCTATAAAGCTCTCAAAAAAGGCCAGCAATGGGGCGAGCGAATTGGCGTGACACATACACCAACTATCGTACTTAATGGAAACATTCGCGTTGATAATATTGGTATCGACAATCTTCGAACTATTATCCAAGGTATTCTGAAGCAGGATAAAGCTAGATAGGTTAATCATATATTTTTTTAGTTCAGCAGCTTTTTGACCTTAGGTTGATCTGCTCCCTCTCAATAATCTTTCAACGTTTGAAAGGCTCTTAATCGGGATATTAAAACTCTACTTTTCTCGCAGGGAAAGAAAGTCTCTACAATTGCCTAGCTAAGCCTGCTATAATTGCCTCTGCCAAATCACTCAGGGAAGACATTTATAAAAAGAGCCCATAGAGCACAACTGCCCCTTTCATCATTGGAGAAAACCGTATGGGGAAAAAGAAAACACCGAAAGCATACATTCCTGAAATGGATGCTATGCTCGAAGGCATGCAAGAATTACTCACAGATGAACATGGCAACTTGCTTCCCTCTGACCACCCCCAAGTGCTAAAACTTCAGAAACTAGCTGAACAACTTGGTAAAGACATGGAAGAAGGAAAAAACCCAGATACTCCTGAAGGACATGCTTAGCGAAAACCATTCGAGCATAGATTCTGAATCGAAGTCCGTGATGTACCCACTCTATTTCATACATAATACATAGCCTCGCCGCACCCATTGCATGCTACACGCGGCAAAAACCCCAACGGGTCGAGCGGCCATTTCCTCGAAAAAGATTGTCGGCCGTCCCACAATTGCTGTTCAATTTCACACTCTAGTACTTATCTAGGCTAGGTACTACAATTTAGAAGATAATGAACTCACTGAAGTTAGAACAAAGCATATCCTCCTGTGAGAACGTAACCGAGCAACAAAGAACGTCGTCGACACCACACGTCAACCTGCACCACAATTGCAAAAAGATAATACTTTTAATCGGAGGATTGACAAGAAGAAATATATTATCTAAAGAGCTAGAATTCTAGTGAGAAATCCCATTCCACAATTATGAGGATCTTCTTCATAAACGTATTTGTCGTTCTCAGCCAAAAACTCCATGAGACCTTG
>CAZGFV010000002.1:0-18971 GCA_964524575.1 uncultured Nitrospiraceae bacterium
CAAAGTGACATACCGAGACACGACATCCACGATATCCACCGTGTCACGAATTTGCTGGAGAATGGTTGGGGGAATTCCACCCCGATGATTGGTCGCCAAGGCTCTTCCCTAAGGCCTGTCTGCTAACCAGGATTAAAGAGGGTAGATTCTTCGTAAACTATTGTAAAATAAGAATAATTTAATAAACTATAGCAAGGGAGAAAAAACAAGTCAACAGAGGATTTGTATAGAGAGAACTATGTAAATTTTTACGAGATCAACGCCAGGTCCTGCTCTAGGCACAATAGCAACACAACCGTTAGGTTTCTCGTTTTTTCTTTAAGCCAGACTGTCCATAGCGTCGGCCAAGTTCTTTGTAAATTTCAGAAACCGGAATACCGCAATGCCCCAGGGACACAATTATATGGAAAAGGAGATCAGCAACTTCGTAAATAATTTCTTCATCTTTGTGATTTTTCACTGCTAGCAGCACTTCCCCCGCTTCCTCGGTCACTTTTTTCAAGACCCGATCATCCCCACCTTGAAGTAAAGATGCCACATATGAATCGGGGGTAGATTCCTGTTTTCGGTTCAAAACCATTTCATATAGGCGATCAAGGATCGCACCGTGGGCTTCTTCCGTCTCTGGTTCTATAGTAATTTCACTATCTACGATTCCGGAAAAAAAGCAAGACTGACTTCCGGTGTGACAGGTCGGCCCTGAAGGTTCTGCCTTAATCAGTATCGTATCGCCATCGCAATCAAGGAATAGCTGTTTGACTTGGAGATAATTGCCCGACACTTCACCCTTTTTCCACAATCGCTGCCGCTTCCGACTCCAAAAATGCACAAGCCCAGTTTGTTGGGTGTGAGCAATCGCCTCCTGATTCATAAACCCCAGCATAAGAACCGTGCCCGTTATCCAATCTTGAACTACCGCAGGAACAAGTCCTAGTTCATCAAATTCGAGGGTTTCTCTAAGGGATGCTTTTACAATTTCTGGTTTATTCTTCATAACCATTCACCTGTCTAATGGGAAGGCCGCAACTGGCAAGATAGTCCTTCGCTTCGGAAATTTTGTAGGTTCGGTAATGAAAGATTGACGCAGCTAAAACAGCATCAGCCTTGCCTATAGCTAAAGCATCATGCAGATGCTCCAAGGTTCCAGCACCGCCTGAAGCAATGACCGGAATTGATACTGCATCCGATACCGCAGCAGTCAGTGGAAGATCATATCCATTTTGTTGTCCGTCTTGATCCATACTGGTCAGCAAGATTTCTCCCGCACCCTTGGCTTCCATGAGTTTCACCCATTCGATGGCATCGAGCCTAGTGGGATTTCGACCGCCGTGTGTGAAGATTTCCCATCGAGAAACCCCTTTTGAGGTTGAGGAAACTTGCTTAGCATCGACGGCCACGACAATGCATTGAGTCCCAAATCGATTGGCAGCATCCGTGACAAACTCTGGGTTGCAAACCGCTGCTGTATTGATGCTGACTTTATCTGCTCCAGCCTTCAGTAATTCTCTGATGTCTTCAATAGTTCTGACACCTCCCCCCACCGTGAGGGGCATGAAGGCTTGCTCAGCAGTTCGTGAGACCACATCAAGTAGAATGCCTCGATCTTCATGAGAGGCAGTGATATCCAGGAAACACAGTTCATCAGCCCCTGCCTGATCATAGCTTTTGGCCACCTCCACAGGATCACCTGCATCGCGAAGATTGATGAAAGATACGCCTTTAACAACACGGCCATCTTTCACATCCAGGCAAGGAATTATGCGCTTCGTCAGCATGTTCTACGGACAGGATCATCAACGCAAGCGGCTTTAAGCGCAGATGATAAATCCAATGTACCCTCGTACAAAGCTTTCCCCACAATCATCCCGGTAATCTTTGGCCCTAACTGCTTGACTGCGTGAATATCTTCCACTCGAGCTACCCCTCCTGATGCAATCACAGAAAACGGTGACATACGTACGGCTTGTTCTAAGGCAGTCAAATTGGGACCATTCAACATGCCATCTCGACTGATCTCCGTAAAAATCACCTCGGCCAGGGGATATGACTTGAGGGATTCAAAAATTTCCTCTGGCGTGGTTTCAGATACATCTGTCCAACCATTGACAGCAATCTTTCCCTGTTTTACATCCACACTAATCAAGATACGATCAGGAAACTCTCGACTAGCTTCTTCCAGCAACGAAGGGTTTTCTAATACCGCAGTCCCTAAGACCACTTTACTCACACCCTGGGAAAGATATTTCCGTATGGTATCGAGACTTCGAATGCCTCCGCCCACCTGCACAGGGATGGAAATCGCTTTAGTAATAGCCAGGACATTATCAAAGTTTTGAGGTCTTCCATCTACTGCGCCATTGAGGTCTACTATATGAAGCCGCTCAGCGCCCAATCCTTCCCAGTGTTTAGCCATGAAAGGTGGATCTTCTGAATAGGCGGTTTCCTTATTCATGTCGCCTTGACGCAATCGCACACAGCGTCCATCCTTCAAATCAATTGCTGGAATGATGACCATTTATTAGCGTTTTCCTATGGGCAAACGTTTCATCACTCGCTTGACTCCCGACCGTGCCAATTCCTCGGCAGTGACCCATTCTCCGCCTCGCTCAAACATTCACTTGAAATCTTGCGTAAAAGGCTTTTGTTCTTCAAAGAAATCCCCTGCCCAAACCGCAGTACCATCTTGAGCATTAATCACCTGAACATCAAACCCAACCGCAGCGGGAATCGCCGCAAATTTTTGACCAGCCCGCTCACGAAAGACTCGTACCTGTCCGACAATAACCGCATCGAGAAATAGTTCTTTTCCCAATTCCCGAGCCAACTCCTGGTTTTGGCTTTCCGAGAGCTTGATTTTTTTTTGGCTTAACACTTTCGCAATCTCATTTGGAGAAATGGTTTTTAGGCCTGGGCGAAGTTTCAGATTTGCATACACCATATCAGTAATTTTTTCTTCTGCGCCTGAGGGAACCGATTCCTGTGTCGCAAAAGAACGATGCGGAATAGGACCCGTCGTCCCCTTAAACGATTGCCGAATCTTGGAGGATCCAACATCAGGAGGAGAAAGTTCTCCAAAAGATTGATGCACCCACGGGGAGCCCAAGGCAACCGTGAAAGGAATCACGCCAACGGTTTTAATTAATACCGGCGAAAAAGTTGGATGAGTTTTGACGGTCACCGTATTAGGAGCACACCCAATTAGTCCCAAAGTCAAAACACAAACCCCCTGGAACTGCAAGGCAAATCTTTTCCATTGTCCACATAAAGTTCCCGATGCCCTTAGGCCAATCAATTCAAGGCTCCAAAGTTGCGTAGGAGTTGGAGGCCTATGCGCTGACTTTTTTCGGGATGAAATTGGCAGGCAAAAATATTTTCGTAAGCAACACTGGAAACAAAGGGAATTCCATAGGTTGTTTCCGTACAGATAATTTTTGTCTCAACAGGCTCAACATAATAGGAATGTACAAAATAAACATATGCCTCTGGAGCAATATCATTTAATACGGGATTGGGGTGGGCAATGCTAATACTGTTCCACCCCATGTGGGGAATTTTTAGCTCCTTTCCCTGAAGATCTGAAAAAGAAAACCGTTTAACCTTCCCCTTAAAAATATCTAATCCTTTGTGTGCCCCGAATTCCTCGCTCTCAGTAAACAGGACCTGAAGGCCCAAACAAATACCCAAAAACGGCTTTCCCTGGGAAATCGATCGACGAAGAGGCTCAACTAGACCGAACCGATTCAAATTCCTCACGCAGTCCCCAAATGCACCAACCCCTGGTAGAACCACATGAGAGCCGCGATCAATGACAGCAGGGTCACGTGTGATCACGGCATCGTACCCAACGGCTTCGAAACCCTTTTGGACACTTCGAAGATTTCCCATTTCGTAATCTACAATAGCAATCATAACAATTCGTAAAGAGCGCTCTTTATTTCGTATCTCGTTAATAAACAGATTCGCCAGAAATTTCACCTAATATTATCTGGGAATCACTCATTTTTTCGCGAAATATAAGGGCGAGGTCGTTCCATCTTCTTCTATAAGGAGCCCTTGGTAGACAACACACCTGTTACCCTATCATCAATCAACACTGCCTGGTCTAGAGCTTTGGAAAAAGCCTTAAACACTGCTTCAATGATATGATGGGGATTTCTCCCATACTTCACGTTGATGTGAAGATTTAAGGCCCCCTGATTGACCAGAGCTTGGAAAAAATCTTCAAATAGCCCAAGGTCAAAATCCTTTACCTGCCGATGAGGAAGTTCAACATTATAGACAAGAAACGGCCGGCCACTCAGATCAACAACGACTTCCGCCAAGGTCTCATCAAGGGGAACTGTTGCCCAGCCAAAACGACGGATTTTGGCTTTCTCGCCCAACGCCTCCTTGAGTGCCATACCCAGAACAATACCGATATCCTCAACTGTATGATGGTGGTCGATTTCCGTGTCTCCTTTGGCCTCGACTGTCAGGTCAAACAAGCCGTGTTTGGCGAGAAGATTCAACATGTGATCAACAAAAGGAATGGTAGTGCTGATATTCCCCAATCCTGTTCCATCCAGGCCCAACTCTGCCTTCACAAATGTTTCTGAGGTAGTTCGTTCGATCTTGGCATAACGAGAGTTTTTAGACATAGTCATAAGCTCCGAATTTCTATGGAACGCGCATGGGCTTGTAGCCCTTCCATCCCCGCTAAACAGGTCACGTATGGCTGAACGGCTTTGAGTTGCTCTTTATTAAACGCAATGATATTAGTCTTCTTCACATAATCATCTAACGACAAGGCAGAAAAAAATCTGGCAGACCCTCCGGTTGGGAGTACATGATTGGGGCCTGCCACATAATCCGCCACAGCCGGCGGGGTATATCGACCCACAAAAACTGCTCCTGCATGCCGTACTTTTTTTAAGGCATCATACGGACGGTTCACCAACAATTCTAGATGTTCTGCAGCAATTGCATTCGCCATATCGACCGCCTGATCCATGGTTGATGTCACAAATGCCACAGCATACTGCCCTACGGAGTTCATGGCAATCTGCTTACGACTCAATTTCTTTAATTGTTTGCTAACTTCCTTGACCACAGACTTAGCCAACCGAGCAGATGGGGTCACAAGATAGACTCGCGCTTCTTCGTCATGCTCAGCTTCACATAACAAATCTGCAGCACAATGTTTTGGATTCGCAGTGCCATCCGCAATCACTAATAACTCGCTTGGCCCTGCGATCATGTCAACATCAACGATTCCGTATACTAATCGTTTTGCCGCAGCCACATATATATTACCGGGGCCCACGATCTTGTCAGTTTTGGGAATATGTTTGGTCCCATATGCCATAGCCCCTACGGCCTGTACTCCCCCGATACGATAAATTTCATCAACACCGGCCAGATCTGCGGCCACGAGCAAATACGGATGAATTTGCCCATTAGGAGTCGGCGTGCACATGATCACCCGACCAACACCTGCCACTTTTGCAGGAATCGTATTCATCAACACGGTCGAGGGATAGAGCGCTTTACCCCCGGGAACATAAATTCCCACCACATCCAACGGTGTGATCAGTTGACCAAGCTTCACACCTTTTTCCGCATGTACCCATGTCTTCAATCGCTGGCGTTCATGAAAAACGCGGATCCGCTTTGCAGCCATACGAAGAGCATCGCGCTCTTGTTTGCCGACGTATTGATATGCATTCTTAATCTCGTCTTTTTTGACTCGAAATTCCTTGGGTTTCAGACGAAGATCATCAAATTGTTCCACATACCGACAGACAGCTGCATCTCCGCTTCGCTCAATTGCATGAAGAATTTGTTTAACGCGAGCCTCTATTTTTGAATTTTGCTGCAATCCACGTCGACAAACCTGTCTGAAAACTTTATTAAAATTACGTTGTTTGTATGAAATAATCTTCATAATCGCCTTATAATTGCGTAGTCTTCGGCCTGACTTTCTTCAACCGCCCAATCATTTGGGAAATAGCTTGATGTTTCATTTTGAGGCTCGCACGATTCACAATGAGTCGAGCCGTTGACCACGCAATGACCTCAGTTTCTTTTAAGTTATTTGCCTTTAACGTTTTCCCACTAGACACCAAATCCACGATACAATCAGCTAGGCCTACAACAGGAGCTAGCTCCATTGATCCATACAATTTAATAATTTCTACAGGTATGCCTTGCTGATTGAAATATCTTTCGGTGATGTTGGGGTATTTGGTTGCCACACGCAACTTTGAGGATAATCGCATCCGCGCATCGCAACCTTGCAAGCCAGCGACAGCAATTCGACACCCACCAATGCGCAAATCTAAGGGTTCGTGCACATCACTCTGCATTTCTAGAAGTAAATCCTTTCCGGTAATTCCAATATCCGCAGCACCATATTCAACATACGTTGGGACATCTGTGGGACGTACGATAAGAAAGGTTAATCCAGATTGTACAACTTCGAATACAAGCCGACGAGGATCAGAGGAAAAATCAGGGCCAGCATATCCCGCTTGTTGAAACAGCTTAATGGTCGGATCAAGCAACTTGCCCTTGGACAGAGCGACAATGACAGTTTCTCTCATGCTAAGGCTGGCTCCCTACGCACGATAGCTCCAAGACTCTGTAATTTATCTTCGATACGCTCATAACCACGTTCAAGATGATAGACCCTGTTAATTTGAGTTTCGCCCTCTGCGGCCAAACCAGCCAAAATGAGACCAGCACTTGCTCGGAGGTCTGAGGCCATAACCTGTGCACCTGTTAATTGCGGGGCCCCTTTGACAACGGCCCGTGGCCCATCCACGGCAATAGATGCCCCCATGCGTTGCAACTCGGGCACATGAAGAAACCGACCTTCGAATACATTCTCGGTAATGATACTTGTGCCATCCGCCACGCTCAGCATCGCCATGATTTGAGCTTGCAGGTCTGTGGGAAAACCAGGGTACGGAAAAGTTTGGACATCTGCAGGCTGTATTTTTTCTGGTGCTCTAACTCGTATCGAGTCTGTTGTTTCGCGGACATCCGCTCCACATTTTCGAAGCTTGGAAATGAGAGAGTCAAGATGTCCAGGGATACAATGATTCACTTCGACATCACCGTGTGTGACCATGCCCGCTATTAAATACGTTCCGGTTTCTATGCGATCAGGCATAACAGAATACTCTACTTCGTGTAGATGAGAGACGCCCTCGATCACAATACGTCCTGTACCCGCACCGACAATGTTTGCCCCGCGGTGATTGAGAAAATTCGCGAGATCTTCTATCTCCGGCTCCATAGCCGCATTATTAATAATTGTCGTCCCCTTTGCCAAACACGCGGCCATCATGAGATTTTCGGTCCCTGTGACTGTTGGCGTTTCTAAATCAATTTGCTGGCCTTTCAACTTGGAAGCACGAGCTCGAATATAACCGTGGTCCAATTCAATCGTCGCTCCCATTTTTTTAAACCCTTCAAGATGAAGGTTTACTGGTCTTGGGCCAATGGCACACCCACCAGGGAGAGACACCACCGCTTCACCAAATCGAGCCAACAATGGACCTAACACAAGGATAGATGCCCGCATGGTCTTCACAAGATCATAGGGTGCTTCGAGTGATTGAACCGTATGAGCACTAATCGAAATTCGATTGGCATTCTGTTTTACCGAAGCTCCTAAAAGACTAAGCAGTTTATTCATCGTAGCCACATCTCGAACCTGCGGAAGGTTAGCAATATGACATTCACCACCACCGAGAAGTGTAGACGCAAGTATCGGCAAAGCCGCATTTTTAGCCCCAGCGATCTGGACTCGACCTGATAATGGCTGCCTTCCTATGATAGTGATTCGCATCAATGATTTCGAAAAAAGTTACCCTTTCCGCTCCAAAGTAATAACGCGATCAATATTCGCATCATCTCGTCGAATGTTTCGAAGAATCCAAACTTGCAAATCTTCAGCTTCTTCACAAATTCTATGTGCTTGCCCCTCACCCATTTCCAACACCAGATACCCGCCAGGCTGTAAAAAAAACTGCGCCTCACTAAGCAAGCGCCGGTAAAAGTCCAAGCCATCCCTCCCTCCATCAAGCGCAAGATGAGGTTCAAAGTCTCGAACATCGCAGGGAAGGGTATCAAGATAGCGGGTGGGTATATACGGAGGGTTGGCAACAATGACAGAAAGCCCTCCTTTAATTCCTGGCAAACCAGTTAAAGGTTCTAAAAGATCGCCACAGAGAAAACAAATACGATCTTGAACCGAGCTTTTATTAGCATTATCTACGGCTACGCCAATTGCGGCTATCGAACAATCAGTTGCATAAAGCTTGGCATGAGGAAACTCTGTTGCCAAAGCTACAGCAAGACAGCCTGACCCTGTTCCTATATCCGCCATTCTCAGTTCCTCGCAAGAATCCAAAATAGCGTGTACCTCTTCAACGATTAATTGGGTCTCAGGACGTGGAATTAACACGCCTGGTCGAACCATTATCTCTAATCCACGAAATGGTTGCGTTCCAAGAATGTATTGAAGAGGCTCACCTCTCGCTCGTCTTTTGAAAACTTCGTAGGCATAAGCCCATAAAGTTGGCCTGACACTTTTCTGGGGTTGCACATGAATATCTAGTCTTGTAATACCCAGGGCAGATTCCAGCAGCCACAACGCTTCACTCTTCGCATTTGACACACCCGCTTTGGTCAACAAATCTATACCTTGTTGGTAACCCGAAGCATGGGTGACCTGACATGCCACAGGCGAGAGGTAGAGCCACGATTCGAGGATGGTTTTTGAAGACATCATAATATCAGATTTTTGTCACATTATTGGCCTTAATGGACTCGACTTCACTCGCCGCATTTAAGGCTTCAACAAGTTGATCTAGATCCCCATCGAGAATAGTTTCTAACTTGTGGAGACTGAGACCAATACGATGTTCAGTGATGCGATTTTGCGGATAATTATAGGTGCGGATTTTTTCACTACGCTCCCCTGTCCCAACTTGAGAGCGACGATTTTCGGCAATCGAAGCTTCCTGTTTTGCTCGTTCCGCGTCGGCAATTCTAGACCGCAGTGTCCGCATGGCCTTTTCACGATTTTTTAATTGTGATCGTTCATCTTGGCAAGACACAACCACGCCCGTCGGAATATGGGTGATTCGAACGGCTGAGTATGTTGTATTCACACTTTGGCCACCCGCACCAGATGAACAAAACGTATCAATGCGCAAATCCTTCGGGTCGATATGCACGTCAACCTCTTCCACTTCCGGCATCACAGCCACCGTGGCGGTCGAAGTATGAATGCGCCCACTGGTTTCGGTTGTCGGTACCCGTTGTACACGATGCACTCCGCTTTCGTAACGGAAACATCCGTAAGCGCCCTTCCCTTCTACCAGAAAAATAGCTTCTTTAAAGCCACCAATCCCAGTCTCATTGGAGTCTACCATTTCGACCCGCAACCTTTTTTTCTCTGCGTAGCGAACATACATCCTCAAGAGAACCGCGGCGAATAACGCAGCCTCTTCTCCACCAGTACCAGCTCGGATTTCGATAAACGAGTTTTTATCATCATCCGCATTTTTGGGGTGAAGTAGTTCAAGCGCCTGTCGTTCGATTTCCTGTCGCTGTCCTTGTAAAGACCGAAGTTCTTCTTGAGCCATTTCCCGCAATTCGGGATCCAGTTGAGAATCACTAAGCATGCGTTGGGTATTATGAATTTCCTGGAGAAGAGACTGATGACCGTAGAAAAGTTGGCTCGTTTTTTCCAGTTCAGCCCGCTCTTTATTAACGGAAACCAGCAAAGAGGGTTGATTTAAAACCGTGGGATCAGCCAATTGATGGGTCAAATTCTCAAAGCGATTGACCACGGCCTCCCACTGGGACAACCATCCCTCTACTTGACCACGATCCTTCTGATCTCCGGACATAAGAACCAGCTGGGCAGAAATAGACGAGGTTTCGCTAAAACCTGACGAGATGCTGTCGTTGCAACTGATGTGAGGGGCTTAAACCTTGGCCTTTTTCTCGTACTTTTTCTTGAACCGCTCCACACGACCTTCGGTATCAACAATTTTTTGGGTCCCAGTGAAGAAGGGGTGGCAACTGGAACATATGTCAACTTTCAGATCTCCTACCGTGGAACGGGTCTGGAATTTTGCTCCACACGCACAACTCACTATCGCTTCGCGGTAATCAGGATGAATGCCTGTTTTCATGACAAACGGTCTCCCTTGCACAAACCAACGACATGGACTGACCCGATATGTGTACCATGAATGGTGAGTACTTGGCAAAAACGGCTAGGGAATTAGCGATTCATAGACTGCAGGAATTCTTGATTATTCTTGGTGCCCGCAATTTTGTCCATGAGAAATTCCATTGCTTCCATAGTCCCAAGGGGACTAAGCACCTTTCGAAGGATCCACATTTTATTTAACCGGTCTCGGTCAACCAACAATTCTTCTTTCCTGGTACCGGACTGACTGATATCAATGGCTGGAAAGACACGTTTATCCGCTAACCGACGATCGAGGTGAACTTCCATATTACCCGTTCCCTTAAATTCCTCAAAAATTACGTCATCCATACGACTGCCCGTATCTACCAATGCCGTAGCCAAAATGGTGAGACTGCCACCATACTCTATATTACTAGCAGCACCAAAAAACCGTTTGGGTCGCTGCAGTGCATTGGAGTCCAAACCGCCAGACAAGACCTTACCACTTGGGGGAGTAATGGTGTTATAAGCACGAGCCAAACGCGTTATACTATCGAGCAAAATAACCACATCTCGCTTGTGCTCAACCAACCGCTTGGCCTTTTCCATAACGATTTCCGAAACTTGGACATGACGTTGGGCCGGTTCATCAAATGTTGAACTAATGACCTCTGCACTTTTGACCTGCCGTTGCCAATCCGTCACCTCCTCAGGCCGCTCATCAATCAAGAGCACGATTAATACTGTCTCAGGGTGATTGGTAAGTATGGAACTGGCGATAGCTTGAAGCAACATGGTTTTCCCCGTTCGGGGAGCTGCAACAATAAGTCCGCGTTGTCCCTTACCAATAGGAGTTGTCAATTCCATCACACGCGTACAATATTCTTCTTGGTTGAACTCCAATTCAATACGTTCTTCCGGATAAAGCGGCGTCAAGTTATCAAAGAGTATTTTATCTCGCTGAATTTCCGGCTCATCATAATTAATTTTTTCCACCTTTAGTAAAGCGAAGTACCGTTCTCCATCTTTGGGTGGCCGAATTTGACCTGATACGATATCGCCAGTTCGAAGGCTGAACCGACGAATTTGGGATGGGGAAATATAAATATCATCAGCTCCAGGTAAATAATTTGAGTCCGGGGCACGTAGGAAGCCAAAACCGTCAGACAACGTTTCCAAAACCCCTTCTCCAAAAATCACACCATTTTTTTCTGATTGGCCTTGAAGTATGGCAAAAATAAGTTCTTGCTTTCGGAAATTAGCTGCCCCTTCAATCTTTAAGGAGCGAGCAAGTTCGGCTAGATCGCCAATGGATTTTTGTTTTAATTCCGCGAGGTGCATATCCTTTTCTTCTCCTAAGGTGGGGATAATCGGCAGGTCGGTACCATCAAGGCAGTCCTTGGTTGATTCCTACGATGAATTCTCTCTTTATCCATGCACATAAAAGACTTCTCTGTCACCAAAAGGCATGACCAAAAACCTACACAAGTAACAGGCATGCCGCAAAGATGTTCCTACCTGTTACTTGTGTACGCTAAGCATTCATTCCTAATCATTGAGGCAAATATGAAAAACGCTGTGGAGCTAGTGTCATACCATAATGATAAAGTTGGTAGAAACAGTTGTTAGAAGGAGAGTTACTTTCTAGTAGAAAAGATGTAGGAAGAAGCGGGTTCCTTTAATTCACATGGAAGGTATAGAAGTCTTGTATACCATGACTCTCCTTATTGTCAATAGTTTATTAATTAAACTTTGAACCAGATTCTGTTGGTTGATCGAGAATGGCCGATTCCCTAATACCTACAGTATTGGGGTGGAATCTCCTAGGTTAAGAATTTTTTACGTCATTATTGTCACATGGTTATTTGAGTTTTTCCCCATAAGATTGGGGCTATTTGCGAGGTAAATTCGGTTATGGTAAAGGAAAGGAAAACTGATTCCTGCACAAGAAATTCCTTGCATTCGGCAAAAATTTCACATGGCTAAACACGATTCAGACTCTTCCGATGACCGTATATTCACGTTGGCTGAAGCAACCGCGCTGATTCCTCAACTTGAAACTTTTCTTTCAAAAGTCAAAGACGGACGAACCATCTTAATTCATACCAAGAATGAAATTAAAAAAGCTTGCGCCAATGCAGAACTCGGTGGAGGCAGCGTGGTTGGTCCACGATATATCACCGCATTAGAAGATATGCACGAAAATCTCCAAGCCATTCAGGAAATAGGCGTCATTGCAAAAGACTTAGATTTAGGCCTTTGTGATTTTCCGTTCTATCTGAATGGACGGATCGTGTATTTATGTTGGAAATTGGGCGAAGATAAAATTGAATGGTGGCATGAAATTAACACGGGATTTTCAGAACGACAACCCATACCCAATAACACCCTCTAGTCAGGATTTTTAGTATTTTCAAACATTCGCAAATTTTCTATTACTGCTTTCTACTAGAGCTTTCATGCGACAGAAAGGTAAAAAACCATCATGAAATTTGTGATCATCGGGTGGGATGGTCCTGAAGCGCAAAATAAACGCCCTATCCATCGCCCGACACATCTCGAACACCTGAAGAAACTCAACGAACAGGGAAAACTCATTTGTGCTGGGCCATTTGCCGACAAGACGGGAAGTCTTATCATTATTGAGGCTAATTCATTAGGGGAAGCTGAAGCGTTTGCTCGGGAAGATCCTTATGTATTAGAAGGAATTTTTCAACGCACTGAAGTCCACCCCTTTAAACAAGTCATCCCAGAATAAAACTCAGCTTAAGATATACTACACGCAAAACTTGCACCCCTTTCGTCATATTCATACATGACACCTTACTTCTAGAAATAGAACCTGGTCTAGGATTTCATTTTTGAGTTCACTTAGCTACGGTCTTAGCCAATTTCAGAATGATCTTCCATGCCTCCTGCCCCACCGGCTGCACAGACAACCGTGACCCCTTTCTGAGCAATTCCATGTGTTCCAGCCCCTTCATTTTTCGTAATTGATCAAGGGGAATGGGAGAAGAAAATTTTTTTACAAATTTTACATCAACCATCGACCATGTTGGATTTTCCGAGGAACTTTTCTTGTCGAAATATTTGCTTCGAGCATCCCAGGAAAAATAATCCGGATAAGCAGCTTTCACGATTTTGCCTATTCCGACAATGGAAGAGGGATTTGCATTGCTATGATAGAAAAACGCCTGATCACCAACCATCATGGTCCTCAAAAAATTTCTCGCTTGGTAATTACGAACCCCTTCCCAGCACGTGGTTCCTTGAGGAGAATGAATCAAATCATCAATAGCAAACACCAACGGTTCGGATTTTAAGAGCCAGTAAAATGCCATAATTTTTACACCCCCATGATTTTTCTATAGAAATGCAACGATCCTACCGATTCAAAGGCTCAGCCTTCAATATTTGTCTTCTCAAGAAAAAAATTGTCTTGCGGCTATTCCATGTTCAAAAACTTGTTAGCATATTTGTGCCTAATTACCGAAACATGGTATCTCTCAGCGAACATCTATGGACTCCTTACTCAATACATTCCAATATTCGTATTCCAGCCTCACAAGAATTGTATCGGAAGATGCCCTTATCGTCCTTGGGGTTATCTCCATTATCATGTTTGTGGGAACCATTGTCGCCATTCCCATCATTTTAAATAGGCTTCCTGTCAACTATTTCCAACATGACTTAGAACATAAATGGATGGAGGATTACCATCCGATTTTCAGAAATATTGGACTAGTTGTAAAAAACACTGTCGGCCTTATTTTTTTGTTGGCTGGGATAGCCATGCTGGTTTTGCCAGGCCAGGGTATCTTGACCATGGTCATTGGAGTTTCCTTGCTCGACTTTCCTGGGAAAAGGAAATTAGAGCACAAACTCTTAACTCAGGCCATGGTTTTTCAAGCCATAAATTCCATACGAGCCAAGTGCAGCAAGCCTCCTTTTGATCCACCAAGCGAATCAACTTTCTCATAACCTATCATTCATTGAGGCATTTCCATTATTTCTTTTTTTTGAGAAAGTATAAGACACAATGGTCTCTATAAGTAAGTTCATACTAGACATTTTACTTGAGGACATGCCCCCGCTAGCATAGACACCCTATGAATAAACTCGTACTAATAGGATGGGGTATTATTTCCTTGCTTTGCGCGGTTGCATTTGCCTTTATAACGGGGATTTTGAACCCTAACGAAAAAGTGAATGGATTGTGGCTCATCACTGGGGCTGCATGCTTTTATGTTCTAGCATATCGGTTTTATGGTCGTTTTCTTGGTTACAAAGTATTGAAACTGGATGATCAACGCGATACCCCAGCCTACAGACTTGAAGATGGCGCCAATTATTATCCTGCGAATAAATACGTGCTCTTTGGCCACCATTTCGCCGCAATTGCTGGAGCCGGACCTCTCCTGGGTCCGGTACTCGCAGTTCAATTTGGATTTTTGCCAGGATTTCTGTGGCTAGTAATTGGAGCGGTCCTAGCTGGTGCAGTTCAGGACTTCATCATCTTAGTAGGATCGCTTCGCCGAAATGGGCGTTCATTACCAGAAATTGCCCGAGCGGAAATCGGCATTGTGACTGGTACAGCCACCGCTGTAGCTGTACTTTTTATTGTTATTGTAGCCTTAGCTGGCTTAGGCCTAGCCGTGGTAAATGCTCTCTTCCATAACCCTTGGGGCACGTTCACTATAGCCATGACGATCCCAATCGCATTTTTAATGGGGTTTTATCATCACAAAATTCGTCCAGGCCGGGTCGGCGAAATGTCTATTGTTGGCGTAATATTACTGTTTATAACCATCGCAGTAGGAAGAAGTGTCACCCAATCAGAGTTGGGGGAATGGTTCGACTTTGAACGTATGACTTTAGTGTGGCTCCTCGCGGGCTACGGATTTCTTGCCTCCATACTGCCGGCTTGGATGCTTCTCATTCCCAGAGATTACCTTTCGACATTTATGAAATTGGGAGTCGTAGCCCTTCTGGCAATAGGGGTAATTGTCTTAGCCCCTGAAATTCAAATGCCCAGAGTGACTAGATTTATCCATGGTGGTGGCCCCATCATTCCAGGTCCGATCTTTCCTTTTTTGTTTATTACCATTGCTTGTGGGGCGATTTCGGGTTTTCATGCTTTGGTTTCATCCGGAACCACGCCTAAAATGATTGCCCGCGAATCACAGGCCATGGTGGGATATGGCGCCATGTTGCTGGAAAGCTTCGTGGGAGTAATTGCTTTAATTTCCGCTGGGCTTCTTATACCCGGTGATTACTTGGCGATCAACACACACTTGTCTGCTGATGCGTTGACAGCACTAGGATACCCCATTGCTAAAATTCAAGAACTTTCACGACTTGTTGAAGTCGATCTAAGTGGTCGTCCTGGAGGAGCCGTTTCTTTGGCAGTGGGAATGGCTTGGATTTTTTCCGCTTTGCCAGGCATGGCCGGCTTAATGGCGTATTGGTATCAATTCGCTCTACTATTTGAAGCCTTGTTTATTTTAACAACTATCGACGCGGGCACGCGAGTCGCGCGCTATTTGGTTCAAGAACTCAGTGGACATGTGTACCAACCACTTCGTCAAATTAATTGGTGGCCTGGTGTTCTTGCCTGCAGCGCGATCGTCGTCGGCGCGTGGGGATATTTAATCGCGACTGGAAATATCTCAACAGTTTGGCCTATGTTTGGGGCAGCCAATCAGCTACTGGGAACCCTTGCCCTTTGTATCGCCACAACACTGCTGATTAAAATGGGAAAAGGGCAATACATATGGGTCACGGTTTTTCCTATGATTTTTGTTGGCCTGATTACCCTCACAGGATGCTACGAGTTATGGTGGCTTTTTCTTGGCCTTGCTACCACAGCTGCGGAGCCTACTCAATCTATCAACATGTATATCAATGCGGTCCTCGTTGGCCTAGTAGCCATTCTTGCACTGGTAGTTTTGGCTGAAAGCGTCGTCAAATGGTACAGATATATGGTACTGAAACAACCATACACAAGCACCGAGATTGTTGATAGCAAAGGCATCCACATTCCACCCGGGTCTTGCTGCTAAGTCAAAATTTCTTTAAACACCGATTGGGAGGACTCTGAATCATGGCTGATACCTCTTCTTTTGACGTTGTTTCCACGATTGACATGCAAGAAGTGAAAAACGCTGTTGACCAAACCTTAAAAGAATTGAGGCAACGATTTGATTTTAAAGGATCAAAATCAGACCTGACTTTAAAAGAGAAAGAGAAAATTCTTGAAGTCGTATCGGATGACGATTACAGGTTAAAAGCTCTGCTCGACATCTTAAAAGCTAAATGCATCAAACGAAACGTATCACTCAAAGCACTAAATTATGGGAAGGTTGAGGAGGCGCTTGGCGGAACCGTTCGGCAAAATATCACCATTCAAAGTGGAATCATTGATGAAAAAGCTAAGGCTATTGTCAAAAGCATTAAGGATAAAAAGTTTAAAGCCCAAGCCCAGATTCAAAGCGATCAAGTCCGAGTCCAGAGCAAAAGCAGGAATGAGCTTCAATCCGTCATCGCGTTTCTGAAACAACAGGATTTTGGAATTGATTTGCAATTTGAAAATTATCGATAGCCCTGCCTTGAGCCCTTAACATCATGGGACTCGGGCTCTAATCCATCGGCGCTGTATTGTAGTATCCTGTCACATTCAGGCTAACTAAATCCTTTGATTAAAAAAGAGTTTTCTGCTTGGTTTAAAGCCCATGAATCGATGTTTCTAGATGTTGCATGATAGCTATTCATCAGGTAGGTTACCGACATGAAGAAACCACTAAAAAGATCACGGGTAACGCTAATAATTGCCTCCATTTTGTTCTTAAATGGCTGTAACAGCATGAGTATGCCTGAGTTGAGTGCACCTGAAATAAACCTACCTATTTTTGGATTAGGGACAGGGAGTAAAGCTGAGGCCTCTATCCCAATTTCTGTTTCCTATGCTTTTGATGCGAGTGTCACCCAAGCAACACTAGAAGTTGATGCTTGTGGGCTCCCTTATACGATCAACACCGGAGAAATCATTCCCCAAGCCTTTTTAGCCATTGGGCAGAAACAATTTAATTCTGTTGTAGCCTATGAAGGATCTGGGCAAGCCGTGCAGTCTTCTCAACAAACTGACTTGACAATCCATGTACAACTTACCCATCAATCTTTTACTCCGGCGGGCAAAATGGCTCAGGAAGACACCTTTGTGGCAAATGTTAGTTTACAAATGCTTGCAACGTTGATAGATCCCAACGGAAAACAACTTGCCCAGACACCCTTAAATTATAGTAACCAGGCTTCTCTTTGGACCCCTGCCCTTACAAGTCAATCCGTTTCTTGCCTGACATCTTCCTATGACGAGGAAATCAACCGCGCTGCTGCAGAATTGGCCAGGCAACTTGTCAGCGTAGTACCTCAAGCGATCAAACCGGCCGTACAGCAACCATTGACGGTTCAGGCCACCCCATCTGGTCAAAATCAAGTACGTCAACAAACACTTCCGGCTATGAAATTCCGCACTATGCTAAGAGATGGAAACAACAATTTGATTTTAGAAAGCGCTGAGGTATTGGTCTTACAAATCGAAGCTACAAACTCAGGTAGCCGACCATTATCTGCGATCAATATAGAATTGAAAGGAAGCCGAATTCTTCTCCAAGCCTTTTCGAACACGACACCTCTCCCCATTTCATTTGGTGATTTTCAACCAGGAGAAACCAAGACCACCGAGGTACGTGGCCGCATGCCCCTCCAAGTCTCTGAAAAGACCGGTGAATTAATTGTGACTTTAAGACCCCGTGAGGGCTCCATTGTCGGATCCCACCGAATTTTAGCGGCGCTTCAAACCCCCGCACCAACAAAACAGCAAGACTCTTCGACGCCGCTTTTCTCACATGCTCAGCAACAAAAAACTGACTATTCCAGCAATCAACACGTGGCAATTCTTATTGGGATGGACCGGTACCGGGACAATTGGCGAAAGGCTTATCGAGTCCAGACAGGACAAATGAAAACCCTAAAAGATACATTGCAAACAACCGGACTCTTTTCAGACAAAAATATTCGGATGCTTGGCGGTTTCCATGCAACGAGAACTGATATCGAAGAAGTTCTCCTTTCTTGGGGTCGCCAACGCTTGGGGAAGGATTCTATTTTGATTTTTCATTTTTCTGGGCAAGCCCTGAACCACCCTGCAACCGGTGAGGTCTATCTCGTGCCCTTTGAAGGATCTCCAAAAGCCTCGGTAAAAAAACTTATTTCTCTTCGCACATTACAACGCGTATTGGGAAAATTAGAAAACCGATTAACCTTACTCGTCCTTGATGCACCGGTAACACCATTACTTCATCAGTCCGGAACAATCAGCACAAATGGATCCATTCCTATCAAATGGACAAGCGGCCTTTCCTTCTCTCAGGAAGAGGGTACAAAAGTTATTCAAATTCGAAATAATTCTCGCAACAGGAATGATGGCCCAGCCAAACTTCTCTCGGGTCTTTTAGGGCAGGCCGATACTGATGGAAATGGAACCATCACATTAGGAGAATTTCTGCACGATGCAAACTCCGTCAGCGAAATAACTTGGGCACCATCCAAGAATTCACCTGAAGCCTCACTTCTCTTAACGCAATAATTCTCAAGCTTTGATTTCTCCCGACTAGATTCCCTTGCTTAAGTTCTACTCTTCTCGTCGATTGTTAAAAAATGTTTTTTTCGTGATAGTTCCCTGATTGCTCATGCTTTCTTAAGAGGCAGCACATATTAC
>CAZGFV010000002.1:18981-31853 GCA_964524575.1 uncultured Nitrospiraceae bacterium
CCTCCTTCCTGGCTGCACAAATTTAGCACGCCGGCCTTCTAGCTTACCGCATACCCCGAGAGTCAGTCTTGATAATTTGGGAGACCTGTGCGCCCCTTAATATTGACTCAGCAGATACACCGACTTACGGTGCTAGATTTTGTTTGGGATTTTCGGGAAAAGACATATCCTTTCCCTAATACAGGACAGGGAGGCAGTCCTAATACAAAGTAACGGTCTCATGATCCCTCGTTTCCTCATGAATGAGGAAACGACCTTGGGAAGAGGACACTTTAGAAAACAGAACAGGCACCTTGCAGTGAAAATATTGATAAAAAAATCCCCGCTGAGGTCACAGCCTCAGCGGGGACTATCAGAACGGGAAGGAGGGATCGCCCTCCCTTAACTCAGATTACCAATTGATCCAAAGCTGAGTATATCCCCATGTTTCATTACCAACCCCAGCATTGTTAAGACTAGAACTCCTAACTGGGTTACCATCAATGACATCCCCTGGGAAGAAGACACCACCACCGATTTGCCAGGCAACATGGTTCCCTGGTGTAAAGAAGTGAGTATAAATCACATCAACTTCTGTCCCTAATTCATCTTCTTGGTTACCATTTGGTATTTCAACAAACACATTCTGGTTTGCCCCATACCAGTTGTCATTTTCTTCGTTAAGGAAGAACCTATGCGCGGCAACCTCAAAATGGCTATTTTTGCTTGGACGAAGATTCAATGTCGTACCAAAATGAACCATATTCTTCCACGCCATCCTGTCCATGTAACCAAAGTGAATATGGTTGGTTGGGAACAATTGATCAAAGCCATGCCACGTGGTGTTACAACCACCACCTGCGGCATTTTGTCCGTTGTCAGAACCATCACAAGAATTGGCATTGGAATCACCGGAGGCCTGGTTCCATTCGATCCCAATTCGAGGTTGCATTGGAACTGGAAGCGTTACACCCAAGTCAGCATGCAGGGCATAGGCTTCGATGTCCATATCTCTCGTGGCAGTAGTAGTGGCAATCTCACCAAACTGATAATACCCCTCTACTGTCGTATCCACACGAAGCTTGCCAACCGTTCGTTTTGTCGCTGCACGCGCACCAACGGTATGACGAGATTGGTTGTCTGGACGAGCGTTTTCGATGGCCCCAGCGGCCGTTGTACCACCATCATGCCAAATCCAGGCAGGTTCTAACGTGACACCAGCCAGTTTCATCGGTGCTCTGACATAGATGAGGTTGGCATCACTCGCGGTTCCTGAATTAGTCTGGGTTGAACATCCGCCACCACTGGATCCGCAATCGCCTTCATCAACTCTCAACCAACCAGCTTGAATAGCTTTGAGACCACCCACACCACCCAATGGGTTGGCATAATTCAGTGTGGCACCATCAAAGGACCACCCAACATTGTTCCAGTCAAAGTGACCAAACATGCGATGGTTACCCCACACCACGAGCTGTCGACCAACTTTGACGGTTAAACCCTTCGCGCCAAAGTTTCGAATCAACATAAAGGCCTGACGGGCGAAAATATCATTCCCCGGATTATTCGAGGCCGATTGATTTGGCTCAGGATTGCCACCAGCACCCCAGTTCTTCGCATATTGCGGTTGGAAGAAAAACACCACATCTGGAGAAATGGTGTAATGGAATCCAAGCCGAACCCATTGTTGTACGAAGAAGTCGTTGGCGTACGAAATGGTGTTAACTGCAGTAGCACCAGTTGACCCAGACAATGAATTGGCTCCATTTTGAGCCAAACCGAAACGAATACTGTTTCTGAATTCTGGGCGTACCCGGAGATCTCCGGTGATGTTCAACTTGTTCATGTCGAACAGTTTGCTTGTTGGTGGATCGAACTTGTGATACGGGATCAAATTCGGAATTGCCCGCGGCACCACCGGAACGGCAGTATTGCCCTTCTTTACCGGGGTGGTTTTAGCGGCAAAAGCTGGAGCAGCCATCATCGTCGCTAACATGACACCAGCCATGGCCCATTTTAGACCGTTGCTAAATGCTTTCATTGTTACTCCTCCTGTAAGTTTGGTTCCCCCACGAGATAGCGCTCGTCAAACCTGCGTTACCTTCCAACGCCGCCACCCCAATATCTTTGTCTTTTACTATAACTGCCTATACTATTTCAAATATTTTTTCTAAACCTAGTGTCCCTGATAACCTCCGCACGGGACATTGAAATCTTTAGCAAAACATCCATTTTCATGCAATGCCTTTCTAAGTTTTTTCCTGCCCCCCCTCCTTTGTTTAAATGGGCCGCCTCAGGGCACCCAGGTGAAATTTCTCAAATAACCTCTACTACTGAAGACTTATGCTAGATCCATGCCACATTGCTTATCACCCTAACACATTGATTACATTACTTTTTTATATTTATATTTTTACATCCACGCCTTTTAGTGTAGCAATAATACAACACGCCTTTGAAGAATGATGAATTTTCCATACGGCGTATGAGACTGCAAATTCTCTCTATAAATCCACTTTTCAAGCCAATTGGAAGGTGAAATACCTAGGCAATACTTCGGTAATTTGCCTAATTTTTAATATATTTTATCGACGCTTCCTGCTTTGATCCCATCATTCACACCCGAAGAAGCGTCATCCCCTGCCCCCTTAATGGTTTCTTCCGCCTCTTTCATTGACGATTCAAGGTCCTGCTCAACCATTTTGACTTCCTGCTGGATCATATTAATCTCTGGCTCAACAGTCTGCCGAAGATCATCTGCAGTTTCTTTGAACCCTTTGACGGCTTTTCCAACTTGTTTTCCAATTTCAGGAAGTTCTTTGGGCCCAAACAATAAAAAAGCGATGACCAATATGATCAAGATTTCCATTCCGCCAAGGCCAAACATTCTTTTCCCCCGTGTGGCACGAAGCATGAAACGCGAAACGGAGAGACCCCCTTACATACTCCATATCTAGTCCTGCCTTGCCTTCGCTCCTTTTACCTCTATGCCTGCCTTGTTTCCTGAGGTTGGACCTCCGGAGCTGGCTGCGCTGGCGGAGTCGGCACATTTGCCTGTTCGACGATCTGCTCAGATACCTGCTGAGGTTGCATGGGAGCACCCTGCTGCGGCTCTTCCTGCTCGGGAGACGGCGTTATATCCATCGCATCGGGCTCATGAATGGATTTCTTAAAACCCTTAATGGCCTTTCCTAGTCCTTCACCAAGCTGTGGAATCTTCCCTGCGCCGAAAATGATCAGCACGATAAACAAAATGAGAAGGAGTTCCATCCACCCAAACGATCCAATCACTTGCAACCTCTTCTTAAAGTAAAGCCCAATCCTGGGCCAGCCTGACACAACCCCAAGCGGGGGCAGTATACTAGGTCAATGTCAGGAAATCTACTAAAATCTTACTTGCTGGCAAGAAATTTCTAACCGCAAGCAATTTTTTTGAAATTTGGCCTTAATGCATCCCTTTACCATTACAAATTTCATGACTACTTTTTAGGAAGATGGCTTGAAAAAGAAATGGAAATAATCAACGGGTTGTGGCGGGGCATGTAAGGCAGCGCGAAGGCTATCGCGATCATATCCCAACTCTTCCAATTTCTCTGCCACCCCAAGTACCTCGTCTTCTGTCAAGTAGGCGATGGTGTCCGGCACTCCCGTGGAATTCAGACTTTCAAGGAGTTGCGCCACTTCTTTTCGCTGACTTTCCTCCATTGTCGCAGAAATCGGAAATTCAATTTTCCGTTCATAGGCACTTTGATACATCAAGTTTATAACCCCAATCGTTTTGAGGATAAATCGATCAACTTCCCACTGCCCA
Organism: uncultured Nitrospiraceae bacterium; assembly: GCA_964524575.1. Lineage (GTDB taxonomy): Bacteria > Nitrospirota > Nitrospiria > Nitrospirales > UBA8639 > Nitronereus. The sequence goes on from CAZGFV010000002.1 coordinate 22,772, forward strand.
TCCTCGGGCAACCGTGGGTGAGAAGCCAGTACATCCATTAGACTCATTACATTTGTTTTAAGATTCCGCCCAACAAATTCTTTTTGAGATTCAACTTTCACTTCTCGACTTCCCAGTTGCCTTGCAACATCTTCCATTAAAGGAAAGTTGACCATAAAACTAAATTGACCACCAAGTAGATTATAGCAAGGCGTTTCTGGATCATTGAAGACAGGCAGATCCACCGCTCCGGCATCGAAGGCACTAAATCCTATTGCGTCGGCAACTAATAACCGCTTTGTCTCCCTAAGGGAAGAGGCAGCGCCAACATTGGTCGGCACTAATACTTCTTCATCAATAAACTTTAAAAAGTCCGTGATGAGCCGTCGGAATGGAACTTCTTTTGCTTCAATCTTGTGATATTCCCGCTCCCAAACAATATCTTCCAAGAAGCGAGGCATCCCTTTAAGTGCCGAAACATCTACTTGCTCAAACGCTTGTATAAACCCTAGCCAATCCGGGAAATCTTGCAAACGGGTTTCTTTGAGGTTAGGACGAACGTGTTCTTCCATGATATCGCCAGCTTTGCGAAGCAAGAGTTTGGTAGGAGTCTCATTCCAAAACTCATTACAGATAATCCGATCAACAGAATGGTCAGCAAAGGACTGCAATTCGGGTACCTGAGCCTGCTCGAATCTGATTCGACTTTGATGCTTGGCCAAATCCTGATTGGCTTTGGCACTTTCAAGAACCACATCGGATGCATCAATCAAGATATATTCAATGCGCGGATAAACAGACCCGCTCAAATCTAATGTTTGCACTCGATCCAGAAAACAAGCGGCAAGATTCCCATTGCCACAGCCCCATTCCATGATGGTTAGGGAATTTGAAGCCTTAGAAGGATCAGCTTTCTCACGCTGCTGAACTCCTTTGAGGTAGTCAGCGGCCAACGCAAAGCCTAGCCGGTAATCCGCAGCAGCAAAAGTCTGGTATAAATCCCGAAGTTGAGTGCCACAAAGTCCATAGAACACCCGATTCATTTGAGTCTGCCAGACATCAATCGGCGAAAAGTCGCCTAGAAGTTGGGGAAGCGCATCATCAGTAGCCGCTGTTTCAGCTGTCATGAATCAAACCTCAGATTTCCCTAGGGAATTGGCTTTCTTTTTAAAGACTTCGGATTCTAACAAACAGATTTTTGCGGCTGCAAGGAAAGGACATCTCTTGACAGAAGAAAAGGATGGCCGCTACAGACAAGATACCCTCAAGCATTTTTTTGAAAATAATTCGGCGCGATAAACGATCTAGACAATGAACTTCCCAAACCTAAAGTTTTCTTTGTTCCCAAAAACCTTGGAGGACTTTCTCTTAAGAGTACTTTTTCTTGGATTCTGCCTGACCATCGCTTCACCAGATATTGGATTTTCTCAAAAGTCAGATCCGATAAATTCCTCTCAAACACATAGTGCTTTCGATCCGGCTGAGACCCAACACGGCTTTTCCAAATTTGATACGATCCCTCCTGATCCTTCTGGACAATCTTCAAATCCCCTGCCTTACTATAAAAATCTCACGCCATCCAATCAGCTACAACTCGATCAGAAACCAGAGGGGCTTTTTTTAAACATTACGCTTTCAGAAGATATTGACGAAGATCTAGAGATTCGACATGGACACATTTATCATCCAGTACACCCAACGGATGAATTCCTCATAGATACCCCTGCAATTTATGTCGTTTTCAGAGTCTTTAAGCACTATCAGGCATACCAAATTATTGGACAGGTATTTCCCGATACCGCGGATGATACAAAAACAGTGGAAATGATCGACGAAGATACGGCCTATCTGGCATTGGAGGATGAAAGTGGATACCTCAAATTTTTTCCTCCATTAGAACGGGGGTGGAAAGCCGGAGCCTATCGCATTGATATTTATGTAGGCTATGAAGCGAATGCCGTATCGAAAATGGGCACCTTGCGGTTTCGAGTGATTCAAAACTCCTAGGATTCTCGAAGTCCTTAAACTTGCAAGTACAAGAGAAGGCTCTTCAGCTTCCGCTGTCAGTCAAAATTTCTTTTTTTGCAACGATTCCGGATGGCCTCTCTGATCGACCCTGTTTGATTCCTGTCTCTTGGATTCGGTAGAATAAGAACGGTCTTTTCCTAAAACTCCTCCGTTATTTAACCCACTCCCAATACTTCCAAACTGGACGCATAACAATTTGTTACCTGAAATCTCCCAATCCGATATGACTCTCAAGCCCTGGCTCTCTATCGTTATCCCAATCAAAGACGAGCGAGACAATCTTCAACCTTTGACGAACCAACTCACCAAAGTACTGGGCAGCCTGGAGCAATCCCAAACCGCACCTTTTGAAATTGTATACGTCGATGATGGCAGCACAGATGGTAGTTCGACATTGTTAGATAAAATCAGCCAACAGACACCAGAAGTATGTGTATTGCATCTCGATCGTAATCACGGCCAAACAGCAGCCTTTGACGCAGGCTTTCGCCACGCCAAAGGCGAACTCATTGCAACGCTTGATGGAGATCTCCAATATGATCCAGCGGATATCACCAAACTCTTACCCTTCACTAAGGAATATGATCTCGTGTGCGGACGCCGACAAAAACGGTTAGATAATATCATTCGGAAAATTTCCTCCCGCACCGCTTTTTTGATCCGGAATGCAATCATACGGGATAGGATCCATGATACAGGCTGTTCTTTGAAAATTTTTCGTCGGCCGGTTATTGAACGAGTTGCCCTATTTCACAACATGCACCGATTCTTTCCGGCCCTAGCCAAAATGCATGGATTTTCTGTGACCGAAGTTCCTGTTCAACATTTCCCTCGAGTTCATGGACGTTCCAAATACGGCATAGGCAATAGACTTTTTGCTGGACTCTATGATCTCATCGCGGTTAGGTGGATGCAGCATCGATGTTTTGGATATAAGATTGTAAATAAGCCTTCTGATCCCAAATCCGACCTCTCCAGATGAATCCGTATAAAAAATTCACCCTCTGCCCTCGACAAAGAACTCATAAGTGGAGTACATCTACCTCTTTACCTCAAGACTCACAAAATCCCTAAAAACCAATGGGCGATTTTTTTTCTGACATCAGCGCATACTTTGCCGGATTGACCGTTATAGAAGGAATTTGGCTCGGCATCGGTTTCTTCGGCCAAGGCCTATTTTTTTCTCGTTGGATCATTCAATGGATTGCGTCTGAGCGAAAAGCCGTAAGCCAAATGCCCATAGCCTTTTGGTATATGAGCCTACTCGGGGGCCTCATTGTATTGGCCTATGCCATCCATCGCCGCGATCCGGTTTTTATCGCTGGACAAGGCATCGGCGCGTTCGTCTATCTTCGAAACTTGATGTTGATATATAAAAACCGAAAGCAAATGGCCAGTGACTGACATCTCCGCACCAACTGCCCCACAGCCCCCCTCTATTTCCACACACACACTCCATTTATTTTTTATTCTTATCGTCGGATGTTTGCTGCTATTGATTGGTCTAGGTGATTTAGGCCTAACTGATCGAGACGAAGGAAGCAATGCCGAAGCCGCCCGAGAAATGCTAGAAACAGGGGACTGGATTTCTCCTACCCTGAATTATGAACCACGTTATGCCAAGCCGGCCTTTGTGTATTGGATCATCAGCAGCACCTATACTTTTTTGGGTATCAATGAATTCACTGCCCGATTGCCCGCAGCTCTCTTCGGACTGGGACTACTCTTTGTTCAATACTGGTTTCTGAATCGGTTACTAGGATCTACTATTGCATTCATCGCGACACTTATCCTTCTACTGAATGCCGAATTTGTCGGCCTCCATCGAATGGCCATGACAGACCCAGAGTTAGTTTTTTTTACGACCCTGGCAACCTACAGCTTTTGGATCGGCTTTAAAGCCACAGGCGCTGACCGAAATTTTTTGTGGCTGTTTTATATTGGCATGGCATTCGCCATGTTAACCAAAGGACCCATAGGCGTCATCATTCCTTTGCTAGCAGTCATTCCATATCTTACGCTGACTCGACAGTGGAAAGCCTATTTCTCTGAAGGAAAGCCTGTTGTCGGTTGGTTATTATGGACACTCATCGCCGCTCCTTGGTACCTCGCCATGTTTTCTATCCATGGAGCAGACTATATGGCAGCAGCCCAAGCCAATACCACGGGACGGTTTACCAATCCAATGGAAGGGCACGGTTTCACCGTTTTGTTTTACCTTCCCATTTTGTTAGTGGGCTTTTTCCCATGGAGCGGATTTATCCCAGCCACACTGTTTCAATCACTGAAAGATTGGCGACTTTATTGGTCCAGAGATAAACATGCCACAGGAGAGCAAGGATTATTGCTATTTGCCGCCCTGTGGGTCATAGCCATTTTAGTATTCTTTACTATTTCCGCCACTCGACTCCCGCATTATATTCTACCTCTGTTTCCCGCTGCTTCATTATTGGTAGCTGCGTTCTGGGTTCAATCTTTACGAGAACCTTCCCCCTCATCAGGCCTTAAAATCTCAGTGCGAATAGTCTTGGGCACCGGCTACTTATTAAGCATTGCGTTAGTTTCCCTTCCAGGGATTTATGAAGCCTTTAAATCCAAGATCGCCATTGAATTTCCAGCCGCTGAAAAAATTGGCTTAGGGTATACACCTTTAGTGTTGGGGGTAGGGGTGTTGCTCAGTGTTGCACTCTTTCGTCACTTTGTCTGGCACAAGACAAAACGGGCTCAGGCATTTTGGGTCTTTTCCGGCGCCATGGGCACCCTATTGCTGATTGTCCTTGTGTTCGCTTTGCCCCACTATGGAAAATATTTCATTAACCCACCACAAGAATTGGCCCGCATTGCAGGAATGAATCTACGACCAAACGATACACTCATCCAATTCGGAAAAAAACGCCCCTCGTTATCCTTTTATGCCACACGGAAAGTCCACTTTATCAGCCCAGGAGAAGACAAACTCTTTACGCCTCATTTAAAAAATAGAGGCCGTATGATGGTCCTTCTCCCAACTAACCTTGTCCCCCGCCTTCCCCAGCCGATATCTCAGTTTACTCCTATTTTGCAGAGATATGGATGGCTCCTTCTATCCAGCGAATCCCTCGTCCACTAACACAGTTTTTAGGAAGCAACAGTTGAAGGATCTGGCTATCCCAAAGGAATAAGTCCGTTTAATCCACGGAAAGTGACGGTTATGCCTACAAGCATTAGGCTTATAAATATTTCTCGGACCAGGTGAGACTGTCTTGTGTTTTCTGGTTCACCCATTTTACATATCCACCAAACCAGACCCACCATACCGGCCAACATCACCACAAGAGGAGAGTGAGTTGTCAGCGCTAACCCCAAACCGATTAACATAGTTCCTCTAAGCATTGCATTATGGGAATCAACACCAACATGAGGACTGTTCCAAATAAGATTCCATCGGAGGACAATTCCACCAAACAACATGAACAATCCCAACCAGTCCATCCCCATTGCTAACCCGCCAGAAAAGGGTTGGTGAAAAGTTACCCAAAAAAGTGCAAATCCGCCAACCAGCAAAGGCAACCCCTTTGGAAGGGCCTGGTATAATGATTGACGCCATTCCTTATATGGCCGCGCACATATATATCCAATGAGGTACCCCAGCACAGCGCCACCCAGCACATCCGTAGGAAAATGAGAACCCCGAAGGTAGCGACTGAAACCTATAAAAGAAGCTACGCCATACCACATCCAAGACATGGTTGGGAAATAACGGGCTAATACCGCAGCCACAGCGAATGAGGCAGCAGAATGTCCGGAGGGAAACGCATCCAGCCCTGATTGAAGGGACGCCCCATACCCAAACGCCTCTTGATGGGTAAATCTTGGCCTGGGACGCCCAATGATGTGTTTGAAAATTTGCACGGCTACTCCAGCCAGAGCATGTGCAACAAGACTATCGATTCCTATCTGACGAAAAGCATTTTTTCTTAGTGCTAAACCTAGAAGGAAAAAACCGAAACTTAAGATGACCAGGACTTTTCCATCACCTAGACGGTTCCCAAAATTTCCTATTTGTTCGATTGCTGAATTGTGAATTGAACGCACGAAGAGAATCGCTTGATAATCTAACTGCGACAAGGCGTACAAAGAAATGGAAAATATTGTGCAGGAAAAAAATACAATGATAAGGGGTTTTAATCGACTCACAAGCCCTCATGGCCTCTAGAAACAGTCGCGGGACACCTGATCCAAGCCCATAATTTTCATGGAACCCAATCGGCGAGAAAAACGTTAAATTCACCATCGGCCTTAGCATTCCGATCCGACACCCAAACGAGTCTTTTCCCGTCAGGAGAAAACATCGGAAAACTATTGAAATGGCCGCTGAAGGTGATTTGTTCCGTGCCAGTCCCATCATCATCAACCAAAAACAACTGGAAGGACGGGCGACCCTTACCAGAAGTTGAACCCGCTAAATTGGAAGAAAAAATAATGCGCTTTCCGTCAAAATGAAAATAGGGCGCAAAGTTCGAAGCGCCATTCGCCGTAACTTGCCTACTATCAGAACCATCGGCATTCATCACAAAAATTTCCAGATTGCCAGGCTCAACTAAATTATTCGCTAATAATTCTTTGTATGTTTGAAGCGCTTCAGGGACATTTGGATGTTGAGCGCGGTACACGATTCGTTTACTGTCCTGGGAATAAAAAGCCCCGCCGTCGTACCCCACAGCAGTAGTCAGCCGCTTTGTTCCCGTCCCATCAATATTCATGGAATACAAATCAATGTCTCCATCTCTCACGGAGGTAAACACAATTTTTCGGCCATCAGGTGAAATGGTGGCTTCAGCATCATACCCAGGGGCTAGTGTCAATCGATGCATTTCCCGACCATCGAGCCTGACCGAATAAATATCATAATCATCTAGAGCCCATCGATATCGCTTTGTTCGTTCGGGTTTTGGCGGACACTTTAAAGCAGCCGCATGCGTAGATGAAAACAACACGCGTCGTCCACCAGGGAAAAAATATCCGCACGTGGTTCCTCCATATCCGGTACTCACGCGGTAAGCATTTTCTCCTTCCAAATCCATGACGTAGATTTGGTAACAATCCAGGAGGGTTTGGCTAGTAGGATCTTTTGTAGATTGAAATATCAAACGATCCCCATCGAAGGAAAAGTAGGCTTCAGCATTTTTCCCTCCAACTGTCAGCTGTTTAATGTTGGCCAAATGACGTTCACGATTCTGTTCTCTAGAAAAAGATTTTTTGGTGTTTTTTTCGGATGCGGCTAGAACATCGGACCATGCAGACAACACAAGAAAACCCACGACGCACATGCCAACAACCGTCTTAGTCTTTACCATATCCATCAACTTTATCATGCAGCTTGCAACTCGATGGTTAACTCTTGGGCTTCTGGGGAAAAAGACCCACGTGCAATGATTTTTCCATTTCTATATACCAGATAGCTATCCCAACCATAAAAAAATAAGAGCCGCGCTACACGGGATACTGACCCCGGATCCGTGCCCCAAAAAGCCGTCCCAACATGATCGGGGTATTCTGGATTCGCACAACTGACAAGAACCGCAATATCATTTCCCGAGAAAGACTCACCATTAATCCTGACTTCCCCCTCACCTACTTGGACCTTCGGTCCGCACCAATCAAGAACTCCTGAAGTAGAAGCATTCACAGCTGGACTTCCAAAGGCCAGTACAGACTGAGTTTTATCTTGAGGAACTGAACCTTTTAACCACACTACCTCATCCTTTTGAGAACGAATATGATTTAACACCGCTTGAAATGACATCTGATCAGATTTTCGCAATGGAGGTGCAACTGCCCGATTTTGATCCGTTACCCAAAGATTCAACATAGGTGGAATCTGACTCCGCTTTAATCGGCGAAACACCTGAAACTTGGGGTCAAGCGCAAGACGCAACGGTTTAGCCGGGACCCAAACCGACACCAATTGATCCTTTCTACGAAGATCTAGGTTCGCACGATAGATCTTTCCCTGATCCATGTGAATAATCACGGGTACGGATATCCGAAATGGTTCCCCACCTTGAGAAAGCCGAAGACGGATCCAATACCCGCCTAGCTCATCAGGTTGAGCTCTAGCCCCACGGATCGCCAACATGGGAGCACCTGGAGACTCCACCCACTGCAGAAAAAACCATGAAAGATTCATTCCAGAGGTATCCTCAAACACTTGCTGTAAATGGGCCCACGCAGCATAGCGGCCTGTGTATTCAGAGACCAATTGACGAAGTCCTTGAAAAAACGCGCGCTCACCAATCTGTCGCCGCAACATATGAAAAATCATTGCGGTTTTTTGATACCCAATCGCATTATCCAATCGATTCTCTTTATGATGGAAAGAGACCACAGGGTATTCATTTTTTGGCTGACTATACAAACTGTATTCCATCATCATACGCTGACGATGAGCCATGGCTTTGTCATTTCCCTGAAACCGCTCTTCAAAATAATAATTGGCCAAATAGGTGGTCATACCTTCCACCCAATTCCCTGTTTCAAAACGATTCAATACGGAGTTGCCAATCCATGAATGCACTACCTCATGACCTAGCGAATAGGCTTGCGTGTAACCCCGCTTGATAACGCGACTGCCAAGTAATGTGAACGAGGGCAAACCCAATCCGCTAGGGAAAAAATTTTCTACTACCGCGAACTTTGGAAAAGGATAAGGCCCTAGGATATCAGAATAGAATTCCAGATAGTGGACAATCGCATCTAAATATTGATCAGCTAGTTGGACGTGGTCGGGCAACAAATACGTGGCAATTTCAATGCCTCGCCATTGGCGTTCCTGTTTCTTGAAGCGGTTTGCGGCTAAAGTCAAAACTTCGGTATTTGCTTGAACACGCCACTCAGCAATTGAGTGGTCTCCCCTCATCACAAATGACTGTTCTTTTCCATGTGTCACTGACCGCCAGTCTTTAGGGAGTGTTATTTGTACATGAAATGTGGACAGAGACCCCAAGATATCAGGGTACCAAGAGGTTTCGGACGTTAAGTAGATACCTTCATCTCCGATGTGGCCATTTGTCTTATCTGGCCGCACAAATCGGAG
>CAZGFV010000003.1:0-30656 GCA_964524575.1 uncultured Nitrospiraceae bacterium
AGAAGGATATCTCCGTGGGCATAGGGCCTTGATTCAAACAACGGGCCGCGCTGCACGGAACAGCGAAGGCAAGGTTATTCTCTATGGGGATATGATCACGAATTCCATGAAAGTTACAATTGATGAAACAACTCGGAGGCGAACGCTTCAGTCTGACTACAATATTACAAATGGGATCACTCCCGAAACGATTAAAAAGCGCATCTTTGATCTCGAGTGTCAAATTGCTGAATCCGACTACCTTGAGTTGAGTCTGGTTGTCGAGGAAGAAGAAATCTATGTTTCTGAATCAGAAATTGAAAAAAGTATCGAGAAGCTGGAAAAGGAAATGAAAACGGCAGCAAAGGCTCTGGAGTTTGAACGAGCTGCCAAATTGCGGGATAAGATTCGGGCATTACGACAAAGAGAGCTACAAGTGGGAGGAAGTCTTAATTAGGGGAGAATGTCGAAAAATTCGCTAGTGGCGTCCTCGCTATTTGCTGTGTTCACCTGCTTAAGACTAGTTTCCTCATGTCAAGAGGCTTGCAGCCTTGGCGAATGAATTTTTTTGAATATTTCTCCCGATAGATAAAGCGAGACTTAAGTGAAGCTTTTATTGGCTAGTGCCTTGGAATATTCAATAGGCTCTAAAAGAATGTTTAAAAATTATAGAAGTAGTGGTAATAAAAAGGGTCAAAGGTTTTTGTAGAGGTAAATGCCGAGGAAAATCCCTAGCAAAGTGAGAAGATTTATTTTCAGGATGAAACCCAGGGTAATTTTTATCAAAACCAGATCAACCGTCAGTGGGGGTTCTAATCCTGGTGAAACAGAGCGGGAGAAGATATTCTGAACAGTCCCTGAAGGGGTGAATACTCGGAGAATTTCTCCCAGGACACCTCCTAAAAGACCCCCGATAAAAACAAACCCTAAGAGGGTCCATCCTGATTTTTTCACAAACCCCCCATCGTAAGACTTTAGTGCTGGGCTAGCGTCGATAAAATATAAGGGTAAACTACTAAGAAAAATACGGCAAACGTCCCTTTAAGTCAAGGCGGTAATTACCTAGGGGTAACCTTGACAGGTTGTTTTGATCTTGTCTAGACTTTTCATAAATTTATCATACTTTCCATGTGCTTAGGAGTCACGGATAATGTTTTCCAGTCTCACTGAAAAAATTGATTCAGCCCTCAAAAAAATCAGGGGATCGGGGGGTTTGTGTGAGCAAGATGTTACGGAGGCGTTAAAGGGGGGTCGTCTTGCATTATTAGAGGCCGATGTCAATTTTCAGATCGTCAAAGACTTTATAAATCGGGTTCAGACCAAGGCTGTTGGCCGTCAAGTTCTTGAAAGTCTCAATTCTGGCCAACAGGTAGTTAAAATCGTCTGGGAAGAATTGCGGGATCTCATGGGATCCGAACGTGCAGGTGTGACCTTATCTTCCCAGCCCCCCACGATAGTGATGATGGTAGGATTACAGGGGGTCGGAAAAACTACTACCTGTGGAAAGCTTGCCTACCAATTCAAAAAACAAGGGAAGCGAGTCCTATTGATTGCGGCTGATCCCAGGAGACCAGCCGCGGCGGATCAGTTGGCTTCGCTTGGCAAAGATTTGGAGGTGCCAGTTCATCGTTCCGAAGAGGTTTTGATTGATAGAGGTCAACTCACAAAGTTTTGTGCGGAGGGAGTGGTCCGAGGCCGCGATCATGGCTATGACGTTGTGGTGTTGGATACAGGTGGCCGTTTGCATGTTGATGATGAACTTATGCAGGAGTTGGAAGATATTCGGTCCGCGGTTACCCCACATGAAGTTTTATTAGTCGCCGATTCTATGACTGGGCAAGAAGCAGTAAGTGTGGCTGAGCAGTTTGATCAGCGAGTCGGGCTTACAGGTGTGATTTTAACGAAAATTGAAGGTGATGCTCGAGGTGGTGCTGCCTTGTCTATTCGAGCGGCAACGGGCAAGCCCATAAAATATTTGGGGATTGGGGAAAAATCCGATGCCTTGGAACCCTTTTATCCTGATCGTATGGCGTCACGAATCTTGGGGATGGGAGATGTACTATCGCTTATTGAAAAGGCCCAGGAGGCTATTTCAAAGGAGGAGGCGGAAAATCTTCAGAAAAAAGTCTCAAGCAATACCCTCACCCTGAAGGATTTTCGCGATCAAATTAAACAGGTCAACAAACTCGGTTCCATGGAGCAAATCATGGGCATGCTTCCAGGCGGGGAAAAATTAAAATCCATGATGAGTGGGGCATCAGCCCAGGGATTGCCTGAAAAGGAAATGAATTGTGTAATAGCAATTATTGACTCCATGACCGCAAAAGAGCGTCAGGATCACACTATTATTAATGGAAGTCGGAAGAAGCGAATTGCAAAAGGCAGTGGGACGTCAGTTCAAGATATTAACCGCTTGATCAAGCAATTTTTAAGCGCTAGGAATATGATGAAAGCTCTGGTCGGTGGGAAAGGTAAAACAAGTAAACTTGGGAAGTTGAAGAGACGTGGAAAGCTCATCAGAGCGCTCTAGCTTCCCTTAGTTTCGCTTTTTATCACGAATAGGTATAATGGGCGACTTTGACTTTAGTTCTGATATTGACTCAGTATAGTAGGGTAAGAGGAGGTAGCTAGTGGCAGTACATTTACGCTTAAGTCGGATGGGACGGCACAAACGGCCATTTTATCGAGTTGTGGCTATAGATTCGCGAATGCGACGAGATGGCAGATGTATCGAAGTCCTAGGAACCCATGATCCCTTGATTGAAAACCAAACAGAATTGAAAGCCGCACGGGTGTTGGATTGGCTCCAAAAGGGAGCACAACCCTCGGTGACAGTCCGAGCGCTGTTACGACGGTCAGGTATTTGGAAGACTTTTGAAGATTCCCGAAAGAAATCATAGCTTCCTTTTTCTGGTCTAGGTTTCCCTTCCCACAATTCTGGGATTGCCTTATGACTGTTAGAAGGCAGCCCAATTCTACGGAATCCATGCCATGTCCACAGTTAGTTGTCAGGAGAAGCGAAAGGCTCAGTTCGTGACGGTTGGGAAAATCGTGAAGCCCTTTGGCGTGCGCGGGCAAGTCCGAGTGCTCTCTCTCACAGATGTCCCAGGCCGGCTGGAAAACCTCAAGGATGTTATGTTAGAGACCTCGTCTGGCCTGTCACTTTCAACCAAAGTGGTAGATGTGCAATGTGATGGTCGTGGTTACCTCATGCGTTTCGATATATTTTCTTCGCCGGAAGATGTTGGGGCGTATCGAGGAGCTTGGTTAAAGATTCCCCAATGTGATGTGCCGCCGGCACCCGATGGCCATTTTTATCAGTTTCAATTAATAGGGTTGACGGTTTATGAGGAATCGGGAGAAAAACTTGGAGTCTTAGAGGAAGTGCTTGAGACTCCAGCACAACATTTATTGGTAATACGTGGTCAAGACAAGGAGTGGCTTTTGCCTGCTTTCAAAAAGTGGATTGCTCAAATTAATATTCCAAGCAAAAAAATGACAGTCATATCTAAAGAAAAGTGGTCTGGTGATCATGCGGTGTGACGTTCTGACCTTATTTCCTGGGTTAATCGATGGTGTTGCTACGCAAAGTATTCTGAAGCGTGCGCAGGAAAGTGGTCTGGTTCAGATTCGAGTTCATAATATTCGGGATTACATTGATGGACGGCATCGTATTGCGGATGATGCATCTTATGGGGGGGGGAGCGGCATGGTCATGAAAGCCGAGCCGATTTTCCGAGCCATTGATGCATTACGGACTGAACAGCAAGAATTGCGTTTATTGTTTCCATCTCCGCAAGGTCTTCCATTCTCTCATCAATTGGCCATAGATTTCAGTCGTGAATCAAAAAGATTGGTGTTTATCTGTGGTCACTATGAGGGCATTGATGAGCGAGTCTTGACTCGGCTGGAACCTGAAGAGATTTCCATAGGAGACTATGTGCTGACTGGTGGGGAATTGCCTGCCATGGTCATGATTGATGCCGCAGCACGGCTAATTCCAGGCGTAGTTGGTGATCCTGTTTCGGTTGAGCAAGATTCCTTCGCGAAAGCCCTATTGGATTATCCCCATTATACACGGCCTGAAGGGGTACGAGGGTATGGAGTTCCCGAAGTATTGCTTTCTGGTAATCATGCGGCAATTCGATTGTGGCGTCGAAAAGAGGCCTTACGTAACACCTATTGGAAGCGTCCAGATGTGTTACGAGATAAAAGTTTAACAGAAGAAGATCGACAACTATTAACAGAAATATCACAGGAATGCGGGTGAGTTTAATTAGTGAGTGAGTGGGAGGAAAAAGATCATGAATCGGCTGCAACGGCTTGAGCAAACATTTCCGACGAACACCCTGCCGGAGTTTGAAATTGGCGATACCGTTAGGGTGCATGTGAAAGTGATTGAAGGCGAGAAAGAACGGATTCAGGTGTTTGAAGGCTTAGTGATTGCTCGAAAAGGAAAAAAAATCAGTGAAACCGTTACCGTGAGAAAGATATCTTACGGAGTGGGCGTTGAACGAATTTTTCCGGTCAATTCCCCAAATATTGCCAAGGTGGAGATCGCGAGAAAAGGAAAAGTTAGACGCGCAAAACTGTATTACCTTCGTGATAAAAAAGGGAAGCAGGCGAAAGTAGCGGAGCGCGAATTTTCAAAAGGCAAAAAAGATAAAGCCACAGATGATGTAGTTCCTGTGCCTGCACCCGAAAAAGAACCGGAGGCCGAATCGGTTTCCTCTGACTAAACTCCGGTTAGACAGTGTCTACATAGGATCGGGAGAAGCGCATCGTGGAACCGCAGTCTGCGTGTGTTATTGAGGATCAGCCTACGCAAGTGTTTGAGGAAGATGCCCGCATATGTGGGTATCGACAGGTAGCGGGGTTAGATGAGGCGGGTAGGGGGCCATTAGCCGGTCCAGTGGTTGGTGCAGTGGTTATTCTTCCTCGACGATTTTCTTTAGCGGGGCTGAATGATTCCAAAAAAGTCAGTCCCGACGGCCGGGACATTTTGTTTCAAGCCATTACCCGTTCCGCTCGAGCTTGGGCTATTGGCGTAGCCACTGAACGGGAAATTGATACTATCAATATTTTGGAAGCCACGAGGTTGGCGTGGCGGCGAGCGTTGGATCAACTTCCCGTCGCTCCAGATTTCTTACTTGTTGATGCCACGACGTTGCCTGGTGTGTCGATGGCACAACGAGCAATCGTAAAAGGGGATTGCTTGTCTCTTTCGATTGCTGCTGCATCCATTCTGGCTAAAGTGCATCGAGATCGATTGATGCAAGACTATCATCGTCGATACCCGGATTATCTGTTTCATCTTCATAAAGGGTATCCCACACCTGACCATCTCCGGTTAATTCAACAATTCGGTCCGAGCCCAGTACACCGACGAAGCTTTCAGCCCATTAAGACACTTCTACCGTTTTGTCGGGAGGGTGCGTGACATCTAATTCTCAGGTCTTGGGCAAGGAAGCCGCAGTCGCTCCTGAACAGTATCTTCAATGATTCAATTGTTTCATGTTTCAAAGTTTTTTAAGCGATGTACGGCACTGCATAATATCACCTTGCAAATTGATAAGGGAGAGTGTGTCTTATTAACTGGCCCAAGTGGAGCCGGAAAAAGCACACTTTTGAAATTAATCTTTGGGGCCGAAATTCCTGATGAAGGGCAAATTTTAGTTCAAAACCGGAATATTGCCAGGTTAAGGGAGGCTGATATCCCTTATTTGCGACGGACTATGGGGTTTGTCCTACAGAATTTTAAATTATTGCCCAAGAAAACGGTGTTTGAGAACGTTGCACTCCCGTTGATTATCCAAGGAGTGTCAACAACTGAATCAAAAAAGCGAGTAAGAGAGGTCCTAAAAGCCGTTGGGATGGCACACAAGCATACTATTCAAACTGGGGTCTTGTCGGCTGGAGAACAGCAGCGGGTCTGTATTGCAAGGGCGATAGTCAATAATCCGATTATACTCTTAGCAGACGAACCAACAGGAAATTTGGATATGTCTTTGACCTCTGAAATTGTTGAATTGTTTAAAACCATCACTGCGCGAGGCACGACAGTGTTGTTAGCAACACACAACCAAACCGTTGTTGAAGAAATGAATGGTCGGGTGCTTTATTTGCAAGCTGGTCGAATGGTGTCAGATAAAAGGCCGAGGGAATGAAACGTCCTTTCTATCTTATTCAAGAAGCCATAGCTAGTCTTCGAGTCAACCGGACCAGTGTCATGATTGGTATTGTGACCACCGCGTTTACGATTTCATGCTTCGGAATTTTTGCTTTACTCTACGGGAACCTGAAAAAACTCGCAGGGACCCTTCAGCGAGACATTGAGGTTGTCGTCTATGTGAAGTCTGAGGCCTCAGATAACGTTGTGGCAGGGCTTCGTCAACGCTTGGAAACTGAGCAAGCCGTGGAGGCTCTGTCTTTTGTGTCAAAGGATCAAGCCCTAAAAGAGTTTTATCAACAATTTCCAGATGAATCGAGAATACTCGAAGACATGAACGAAAATCCGTTACCTGCTTCCTTTGTGATTCAAATTACCTCGGGATTTCATGTGTCTGATTCCATTGAGGTCTTTGCTGAGAGAGTCAAGCAGTTTCCTGGAGTAGATCAAGTTAGGTATAGTCAGGATTGGATTGATACCCTTGCCCTACTAGTGAGTTATTTTGAGTTTGGGGCTATCATTATTGGTATAATCCTTGCGGTAGCGACTGTTACAATTATTGCTAATACGGTCAGATTGTCACTTTATTCACGAAAAGAGGAAATCGAAATCTTACGTCTTATAGGAGCAACAGGATCATTCATCGCGACGCCTTATCTCATTGAAGGAGCCATTTTAGGTGCCTGTGGCGGGGCTTTTGCTTTAGTTTTATTAAAAGGCGCTTTCGAGATCTTTCGATTGGAACTCAATGCATCAGGTTGGTTTAGTGGACTCGAATCCTCGTTAGTGTTTTTCTCTCCGCAAATTTCTGTTGTTTTGGTGTTCTCAGGAATAGTTTTAGGATGTGGGAGTAGCTTACTTTCGGTTTTTGGGTTAATGAAGATTCGCAATAATGAAGTGTAGAATCATTTTAACTATAAGTGTTTTCTGCCTCTTCTCAGGTGGGGCTGCCAATTTTGCGTGGGCTGAAAAGCCGTCCTTACGAGAAAAAATCAAGCAGGAACGCAGCAACCTGAAACAATTGAAGCAGGAAATCCAAGAGGCCAAAAAGCAACAGGAGGCAACCCAAAAGCGACATGATTCAGTTCTAGCGTCGGTAGAAAGTCTTGATCGGAAAGTGCATCAGAAACGCAAAGATTATGATGCTATACGACATGAGATTGGAAAGACTGATCGGGAATTGGAAAAGATAAACCAAAAAGCCAATCAACTGAAGGTGAGTTTGCAACGACGAGAGCAAGCCGTCAAGACGCGATTGCGCCGGTTGTATATGGAGGGCCAGAGTGGTTGGTTTCAATCGTTATTATCATTTCATTCTTATGCACAGTTTCAGCGAAGAATGACATATCTCTCATCATTGACGAGTTGGGAGCAAAATGTAGTGGCTCACTATAAAGATGATATGAAGCAGTTTTTGAAACTGAAGGAAGATCGCGCTCGAATCCGTAGTGTCCTTCTTAGGAATAAAGAGCGAACCGCAAAAAAATTGAATGTGATGAGGGGAATTAAAGGAAACAAACAAGCAATCTTAACGAGTTTAAAACATCAAACGCTTACCCATGGGCAAGCCCTTGCCACTCTTGAGCGCGCAGAGGAACGAAAAGAATTCTTACTGGACAATTTATTGCAGAGTAGTAAGAAATATGACCCAGCAAGTAAGGGGCGCGTCGTGAGTTTTTTGAAAAAAGGCAAATTGCTTTGGCCAGTTGATGGCCGAGTGGTAGCATTTTATGGTCGTCAAAAACATCATATGTTTAATACATATGTAAATAAGAAAGGTATCGAAATCGAAGCGCGAGAAGGAAGTGAGATCAAGGCAGTATTTGGGGGGAATGTAGTGTTTGCTGATTGGTTAAAGGGGTATGGATTAGTGGCGATCCTAGATCATCGTAATGGGTTTTTCTCCTTTTATGCCCATGCCTCTAAACTCGTGGTTCAGCGTGATGATGATGTGGCCAGTGGGGAGGTGATTGGCCATACAGGAGCATCTGGTCTAACCGACAAAACTATTTTATACTTTGAATTGCGCAAGGGCACCCAACCCGTAGATCCCCAAAAGTGGTTGGTTAGGCGATAGTCGTACAATTTAAGATAGGAAGCGAACATGATGGAAAAGAGACGGTCTTCGATGGTGTGGCTGATAGGCTTCGTGGTCCTTGCCACTCTGGTGTTGGGTGTGGTGATTGGAAAGGGATGGGAGAAGACTGGGCATGCCAGCGAAACGTATGAGGAGTTAAAGGTCTTTGCTGAGGTGTAGACTCAGGTTAAGAAGCACTATGTGTAAGAAACTCTAACCAAGGATTTGGTTCATGGCGCAGAACGTGGAATGTTGGCCACATAGGACCCGCATTCTTCATACATGACTCCCGATATGTATAAAGAAATGCAGGTAGAAACCCGGGGAGAGTTTGGAGGCCTAGGCATACAAATTGGTGTCAAGGACCATCGGATTACCGTGATTGCGCCAATTGAAGATACGCCTGCGTTTGCGGCGGGCATTGAAGCCGGTGATGTGATTACGAAGGTGGATGATGTGCCCACTAAGGATTTAACGTTGATGGAAGCCGTCCAAAAGATGCGAGGGATCAAGGGTACAAAAGTTACATTGACTGTTGACCGAGAAGGTTCCAAGACGCCACTTCAATTTTCTCTGATTCGAGATACGATTAAGATTCAAAGCGTCCGTTCACGTGTACTTGATGAGCGAATTGGTTATGTTCGAATTTCGCAATTCCAGGAAGCCACGGCAGGCGATTTGGAAAACAAATTAAGCGAGTTGAAAGAGAAAAATATTCAAGGCCTGATTTTGGACTTGCGGAATAATCCTGGGGGATTGTTATCTGCGGCTGTTGGAGTATCAGAGCAATTTTTAGAATCGGATAAGTTAGTGGTCTCCATCAAAGGTCGTGATGGAAAGAAGGATGAATATCGTTCGCATATGACATCAGACCATTTTGAATACCCGATGATCGTACTGGTTAATCAGGGGTCCGCAAGTGCATCGGAAATTGTCGCTGCAGCTATGCAGGATTGGGGAAAAGCTGTGATCATTGGCAAGACGACGTTTGGTAAGGGATCGGTGCAGACAATTTTGCCACTTTCTGAGGGATCTGGGCTCAGGCTAACAACGGCCAAATACTATACCCCTCGAGGCGAGTCTATTCACAAGGTAGGAATCAAACCGGATATTGTCGTGGACCCCAAATCCATAAAGTTGTCGCAAGAATCATCTCCAAGCACTGGAAAGTCTGGTGAAGATGCTACGGCTGTGTCTGAACCACTGAAAAATGACTCTGATCAATCGACTACTGAAAAGAAAAAAGATTTAACAAATATTGAAGCGGAATTAATGAAAAAGGATATCCAGCTGCAAAAAGCAATTGAGTTGCTAAAAACTTGGAAGGTATTCAAAGAGTTGCGCCCACTGTAGCTTAATCAAAAAAGATTAGACACTAAGCGCTTTAGAAGCTAGAGGGAGAATGTCAGCTTGAATTGGCAGTGACTTTCATAGGTTCAAAACAATAGCGGTTGTGGTTTTTCTTACGCCGTCGACGGTTCGCATTCTAGACAATACAAGATCATTCAAGCCTTCCATGGTTTCTGCCTCGATATCAACAATCAGGTCGTGGGGACCAGTGATCACATAGACATGTTTCACCCCAGGAATTCGGGTAATGGTTTTAAAGGCACTTTTCGTGTGATCGCCCATAACATCTACCAGAACAAATGCTGAAACCGCCATTTTTCCACATCCTTTCTCGAATCATAGTATTGAAATTCATCTGGCAATTGGAGCGAGGGTCAACCTATCAAAGACCTACTGTAATGGTCAATCAATAGGTTACGATTCCCGAAGCAACCGAATGGCTTCTAGTAGTTCCTCCGTTGTGGCTGTAATTCCGGGCCGAGTTCGAAGTAAATGAGATGAGACTAAGGCTTCAAGATCATTAAGAGAGCGAATACCCAAACGAAAGTATAAATCGTTGATAATGGGTTCCGAGAGCCCAGGAAGTTGAAGCCATTGTTCAGTAAAAGCTGGCAATGGAGATTTCAGGTCTTCGTAGGCACGAATAGTGCCGGTATCGAGATATTCCTGAATCTTTGCCGACAAGTCTTTTCCAATATGTGCCAGTGTATCGATATCACCGCGCTGTGCAATATTCTCAATATCCTCATCGAGTTCGGCCAGGGTGAAAGCTGCCCGTCGATAGGCTCGTACGCGAAAAGGATTGGCCTCCTCCTTTTGTAGGAGTTCGGCCATGGTAAGGAAGAGATTAGCAAGTGTGATATTGGTCTGGTACATAGTTGGGGTGCGGATTTCTAAATGACTTGATGGATTATAGCCATCGAAGGTCGTGATTGCTATGACCCTTGAGTATGATCGCTCATTATCGGAAAAGGAGTTTTTTGCTCTTCATTGACAAGCATTTCTGGGGTCTCGTAGGATGGTGCCTGGCTTAATTTAATCAAGGGGAACGTCTTTTCTTTTTTGGTGAATGTGCGTTGATATTGCCCCATGGTGATTCAATTAAATGGAGAGCAGCGTGATATAGAGGCTGGAATCACTGTTGCTGGTCTTTTGCAACACTTAGGTGTCCGTCTTGATCAAGTTGCCGTAGAGGTCAATCTCGAAATTATGGAAAAGGGCGGATTTGAAACGCAAATATTAAAAGAGGGGGATCGAATAGAAGTTATGAGTTTTATAGGTGGTGGTTCACATCATGTCTCGTTTATTCCCAGTGTAATAGTAGCTAGGAGTGACTAGAATATTCAGCAATGGGATTTTCACTCAACTTTCAAATATAGAGTAACTTATGAGTAATGATCGTTTAATCATAGCTGGACGCGAGTTCCGATCTCGCGTGTGGGTGGGAACTGGTAAGTATAAGGACTTTGTTGAAACTCAAAAAGCCATAGAAGTTTCAGGGGCTGATGTAGTAACAGTGGCTGTGCGTCGAGTTAATATTACAGATCATAATTCTGAAAACCTTTTGGATTACATTGATCCTAAAAAATATACGATTCTTCCGAATACAGCTGGATGTTATAACGTAGAAGATGCTCTTCGATATGCCAGATTAGCGAGGGCAGCCGGGGTGTCGGATTTGGTGAAACTCGAAGTTATTGGAGACAAGAAAACCTTGTTTCCGGATACCGCTGGACTCATTGAAGCGGCAAAAATACTCGTGAAGGAAGGCTTCATTGTATTGCCGTATACGAATGATGATCCCATTGTTGCGCAAAAGCTCGTTGATGTTGGTTGTCCAGCGGTCATGCCGTTAGCCGCGCCGATTGGGTCAGGATTGGGCATTCGAAATCCTTACAATTTGAAAATTATCCTTGAAACTATCAAGGTGCCCATCGTTGTGGACGCCGGAGTCGGCACGGCTTCAGATGCTGCGTTAGCCATGGAACTTGGAGCAGATGCGGTGTTGATGAATACGGCTATTGCTGGCGCGAAAGATCCGATAGCCATGGCCGAGGCCATGAAATATGCGGTTGATGCAGGTCGTCTTGCCTATAAAGCTGGCCGCATTCCTCGAAAATTGTATGCCACGGCCAGCACATCGATTGAAGGTATGTTATAAATACGTAAGTAGGTAAATATTGAAAAGTGAAGCATAAAAAAGACAGATTGTGTCTTTACTCATCGCGCATTATCGATTACCTAACATGGTTATTCTAATGCCTTTCTCATGCCTAATTTGATTCTTCCTCCTTTGTATCTTGTCACGGATCGTCATCAAGTTGGTGAAGCCAATTTTTTGAAATTTCTAGAGAAGTTAATTCCTTGTGGTGGTTTTATGTTGCAACTTCGGGAGAAAGATCTTTCAGTGCGGGCGTTACTTCAATTGGCTACAATAATTTCTAAATGGACAAAGTTTTTTCGGGTTCCTTTTCTCATCAATGATCGGGTAGATCTGGTGATGGCCACTCAAGCGGATGGAGTGCATCTACGTGAAAGTAGTCTTCCTGTTCAAAAAGCACGAAAATGTTTGGGTCCCAATCGATTGATAGGGGTCTCAGTACATTCAGTGAAAGATGCTGTATCTCGAGAACAAGAAGGCGCAGATTTTGTTGTGTTGGGTCCGATCTATGATACGTCGTCTAAAGCATATGGTTCACCTTTAGGGTTGTCAATACTTCAAGAAGCGACACAAAAGTGTCGCATTCCAATATTTGCTATTGGTGGGATTCAGCCTTCTTGTGTAGAAGAAATACAAAAAACTGGTGCGTATGGTGTGGCGGTTATTTCATCAATTTTTCGATCAACTTCTTCTGCCGAAACCGTCAAGTATTTTACTGCAAAACTTGGCGTACCTGAAGCACCTTGATTTGTAACTTGCTCTGTTGCTTCTTTCTAAAACCCAATGCTAGAATTCTTGATGGTTGCAGCAAGTCTGCGGGTTGTGGTGTGTCCTTTAAATACAGGTGTTTGTTTATGAGGGAAGAGGGTAGTCTATAGTTTTTATGTGTGTTGTTTTTTGAGTATTGGTGTGTTTTTCAACTAAATGCGCAGGCAATATATTACTTATGAGATTTCAAAAATTCGAAGAGTATACCCGCGAAATTGAGAAATTAAGAGGTGAATTGCAAGCGTTGGAAACCGAAACGCGCCATCTTTACGAAACCCGAATCAAATTACAACAGTCCCAAAAGCAAAACGAAAAGCTCGCTGCCACGCTTCAAGAAACTAAAGCCCAAATTGAAGCGCTCCGAGTTGAAATC
This sequence comes from uncultured Nitrospiraceae bacterium, assembly GCA_964524575.1. GTDB lineage: Bacteria > Nitrospirota > Nitrospiria > Nitrospirales > UBA8639 > Nitronereus. Next base: position 12,878 of record CAZGFV010000003.1, read on the forward strand.
GAAAAGCTTACCGCCCCTCCATCTTCATATGCTCTCTTTTGTAGTGTGAATGATGATCATACGGCAAACGTGTATGTGTCGGGGCGTAAAATGAAAGTCAGTGCGCAAGGGACGATTTCGGTAGAGTCCTTGCGTAAGGGGCAAGAGGTTATTTTGAATGAGGACTTAAATATCATTGAAGCCGGTGGGTATGATCCACAAGGTCAAGTTGTTCGATTAAAGGATCGTCTTGATGATGTACGCGTGCTGGTTCAGTTGCATCATGACGAAGAGCGTGTTGTGGAATTGGGTGAACCACTCCTCGATGAACGATTAAGTGTAGGAGATCATCTGCTTTTCGATGTTCGCTCAGGTTATGTAATTGAGAAAATTCCCAAATCTGAAGTTGAAGAACTGGTGATCGAGGAAGTGCCTGATATCGGATATGAGGATGTTGGTGGTTTAGAGAAAGAGATCGAGCATGTGACGGATGCTGTAGAGTTGCCGTTCCTCTATCCTGACCTCTTTTTGGAATATAAACTCACTCCACCAAAAGGCGTGTTGTTGTATGGTCCTCCTGGGTGCGGGAAAACTATGATTGCTAAAGCTGTGGCCAATTCTATTGGGAAAAAGTTGAAGCATTTATCTGGGAAGGAGATTCGGAGTTTTTTTCTGCATATCAAGGGGCCTGAACTGTTAAATAAATATGTTGGTGAATCCGAACGTCAAATTCGAGAAGTGTTTTCAAAGGCTCGAGATAAAGCAGCCACGGGAAATCCTGTTATCGTGTTTTTTGACGAAATGGATGCACTGTTCCGCACACGCGGATCTGGAATTTCATCCGATATTGAATCTACCATTGTCCCTCAATTTTTAGCAGAAATTGACGGAGTGGAACGATTAGAAAATGTCATTGTGATCGGCGCGAGTAATCGCCAGGACCTTATTGATCCCGCGGTGCTGCGTTCAGGTCGATTAGATGTCAAAGTCAAAATTCCACGGCCCGACAAAAAAAGCGCCCAGGATATTTTTGCTAAATATCTTACGAACGATCTCCCCTTTGCTAAGGAGGAACTTGATCGTTTAAAAGGTGATCGCCAGAAAGTAGCTGACCGGTTGATTGAAATAACGGTGGAATCTATGTACGCGTTGACCGAGGAAAATCAGTATTTGGAAGTTACATACGCGAATAGTGAGAAAGAGACACTCTATTTCAAAGATTTTGCTAGTGGTGCTCTGATTGAAGGTGTGGTATCGCGCGCGAAAAAGTCTGCTGTAAAACGTGCAATTGCCACTGGAGAAAAAGGCATAAATGAAGAAGATCTATTCAAAGCCATCCGTGAAGAATTTAAAGCGCATGAAGATCTCCCCAATACGACGAATCCCGATGACTGGGTTCGCATTGCCGGGAAGAAAGAGGAAAAAATTGTTCATGTGCGAACCTTAACCTCAGAGTCTCAGGAAAACCGCGAGATTGAAACTATCAGCGCTGGGCATTATTTTTAGTGTTGTAATGTTTACGTTAGAATGAGGTTCCCTTGCATCGAATTCTTGGAACAGAAACTGAATTTGGTATTGCTTCTCGTCATGCTCCGCTCTCAGATCCGGTTGCTAACTCTCTCAAACTTATAGGCTGTTATCCATCGCTCCCGGTTCCGCAAGCAGTGTGGGATTACGAAAACGAAAATCCCCTCCTTGATGCACGTGGTTTCGAAGTTGAAGGGGAGCGCGAACGTCCTGGCCCTGACTACAATCGTCAACTTAATAAAGTTCTGGCCAATGGCGGGCGGTGGTATGTTGATGGGGCACATCCCGAATATTCCACGCCTGAATGTAGTAACCCTCGCGAGTTGGTGGCTTATGAACGGGCAGGGGAATTGGTTGCGTTACAGAGTTTGGACCTCATGAATCGAGACATTGGAGAAGGGCAGTATGCGTTGTACAAAAATAACTCTGATGGCAAAGGAAATAGTTACGGGTATCACGAAAACTACTTGTTATCCCGCAAGGTACCGTTTGATGCGGTAATAAAAATTCTTCTACCATTTTTTGTTAGTCGTCAAATTTTTAGTGGAGCCGGAAAAGTTGGGTCTGAGAACGGAGCCTCACCCGTGGATTATCAGATTGCCCAACGTTCTGACTTTTGTGAGTGTCTAGTGGACCTTAACACTATGGTAAAGCGACCCATTGTCAATACACGTGATGAACCACATGGGGATTATTCTCGATTCCGTCGCATTCATGTGATTGTGGGCGATGCGAATATGGCAGAAATTTCGACCTACTTAAAGGTGGGAACTAGTGCTATTATCATGGATTTGCTTGAGTCTGGTGCTTCGCTACCCCTCATAGTGTTAGACGATCCTATTGCTGCCATCCAGGCGGTATCACGGGACCTTTTCGTGAAACGTGATATTAAGCTGAGTGGTGGGCGTACGACAACGGCAATTGCTATCCAACGGGAATTTTTGAAAACCGCGCATGACTTTTATGCGTGTCATGCTCTGAGCCCAGAAACCAAGGATGTGCTAGTAAGATGGGAATCAGTGTTGGATACCTTAGAAAAAGATCCTATGCTGCTTGTCCGAGAATTGGACTGGGTTGCGAAACGGCAGATGATTGAGTCCTACATGGATCGAAAAGGATGTGGATGGGACGATCCACGCGTCGCGCGTATGGATCTTCAATATCACGATATCCGACCATGCAAAGGTTTGTATTATGCCTTGGAGCGTGGGAATCGAATCGAACGTGTGCTTCTTGCTGAGGAGATACAACAGGCTGAGAGGGTAGCCCCTAACGGATCCCGTGCCTATTTTCGTGGAATTTGTCTGCAAAAATTTCCCCAACATATCTATGGTATGAGTTGGACGTCCGTGTTGTTTGATGTTGGAAATACGACTATTAAACGCGTACCCCTCATGGACCCTTTCAAGGGAACTCGGCAATTAACGAACGAATTATTAGATGGAGTGGAAACTGCAGAAGAGTTACTCGCCAAATTATCCGCTTCCGAAAAGTGATTTTTGCATGACTAAATTTTATCATGTAAAGTATGTTGCGTAATGGAGTGGAATGGAGTGGAATGGATGAAATTATCTACCTCACCCCTTTTACAATGTTCAAGTTTTTTTGATCACCTATCCCAGATCAGACCGGAATTAGCTCCTTCTGTTCGTTGGAGTGGTGCTCTTCCAGCATCGATATCCCCAGAGGATATACAGAGAGGCTACCTGTCCTCTGTTACGCACGGAACGACGGTACTAGCCATCAAGTATGACCAAGGGGTCATCATAGCCGGTGATCGTCGCGCTACTGAAGGATATCAACTCGCGGCCCGGACCATGGAAAAAGTATTTAAGGCTGATAGTCATTCTGCGATGGCTATTGCCGGCGTAGCCGGACCCTGTATTGAAATGGCCAAGCTTTTCAGTATTGAGTTGGAACATTATGAAAAGCTCGATGGCGTACCTTTGTCCTGCGTAGGCAAAGCCAATCGACTTGGGCATATGGTTAAAGCAAATTTGCCGATGGTCATGCAAGGACTCGTGGTGATTCCCCTATTTGCAGGTTTTGATGTCAATCTCTGCCAGGGGAGAATTTTTAAATATGATGTGACGGGCGGGAGGTACGAAGAGACTGATTATCATTCGATTGGGTCTGGTGGAAAAGATGCTAAAGTGACGATTAAAGAACGATATCGCCGAAATCTTCCAGAGGGGGAAGCCATTCGGTTGGCCTTGCAAGCCCTGTTTAGTGCAGCGGAAGAAGATGTTGGAACAGGTGGACCGGATACCCTTCGCCGTATTTTTCCAACCATGAAATTGATTGATGCTGCTGGAGTCCGAGATGTTGAGGAAAACCAGATAGGTTCTATTTGCGATGAATTAGCTCAGGCGCGAGCAATGCAGGATTGAGTATGTCCATTCCGTATTACGTTTCTCCCGAACAGTTGATGCAAGATAAGGCGGAGTATGCGAAAAAGGGAATTGCCAAAGGCCGTTCGATAATTGCGATCGAGTATCAAGATGGGGTGCTCTTTGTGGCTGACAATCCCAGCTCATCGCTATTTAAAGTCTCGGAAATTTATGACAATATCGCTTTTTCTGGGGCGGGCAAATACAGCGAATTTGAAAATCTTCGGAAAGCCGGAATTCAGCATGCGGATCTCAAAGGGTTCATGTATAGTCGAGAGGATGTAACTGCACGTTCCCTGGCGAATGGATATTCACAAACCCTAGGAACCATTTTCGGGCAAGAACTGAAACCCTTTGAAGTGGAAATCATGTTGGCTCAGGTTGGCCAACATGAGGGCGAAAATGAACTGTACCGGATTGCCTTTGATGGGACTATATTTCACGAACATGTATTTATCGCTATTGGGGGGAAATCCGAATCTTTGCTCGCGGAACTACAAAAAAGTGCTGGCAACCAAACCCTCGAGTTGCAGGTGGCGTTACAACATTGTGTCAGTGCCTTGAAAAAGGTTACTGAGCAAGATATTCCACCAAGCGGCCTGGAAGTAGCGACCCTTGACCGCACTCGTCAAGGCCGAAAATTCCGAAGACTTTCGGAAAATGAGTTCTCCTCTCTTTTGTCATGAAGCATTTCAAACCCTACCGATTGTGATGGTGCTCCCTTAATTGAGGGGTGCTTTTATCAATAGCTAGCCGAGTGTGTTTTTCAGTATGGGATTATTCCCAAATTAACATCCTGAAAATGTTCTTAATTTATGTATTCTTTTCATCACTTAGTTCAGATGAAACATGTTTTCTACAACTGATTCTATGCCTTTTGCCCTGTTGTTAGGACAAAATCAGTTGAAGGTCCGGCGGAACGAGGTGTATGCTACTGTAAGCTCTTTAACAAAGGTACCAAGAACCAATGATGAAAAGAATTTTTGGTCTTGAATGCGAATACGGTCTTACGTTCTCGCCCCATGGCCGAGTATATCTGCCGATTGAGAAAATCCTCGGTTATATTTTCGAGGGGCTGATACCCAATAGTTGGCCCTCCAATGCCTTCCTCACAAATGGTGCGCGTTTCTATCAGGATACGGGTTGCCATCCTGAATATTCTACTCCCGAATGCGATGACATTTTCGATCTTGTTATTCATGAAAAGGCCGGAGAACGTATTTTAGAGTCATGCCTTCCAGCAGCGGAAGAACGTTTGCGAGAAGAAAGCTTATCTGGGGATATCTATATTTTCAAAAATAATACTGACTCTTTGGGTAATACCTATGGCTCTCATGAAAATTTTCTGATGCGGCGAGATGTGGATTTTTGGAAGGTTGCGGAGCAACTCATTCCTTTTTTTGTCACACGGCAAATATTTTCAGGGTCGGGAAAAGTGCTGAAGATTTCAGGGAAGCCGCAATACTTTATTTCTCAACGCGCGCAACATATCCATGAAAAAACCTCGTCATCCACGACGTCTTCCAGAAGCATTATAAATACCCGAGACGAACCTCATGCGGATGCGGAGCGGTTCCGTCGGCTTCACATTATACTTGGTGATTCCAATATGTCCGAGTTCTCGATTTATCTCAAGGTCGGGACTGCTGCATTAGTGTTATCTATGATTGAAGACGGGTTCTTCATTCCTGGCATTGAATTGGAAGATCCCGTGAAAGCCATTCGAGAAATTTCCCGTGATCCCACTTTAAAAAAACGGGTGAAGCTAGATGATGGACGAGAAATGAGTGGATTAGAAATTCAACGTATTTATCTTGAACGAGCACAGGAATATTTACCTACGCAACCGTTTGATAAGGTTATGGCAGATGTGCTTAAGGAATGGGAGCGCGTGTTGGATGCTCTAGAAGATGACCCTATGAAACTCGTGAAAGAGGTGGATTGGATAACCAAAAAGTGGTTAATGGAATCTTATGCAGAGCGTAAATGCTGCGGTTGGGATGATCCGCGTATTGCCATGATGGATTTACAATACCATGATGTGAGTCGGAAGCGGGGGCTCTACTATATTTTGGAAAGGCAGGAAAAAGTTTCAAAAATCATTGATGAACAAGCCATTGAGCGGGCTATGGTCGTGCCTCCTCAGTCCACGCGAGCCAAAGTGCGGGGTGACTTTATTAGATTTGCCAGAGCAAAGAATCGTTCGTATACTGTGGACTGGACGTATTTAAAACTCAATGGATACTGGGAAGAGACGAATCTATGTATGGATCCCTTTACCGCATTCAATCGGCGCGTCGATGAGTTATTAGCGCAAGTACCAGCTGCTCGTCTGTATCCATAGTCCGATCGTTGTTTTCACTTACCTTTGACAGATGATGCCTGTTTCAAAGCGAACGCTCGTGCTCCTTATAGTTCTCTTTGCGAGTATGTTCTCCCTAAATTTTGCTTCGCACGTCCAGGATCTTCCAGCTGGAACCCATGGGCTGTTAAGTGGAAAGCAGGGTGAGGTGCTTGTTTTTACCCTACCCATTACGGGTGAACCTGACCGAGTCACCGGTCATCTATTGAAACGGGAAATCCTATTTTTCCCCATTGGTGATGAAAAATATGCTGGGCTTTTAGGTTTGGATATGCAGGATCAACCTGGCCAGCATGAATTGGAGGTTCAAGTACAGTATCCAAATCGGACCGAGCGGCATAAGGTGACGGTCCTGTTAATGAAAGAAGATTTCAAGGTCCAACATTTAAAACTGCCAAAGAATATGGTGGATTTGGACTAAAAAACCTTAGCCCGTGTTAAGCACGAGTCCAAAGTGCTTCATAGGTCTTTTGAAAGTTTGTTACCCAATCCCTTGTGGAATAGCGAGTTTATCGAACCTGTCAAGGGTAGGATATCAGGGAGGTTTGGCAGCCGTCGGATTATCAATGGAAAGCCAAAACGTCCTCATAGTGGAGAAGATATTGCTGCGCCTACAGGAACGACCGTCGTCGCCATTAATAGCGGGATGGTACGGTTAACCATAGATCACTTTTTTACAGGTAAAGGAGTGATTCTGGATCATGGACTCGGTCTCTTTTCTATGTATTTCCATTTGTCGGTGGTTGATGTGATGCAGGGACAAATAGTTGAAAAAGGACAGCCCATCGGAAAAGTTGGTGCCACGGGTCGAGCAACTGGACCTCATTTGCACTGGGGGGTTCGGTTATATGGTTCGCGGATTAATCCCTATTCCCTTCTCAAGGTATCCGTAAATAGCACGTCTTAACTCGTCATTATTAAATGGTTTTTTAAAGAAAAAGAAACTATGAAACGAGTGTGTGTATTTTGTGGCTCGAGCAACGGGTTCCGACGTGGTTACCAAGAAATTGCCAAAGCCATGGGCGAGGAACTAGTTCGTCGTGAAATGGGTTTGGTGTATGGCGGTGGGAACATCGGATTAATGAGCATGATCGCGGAAGTGGTATTAGCTGGAAAATGCGAAGTGCTAGGTGTGATTCCAGAGTTTATGCAGGAAAAAGAGTTGGCTCGTCAGGACCTCACGGAACTGCACGTAGTGGAATCGATGCATGAACGTAAGGCGCTCATGGCAGATCTGTCGGATGGATTTATTGCGTTACCCGGTGGATATGGAACACTTGAAGAATTTTGTGAGATGGTTACTTGGAGGCAACTCCACATTCACAAAAAACCCTGCGGGCTATTAAACGTTAAGGGCTTTTTCGATGCCTTTATCAACTTTGTGGACCACCAAGTGCAAGAAGGCTTTGTGAGTGCAGAAAACCGAAGCCTAATCCTAATCTCTGATAGGCCCGCTGACCTTTTAGATTTGCTCGAAAAAGCTTGAATTCTACCCCAAGTTCTTTCTATTCACTCCTCCTAAAATCAATCTTAATACGCCGGTGGCCGAGAAATTGGAATGCCAGTAGTAATTTCCACAGCCCGCAAGTTATCAAACGCAAAACTTCCGTCTCCGGTCGTGATCAGGCCCACATTGCCGGATTTCAAATTCTTGGGTTCTAGCGACATCAAGAACTTATTGTCAAATGAAAATTCGATCACTTCCCGACTCACAATCGAAGTCTGGTGAATGCGCATGAAATGCCATCTGCTCCCCTTCTTAGGAAATATCTCTTGCTTTTTTAAAAGAATGGGTTTCCCGTCAATAAACTGAAAGGCTTTGGCTGTATTCGTAGCCGGATAGACGAGAACGGCCAGAAAGTTTTTTCCATCCTGCGCATTGAATAGTAGCCCGGCCCCAGATGTGGGAGTGCCAAGTTCTGCTAGTATGCCCACAGATAGTTCCATATATTTTGCCCGCACTTTCTCGCTAATTAGCATTTGGTAACAGTGCTCAGATGAGCAGGGAGTGGGTTGACGCAAAACATGGGAATGGCTAGGGGCGCCCTCTTGTTTGGTCAGAGTCCATTCTGCTGGTCGACCTGTCCCCAGTGTTTCGGCGAAAAAATCTGGTGGTGTGGTTGCTTGCCCATATTTTTCAAAGGTCCATTCCTTTGAGATTGAGGGCGTATGTCGTAATACTCGTCGGGGCAGTTCCTTGGCTTTGTCCATTTCTTCGGCCAGGGCAAGAGAACCCATTTCGATAAATAAGGCCGATCCAAAGGTTGCGAGGAACAGGGCAGTACCTATTTTCATAGTTGTTATAACGTGGCCAATAAACGCTGAATGAGAATGTCGAGTACAAGAAGTAGTGGTAAAAAGAGAGTATCTCATAAAAGGCTCCATCAAATTGAATCTGAAATAAACTTGCTGGTTTGATGATACGAAGAAAACAGCAGTGCCTGCAAGGTTCGCATTGGCCAGGTTATCGTCCATATCACTGATCGGTGAGTTACAAATGGGTAATTTCTGGGAGCTTTTAATTGCGTAGTTAGCTGGTTTTTGGAGCCTTGGCACATCAAGATGCTAATAATATTTTTTTAAAATTTACAATTTTCCATAATTATTGATGAAAGATATAGTTTAATGCTTTTAAATTGCCATGAAGGGGCACGCTGCCATAATAGGCGCCAGATTTATACTAGTGATCCAGATCTTTTTTTCTGCCATTTTAGAGGCATACACTAATTTACAATTGTCGCATTTAATTAAATCGCTGATTTCAAAAAAAAATGAACCAGGATATTTGGGAAAATACTTGCACTGATTATGCTTGCACAGAGGGCATGCTAATTCTTGCATGACATAAGCTAGTATTTTTAAATAATTATGGAACAGTAGAAGTAAAATATTTATTCATAATAATTCATAATCTATAGCTTATACTTAATGCAATGGTTTGCAAAGACACATTGAACAGGTATATTCAAGAAATTAAAGTTAATTGTTGGGGAGTAAGAGCCAAGCTTTTACGTATAACCTATGAATCTGCTGTGAAATCTGGGAATCTTATTTCTGTAATTCTCCTGCTTACGTCAAGAAATGTGGTCTGTGTTTCTTGATCAAGTCTGTTTGAAAGCTTGTGGATATGTGATTCTTGTTTCTCTCTTTATGTGGAGAGGTTAGGTAGGATAGAATTGTGAGTATGGAATTCTAGTATAGTAGTCGTTTGCTAGGTCTTTGAACGCGAATCTCTATTTCCGTTTCCCTTATATTGCAAAGGAGGAGAATATAAAAAAATCCGAAGAGAAAGCAGTATGGTTAGCGTTGATTCCTGTTATGGCTACCGGATTATTTTATCTCCTTCCTCTTGTCTTTCAACAAAATCGTTTAATTCAATTTATTCCGCAAATTTCTTCATATATTGCGATGAGTCTTTGGTGTTTCAAAAATTCTAGTGTGTTGAAACAACTTGGATTGCAAGCAAATGGATTTATTTCTGGAATACGATTTGGAGTAATTTTAGGCTTACTACTCGGCGGGTTTAATGCCTCTGTGATTCTTTGGGGTGTACCGAGTGTGGGGGGTGATATCTTGTTTTTGAAAGACACTCCCCACGCCCAGGTGCCGACTTGGATAATGGTTCCGTGGGGAATACTTCTGATCGCGATGGGGGTAGAGCTAAATTTCCGGGGGTTCCTTCTTGGGCGGCTGGAGGCATTGTGTGTAGATTGGCTTTGTGGAGCCCCGCGGTTTGCATTATATGCTGGACAAATTTTTGCCGTGGCGCTTTCCTCTCTAGTATTTGCTTTTGATCCGTTCATGGTAACGATCTTTCGGCATCTTCATTGGATTGCGGTTTGGGATGGGTTAGTTTGGGGATGGTTTTTTATTCGGAAGCGGAATCTCTATATGATTATCATAGCTCATGCGGTTGAGGTAGTGATACTCTATTTGAGTATGAATGTGGCGTTAACGTGATTTCTTCATTTTCACCCATTTAATTAGTGATGTGCTTGAAGGCTCAGACGTGCTTTGCATACTTATCTGCCATGATGCGTGGGGTGCCACCTTTCGGGTTGCCATTTCCTCTTGGCTTTGTCAATTAGATTGTGAAAGCAGATAAGGATCTATTCTTGCTTTCTTCTTTCTACTCTGTCTCCCCCTAGCCTTCCAGTAAATTATTCATAAAAGAGGCCTTGACTTTATCTAGGTAGGACTTATCTAAAGAAATAGAGGCGATTTGATAAAACATTCACAAATACAAATAAAGCGTAGTATACGGAAAGGAGATACAACATGTTGGTCAAATGGGATCCATTTAAAGAAATTGAGCAAACCTTAGGTTGGTGGAACACGAAGCCTTTCCGTCGGCCACTTTGGGATGATCGGAATGAAGAGGCAACTAATTGGGCTCCGGAAGTCAACGTTTACGAGGATACGGAACATCTCTATCTTGAAACACAGTTACCAGGGGTCGATTTGAAGGATGTGAATGTTTCCGTGAATGATCGCACGCTTGAAATTCGTGGCGAACGAAAGATTGAGCACGAAAACAATGAGGCTGGCTATCATTTGCGGGAAGCTCGGTATGGTACTTTTGCTAGAAGTTTCAATTTACCAAAGTACGTGGATGCGAATAAGGCTAAGGCAACCTATGATAAAGGCGTGTTGATTGTAAAGGTGCTAAAGCAAGAGGAAGCCAAACCTAAATCGATACCGGTTGAAGTGAAGTAAGCTATTATTTAGTCGATATAAGTCTAGCTTTAGGTGGGGTGTGGTGTGCTAATTTCCTAAGAATATATGCCACGCCCTAAATCTCTTTTTTTGTATCAAGCAAATGTCAAACGGGACCTTTGTTTGCCCCTATTTTTCAGTGTTCTGCTGAAAGCGCTTGCCAAAATACAACCTCCTGGTTAATTTGTAGAAAGACCTTTCTTGTAGCGGTAGAGGGTTGAAGCAGTCTTATGGTAATGATAACCCAAGAGTTTTCAATTCCCAATGACGAGATTGTGATTACTGCTTCGCGCAGCAGCGGGCCTGGTGGCCAAAATGTCAATAAAGTGAATACGCGAGTTACTCTCCATTTTTCTGTGTGGTCTTCTAAATATTTAACTAATAATCAGAAAGTGAGAATTGCCTCGTGCCTCAAATCCCGTATTACAAAGGATGGGACCTTGTACCTTCATGCGCAAGGGACCAGAAGTCAAGCTGCAAATCGAGTTTTGTTAATTGACCGGTTTGCGATGCTCTTGCGAGAGGCTTTGAGGCAGCCAAAGCCACGAAAAAGAACTCGTGTTACCAGAAGCGTGGTTGAGCGGAGATTGAAAGAGAAAAAGGACAGAAGTCAACTAAAGAAAGTACGCCAGCAACCGAATCATCTCGAAGACTAATTATTATTGTCCATCGGATGTTTCTCAGAAAGGAGGTTTGGTTATTTATGCCTCAGAAGCAGAAAGTCCCCTCAGTAGTTTCCGCACCCTTAGCTCCAGCAAGACCCGAGAAACTAGAAAAGCATGGACATACTCGAGTTGACCCCTATTATTGGTTGAATCAACGAGATAATCCGGAGGTCATTGATTACCTTAAGGCAGAAAATGATTACACCGACGCGTTAATGGCTGATCGAAAACAAATGGAGGATGAACTCTTCGAGGAAATCAAGGGAAGGATCAAACAAGCAGACCTCTCCGTGCCGTACAAACTTGATGATTACTACTACTATACTCGATTCGAAGAGGGTAAAGAGTACCCGATTTTTTGTCGAAAGAAGAAATCACTTGAGGCTGTGGAACATGTCATGCTAGATGCCAATGTTTTGGCCCAGGGACATGAGTATTTTGCTGTCGGTGGAATGGCCATCAGCTTCGAACAAAATATCTTAGCTTATGCCTATGATACCCAAGGTCGACGGACTTATACAATTCGTTGTAAAGACTTATGCACAGGAGAATTATTGTTGGATACGATTTCAGGTGTGACGGGCAATATGACTTGGGCCAATGACAATCGCACACTGTTTTATGCCAAGCAAGATCCAGTCACGCTTCGATCATATCAAATATGGCGACATATTCTCGGTTTAGACTCTTCCTATGATAGTCTGGTGTATGAAGAGGAGGACGAGACTTTTAATGCCGCCGTGTTCAAAACTAAGTCTAAGCAGTATATCATGATTGCCTCTCAGCAAACTGTGAGCAGTGAGTACCGATATCTTGATGCGCATAAACCTACTGGGGATTTTAAAGTATTACTCACTCGCGCGCGAGATCATGAGTATGACGTTGACCATTATGAGGATTCTTTTTATATTCGAACCAATTGGGGTGCGAAAAATTTTAGATTGATGAAAATGCCGGTAACGCATTCTGGCAAGGATCATTGGAAGGAGGTGATCCCACATCGGGATGATGTGTTGCTAGAGTCCTTTGAATTGTTTCGAGATTATTTAGTTCTTGAAGAGCGAAAACAAGGTCTTATGAATATCCGAATCCTGCCGTGGTCCTGTCAGGGAGACCATTATTTAGATTTTGGAGAACCAACCTATTCAGCTGGGTTTGGAGAAAACCATGATTTCAATACGCCTATGCTTCGGTATGTGTATACTTCGATGACTACTCCGAACTCTGTCTATGACTACAATATGGATACGCGAGAAAAAATACTAATGAAACAGGAAGAGGTACTTGGTGGATTTAGTCGCGATCTTTACTGTACAGAGCGTGTGTGGGCCACGGCATATGGTGATGTTAAAGTGCCAATTTCCTTAGTCTATAAAAAAGGATGTGAAAAGAACGGGGACAATCCGTTTTTGCTTTACGGCTATGGTTCATACGGCGCTACAATGGATGCAAATTTTAGCTCTCCTCGATTAAGTTTGCTGGATCGCGGTTTTATCTTTGCGATTGCTCATATTCGAGGGGGAGAAGAATTGGGGAGGCAGTGGTATGAAAGTGGAAAACTTTTACACAAGAAAAATACATTCACCGATTTCATTGCTTGTGCGGAATATCTGATTGCGCAGGGTTATACTAAACCGGAAAAACTCTTTGCCATGGGGGGGAGTGCTGGTGGATTACTCATGGGAGCGGTTGTCAACATGAGACCAGATTTATTCCAGGGGGTTGTGGCCCAAGTCCCGTTTGTTGATGTGATCACGACCATGCTTGATCACAGTATCCCGTTGACTACGGGCGAATATGACGAATGGGGAGACCCGAATAAAAAAAGTTACTACGATTACATTGCGTCCTATTCACCATATGATAATGTGGAAGCCAAGGGCTATCCCCATATCCTGGTCACCACGGGTCTTCATGACTCCCAAGTGCAGTATTGGGAGCCGGTGAAATGGGTGGCGAAACTTCGAACTATGAAAACGAATCATAATCGTCTATTGCTCAAGATCAATATGGATGCGGGCCATGGAGGAGCCTCAGGACGGTTTCGTCGATTTAGGGAACTAGCCTTTATCTATACATTTCTTTTGGATTTAGCGACCACGTAACATAGAACGCATCAATCGATTTAACATACTTCGGCCAATTGAGCCTTCATTCTGGGTTCGCGTAATTTTTTGAGGGCAATTACTTCAATCTGTCTAATGCGCTCACGTGTGACGTTCATGGTCTTGCCGACTTCTTCTAGGGTTAACCCATGGTCATGTCCTAAGCCAAATCGCATTCGAATAATCTGTTCTTCTCGAGGAGTCAATGTGCCCAAGGCTCTATTGATTTGGATTATCATTTGTTCGTCTTGAATATTTTCGTCTGGCGGAGTGAGGTTCTCATCAGGTAAAAAATCTCCCAAAAATGTTTCGCCATTGGCAGTGGGATTATCAAATGATACTGGTTCTAGGAAGGCCTGCATGGTTTCATGCACACGGTTGGGTTGGATTCCCAGCGCTTTACCAACTTCCTCATTTTTGGGCTCGCGCCCTAATTGCTGCGCTAATCGTTGAAAGGTCTTGTTCATTCGTTGCCAGGCCTCAGTGGTATGAACCGGAATTCGAATTGTTCGCGATTGATCGGCTAAGGCTCGAAAAATCCCCTGCCTAATCCACCAAGTGGCGTAGGTGCTGAATTTAAACCCTTTTTTGTATTGGAAACGTTCGGCTGCGCGCATGAGGCCAATGTTACCTTCTTGAATCAAGTCCAACAGGCTCAGTCCACGCCCCGTGAATCGTTTGGCCAAGTCAACGACAAGCCGAAGATTACGTTGGACTAACCTATCCTTGGCTTGTTCAAGTATAATGCGAGCTTGAGTAATTTCTTTCTGCAAAGAGCGTAGGGGTTTCCTTAGCAATAAACCTTTGGGGCCTGTTTCTGACAATGCCAGCATGAGTCTGGATAGGACTTCGTAGGCTTCATCCAGGGAGGGTGAAGAAAACCCACTCAAAGCACGAGTTTCGATCAAGTATTTGATCGATTTTTCGAAATGAGGTTTGTTAGCAAGGTGCTTCATGAGGTGAATAGCTTGGGCTAATGCTCTTCGGATACTTTGGCTGCTTTCATCGATTTCCTTAGCTAAGCGTAACTCGTCTTCCCGATCCAGGAGTGGGCGTTTTTTGAATGTCCGAAAATACACGGTTTCCAAGGCTATTGCGTTTTGTTCCTTTTTGGTTTCTTCTAATTGGTCTTCATTTATAGTGTCAAGTGTCGTGGGTACTTCGCTCAAGTGGCGAGTGGCCGAAGAGTTGTGCTGATTTATTTTAGTATGTTGAGATGGGTTCATGTCCGTGCATGGTAGCGTTAGCCTAGGTTTCATAATCGTCATCCTTTCAGACTTGAATATTCTTTATCAGTAGTCTTTAGACTTTCAAAGTCATGAAGATTGGAACGCCTTGTCGGTGAACTAATAAGAGGGCTGGACGTTCATATGATAAATTGGAAATGGCGGACTTGTAATCGTTCAAATTGCGAACCGGTTGCCTATTGACTTCGCTTATCACGTCACCTTGTTCTAATCCAGCGCTATCGGCACTGCTCCCAGGTTGTATGGCGGTGACCACCACGCCGCTAGTATCTGTGTTAAGTTGGAACTGGCGAGCCATCTGAGGGTTAATTTCTTCGACCATGAGCCCATACAGTTTTGTGGTTTTGGATGGTGTGTTAAATGACGCTATCTTTCTTGTGTCAGGATGTTCTGAGAGTGTTGTGCCTAATGTTACGGTTTCGCCATTCCGGATAATCCTCAGAGTTACCTCGCTTCCGACTTTCGTACGGGTTACGGTTCGCTGCAAACTGTGCGGGCTTGATATTTTTTGACCTTCGAAAGAAATAATGGTGTCACCTCGCTTGATACCAGCTTTTTCCGCAGGGCTGTTATTTTGTACATTGGTGACTAATGCGCCTGAGGTATTGGGTAGTCTAAGAGACAAGGCAAGATTTTTAGAAATTTCTTGGATACTGACGCCTAAAAAACCTCGTTGTACAGTGCCAGTTTTGATCACACTCTCATAGATGTGTTTGCCCATGTTTGCTGGAATCGCAAATCCGACACCTTGATATCCTCCATTTTTTGAGAGGATCGCGGTATTGATTCCAACCAACTCTCCTCTCATATTGACCAAGGCGCCGCCGGAATTACCCGGGTTGATGGCAGCATCGGTCTGGATGAAATCTTCATATTTGGTAATTCCCATTCCCTCACGACCCAGAGCACTGACAATTCCTTGAGTCACAGTAGAGTTCAAACCAAAGGGATTGCCAATGGCTAAAACATATTCTCCAACTTCGAGTTTGGAAGAGTCTCCCCATGGTATATAAGGAAGATCTTTGCCTTTGATTTTGATTACTGCGAGATCTGTTTGTGGATCACTGCCTATGAGCGTTCCATCGAACTCTCGCTTGTCTATCAAAGTCACGGTGAGTTTGTTAGCGCCATCAACCACATGATGGTTAGTCACCACATATCCGTCCGGGGAAACAACCACTCCTGAGCCCACACCTTGACCAAATGGTTTTTGGGGTTGTCTGGGCCTCCCAGGCATTCCAAAAAAGTTCCTATCTCGGGGACCTTGGTTAAACCAGTCCCGACCTTCTTGTTGTATGTCAGGTGGTTGCCAATTAGTCATCACTTTGGTTGCGGTAATGTTGACCGTTGCTGGCCTGACCGATTTAACAAGATCTGCAAAGCCATGGCTTCTTGTTTCTTCATGATTATTAATTGATTGAGCTGAGTTGGCAGCAATGGAGGCTCTGGGCGAATCGACTGCGCCGACGATAAGGGAACCAACTAAAAGTCCTGTGAGAGTCAAGCTAATTGCTACACCGGAAGGAGGAAATATTTCGTGTTGTTGGGTTTTGGTGATTGTGTCTTGTGGGGTATCTGCCATGTCATTCCTCCTATTTGAATCTTTTTAAACGTACTATGGTTTTACTGTTTCTTTTATATCATTGAGAGATGAGAGAAAGATTAAGTCTGGATTAGAATCTTCTAATGAAGGGAATCGGCTGAAATAATTGAATAGTATCAGGTTGAAGGAGGCGTGGTTAGGATTTGGGATTTTGAAAATAGGGTTATAGCGTAGGCATTGCCTGCCATCCAATTTATGCGGAGTTTTATGCCCAAATGGTTTTGGCACTTTTGCGAAACAAAAGTGCCTCGACGCATGGGGCTGAGCCCTGCACTTTTATTTATGCGTGGCTAAGTAGGGGAAGGGTGATGGTGAAGCACGAGCCTTGGCCTTGGGTGCTTTCAACTTGGATATTGCCCTGATGCGTTTCGGCAATACATTTGCAAATGGCTAAACCCAACCCCGTGCCTTTTTGTGCATGGGCTCGCGCGGCATCCGAACGGAAAAATCGATCGAAAATCATTTTTTGGTCATCGGGGCTAATGCCAATCCCGTTATCCTTTACTGACAGTTTAGCCATGTTACCCGCTCGTTCCAGTTTTATTTCAATTTGCCCCTTTTCTTGAGAGTACTTCACGGCATTATCTACGATATTTAACAACAATTCTCGAAGGCGCAATTCATCTCCTGCTACTTCGGCGGGTTCTAAATGTCGGACCACGGTCTCCACTTCTCGATCTTTTCCCAAAACTTGAGCTTGCTGCTGAATTTCTTGGATCAGGTATTCAAGCTGCACTGGTTCCTTTGCGATTTTAATCTCTCCCAAATCTGCTAGAGATAAAAACAAGAGTTCATCCACAATTAGGCTCATCCGGTCAATCTCTTCGAGATTACTTTCCAAGACTTCCCGATATACTTCAGGAGTTCGGTCTTTTCGCAAGGCGAGTTCTGTTTCTCCTTTGGTAATCGTCAATGGTGTGCGCAATTCATGTGACGCGTCGGCGCTAAATTGTCGTATCTGGCGAATTGAGGCTTCGAGGCGTCCAATCATGTCGTTAAAGGTTGAGGCGAGCCGGCCGATTTCATCCGTAGAAGAGGTGTGTATTCTCTGAGTAAGATCTCCAGCAGCAATGCGCTGTGCGGTGTTGGTGATATTATCCACTGGACGTAGTGCTCGCCCCGCTAAAAGCCAGCCTCCAACCATCGATACTATTACTGCGAGGGGTGAGCCTATTTTGAGTACAA
>CAZGFV010000004.1:0-27973 GCA_964524575.1 uncultured Nitrospiraceae bacterium
GAATTCGGGGGAGAGGTTCAAGTGTTCTGGCGTCACAACATGCTAAATAGTCAATGTGGCTTGGGTGTTCTGCCTTGAAAGTCGCGGCCATGCGTTTCTCTACAACTGTGGCCCGGCGCTCCCCATTTTTGATGGCTTGCTTTCCCGATAAAAGTGCTTGGTACAAGAGCAGTGCCTGTTGGCGTTGGGCAGGGAGCAAATATTGATTACGTGAACTGAGGGCCAACCCATCTGCTTCGCGAATTGTAGGACACAGAGTCAGCTTGGAATCCAATTCCAAGTCTTTTATTAATTGTCGAATGACTAAAAATTGTTGGTAATCCTTTTGGCCAAAGAAAGTTTGAGATGGTTGGATAAGATTTAACAATTTGGTCACGATTGTGGTTACCCCTTGAAAATGCGTTGGTCGGTATTCCCCTTCCCATTGTTTGGAAAGCTTGCTTACCGTGATTGTCGTTTGAAAATCATGTGGGTAGAGATCCTCCAACTGCGGGATAAACACGGCATCGGTCTTTTCTTTTCGACAAATGGTGAGATCTTTGGAGAGGTCTCGGGGGTAACGTCCAAAATCCTCAGAGGGGTCGAATTGAAGCGGATTCACAAAAATACTGACCACCACGATATCGCAAGTCTTCCTGGCCTGTGTAATCAGCGATCGATGGCCGTCATGCAAAGCTCCCATAGTTGGAACAAAACCAATTGATGTTTTGTTCTTTTTTTGACGATATTGCCAAGTTCGAATGGCTTGGGTTGTCCGGAGAATACGCATTTAACTTGTGGGTAGTGGAGAACAAGAAGGTTTTGCGTGGTAATGCGTGCCAGGGACCATATCTAGTCTCCGGACTTCCTGGGTATTCGTCAACTTGGGCAACAAGTCTTGAATTGTCTCGTGTTGTTGAGGGTGAACCCATTGAGGATTGAGTTCAGCCATGGGCACTAAGACGAATCGTCGTTTGTGTAAACGAGGATGGGGAATCGCGAGTTGTGGAGTATTGATTATCTGTTCTCCATAAAACAAGATATCTAAATCAATGGTACGAGGACGATTGCGATCGCCAGGTTCGCGACCCAAGCTTCGTTCCGTTTCTTGGCAAATGGCCAGTAAATTTTCAGGCCGAAGGTTGGTCTCAATTTGGATAACCCCATTATAAAACCACATGTCGTCAGGATTAGCTTCCATATCCACAGGTTCCGTTTCGTAATATGAAGAAACTCTAATCACTTTAGAGTGGGGTAGTAGCTCCATCAGGGCAATGGTGCGGTCGCAAAAGTCCTGCCGATTCCCCTGGTTTGATCCAAAAGCGATAAATGCGGTTTCCGGATTCATAGTTTGAATGGCACGTTTCCCATTTTCCCCATTTTTTGTAGGAGGCGCAGGAGAGATAAAAGTCTAGGTTTCAGAGTCTAAGGTTTGAGTGTAAGGGTTTGAATTGGTCTAATCCCCTTGATGATAGCTTTATCCTCTCTTTACAAATAGGAGGAGCCCAATACAAGCTAGAGTTTATTTTTATGATAATGGCTACCAGCCGATTTTTTTCATGCGATCCACAGCCTCAGCTAATCGGTCTTTTGTCGTGGTAATGGTCATACGAATATAGCCCTCACCTGGAGAACCAAAACCGTTACCCGGTGTGGTCACGATACCAGCCTTTTCTAGTAAATGCGCAGTAAAATTAGAAGACGTATATCCTTTGGGCACTTCAATCCATACATAAAAAGCCGCCGAGGGTTTTTCGAACTGGAGTCCAAGACTTTTTAGCCCTGCCACCAATACATCGCGGCGTTCCTGGTAAATAGTTCGAAGGCCATCGGTTAATTGATCCTCCGATTCTAATGCTGCAATGCCGGCTTCTTGAATGGCTTGAAATTGTCCTGAATCCAAGTTGCTTTTTATTTGCGCTAAGCCTGAGATTATTTCCGCACGACCGACGGCAAATCCAATCCGCCAACCGGTCATATTAAATGTTTTGGAAAGTGAGTGAAACTCGATACCCACGTCAAGGGCGCCCTCAGCTTCCAAAAAACTCGACGGGCGCTTACCATCAAAATAGATTTCTGAATAGGCTGCATCATGACAAATAATAATCTGATGTTCCCTAGAAAAATCAATCGCGCGCTTAAAAAAATCTTTGTCCATCAGAACCGATGTGGGGTTGTTTGGCGAATTCAAATACATCAATTTTGCTTTTTTGAGCACATCTTGAGGAATGGTGTTGAAGTCGGGAAGAAAACCATTTTTTTTCAGGAGCGGCATTTCGTAGGTTGTGCCACCAGAAAAACTTGCAGCTATCGGATAGACCGGATATCCAGGACTTGGTACGAGGACCACATCACCAGAATCAATAAAAGCCAGGGTGACATGACCAATACCCTCTTTTGAGCCAATTAAGGTTGTGACTTCCGACTTAGGATTAACTGTGACGTTGAATCGGCGTTTATACCAATCTGAAACGGCAGTGCGAAACGATAGCATGCCATTAGAGGACGGATATTGATGATGTTGTGGTTTGGTCACAGCTTCTTGCATTGTCTTGACAATGGATTTAGGGGTGGGGAGATCGGGATCGCCGATACCCAAGTTAATAATATCCACGCCCTTGGCGACTGCTGCTTGTTTCATGTCATCAATGGCCGCAAACAAATAGGGGGGCAATGTGCGAATACGTTCAGCATAGGTAATAGGAAAGTCACTCATCCCAATCGACTCCTTAGTTAATTTTTAGCCAGACAAAATTTTCTTATTCACTTATTTATTAAAGAATCACAACGTTACTGTACTGGTGGGTTGGTGATCAAGGGCCTCGTTATTTGGATGCGAGAGCCTCCATTATTTTTGAGTGAGATGTGCAACGAGTCGGTCGGCTAATTCATGCAATTGAGGAAGCACTTTTTCTGCAGATTTGAGCAGAGTTTCAGCCGATGTTCCAGCTTTTTGAACATCGTTTGGAAATTTGTGACACAAAGCCTCGACTCCTTCCTGTTCCAATTCTAAATGAAACAACAAACCATAGGCTCGTTCCCCATAGCGAAAAGCTTGAACTGGAAAGTGCTCGGACGAAGCAAGAAGTATTGCTCCTGGAGGAAGCGTGAGGCTTTCACTGTGCCATTGAATCACTTCCAAGGTTGGCGGGAATGTTCCAAAGACTGGGTCCGTGTCTTCTTCAACCGTCAGGGTAATAGGCGATGGACCAATTTCTAATTGAGGTCCAGGCCTAACCTCTCCCCCCAATGCTTTGGCAATGAACTGAGAACCAAGGCATACTCCAAGTACCGGAATGGCTGCATCAATTGCCCGGCGAATGTATTCAAGTTCTTGGGCAATCCAAGAGGCGGGGTCGTTGACGGACATAGGGCCACCCATGATCAACAGCAAGTCGGGAATATTTACTGGGAGTTCCTCAGAGGGAACCAAAAATTTTTGAATTTTAAACCCGCGCTTTTCTAAGCAAGGAAAGAAGATTCCTGGACCTTCAAAAGGAACGTGTTGGAAACAGAAAGCCATTTTCATTGTGGCTAGGAATTGCGGTGCGGTTTAGGGTTAAAGGCTGGGAAGTTTAGGAGACTGAATGGCCGTTTTTCGCATTTACGCATTCGACCAGATACCAAAACCGTAAGGGATTCATTTTTTCTTTTTTTGTTACTTGCAGAGAGGTGCTTTCGAGCACGTGGTTAAGGGATAAATCTGTTCGAAATCCAATTCGCTGACACATGGGGGATATGAGTTTCTCGACAGCGGCAATGAGTTTATTTCCGTTGCTAAAGTGGTTCAACATGACAATTCGTCCACCTGGTCGGCACACACGGATCATTTCCGAGACCACTTTGCGATAATCAGGAACAGCGGTCACTACATAGGCTGCCATGACCAGATCAAAGGAATTATCCGCGAAATCCATTTGCCCGGCATCCATGCGTTGCAATGTGACATGGTTGAGTCCGTGTTCATTGATTCGTTCTTGTGCGACCTTGAGCATTCCCTCTGATAGATCAATGCCTGTAATTTTACAATGCGCCGGATATAACGGAAGGGCGATGCCCGTACCAACTCCAACTTCTAGTACCTCGTCATTGGGAACAAGCGGTAATCCACGGACGGCAAATTCTCGTGATTGGTTAAATGCTTTTCCAAATGTCTGATCGTACACTGAGGAATAATTGGTGTACACACGCTCCAAACTTTCTAGGTTCATGGTATCTTGTTGTTGAGACATGCAAGCTCCCAAACCCTGGCCCTGGCTCAGCTGAGCCCTGGTCCGGGGACAGTTAACATAATGAGGAGATGTGTAGGCGGAACCTATTGTTCTATAAAGCTTTTGGCAAGGTCCACCCGAACAAAAAGCGAGGTTACTGTACCCCACTTCCTTAAGGGAGTCAACTCTATGAAGATGAGGAAGGTTGGCGCAGCGGGAAAGTCGTTCATAGCAGTTGAACCCCTACCGTGATTGAAAAAGAGAAGGGGCCTTTCTTGCAATTCGTACTCCCACATTTTACATTCGATGTTAAGGAATCATAGTTGGCTATTCATTTTCATAAAAAAGGATCATTTTTACGAAACCAAGGAGGATCCATATGTGCTGGACCAAGATCATAACACAGAAAATAATTTGGCAAGGACTCCTTGTAGCTTTTTTAGTTGTAGGCTTAGGTGTTCCGTCGGCGTTTTCTATTGACGTGGAACTTACGTTAGAGCAAGCCAAACAGATCATGGCCTCAGCCCGTGGAACCATGGAAAAGGCTTCCTCTGAAGAGGAAATTTTAGCGGTCATCATAGCGGCAGATAAAAAGTTCAGGATTGGGGATGATCCGGAAACCAAACCCTGTGGAAGCAGTGCAATCTTACGAACGAAAGTGTTTCGGTTGGAATTTTTTGCTCGATTAGAAGCGACTACGTCTAGAGGTCAGAAACGAGCAGTGCGAATGCCGGAATCGAAAGTTGAGGAAATCTTAAAAATCCCGAATTTAGAAATGGAAATTGGGTTGTGTGGGCAGGAAGAATTTTTTGCCGAAGGTGCGAATGTGGCTTTACAGCAAGGCTCGTATAACATTATGCCGACTGATAAGGGAAAGCCTAGTCGCGGGCGGAAAATTCCTGAGTCAGAAATGGATTTTGTCTCAAGATTTTCAGTTCTATTTTCCTATCAAGACTTTGATCCGCAGGCGTTATCTAAAATCGTTATATTCTTTCCGGATGGCAAACTTATTAGCCTTGATGCGGACCTGTCGAAGATTAAATAGGAGAGAAAAACTCTGTCAAATGTTTATCCTAGCAAGGGCGTTAAGTTTTCGTAAGGCATTAGTTGAAAAATAAGAAATTCGAATCTGCCGTTCTTAAATATCCTGGTCCTAATTTTCAACAGGCTCTTTTAGCTCTGCTATCCGTAAAGTATATAGGTGACGATAAAGTCCCCCCTGTTCTAACAAACTGCCATGAGTTCCTGATTCCACGATGACTCCCTTATTTAACACGAAAATTCGGTTGGCTTCTTGAATGGTGGTCAGCCTGTGCGCGATGACCAGAGTAGTCCGTCTGGCAAATAATCGGCCTAGGGCTTGTTGGACTAGTAGTTCAGACTCGGAATCAAGAGCAGAGGTCGCTTCATCCAGGATTAGGAGTTGAGGGTCTTTGATTACTGCTCTTGCTATGGCAATGCGTTGGCGTTGGCCACCTGAAAGATTAATACCTTTCTCTCCGATCATCGTTTGATAGCCATCTGGTAGGGCGGTAATAAAGTCATGCGCGTTTGCGGCTTGGCTCGCTTGAATAACATCTTCCTCGGACGCTGTTTCTCGGCCATATCGAATATTTTCGAAAATGGTTTCGCCAAACAAAATTGTCTCTTGCGGTACAATTGCAATTTGGCGATACAAGCTTTCCAGCGTTACTTCACGCAAATCATGCCCATCCAGCTTAATGCTTCCTGCAGTGGGATCGTAAAAGCGATGCAATAAATTCGCGATGGTGCTTTTCCCTGAACCCGTTGGGCCCACAAGGGCCACGAGTTCGCCTGGCTGGATCTCAAACGATAAATCCGTGAGCACCGGTTGCCTAGAATCATAAGTGAAATCCACCCCAGAAAATTTCACGTGGCCTTGTATGGTGGGTAGTGTGTGAGCTTGCGGATGGTCAGTCACTTCTGGTTGAGTGTCAAGAAGTTCAAATACCCGCTGCATGGCGCCTTGTGCTTCTTTGAGTTGAGAGAAGAGTCGGGCAGCAGAGCCAAACGGTCCGATTAAAATTCCTGCAAATAGAACAAAGGCCAACAAATCGCCTGGTGTCATGGAGTCGTCAATAACTTGTTTGCCGCCGTACCACAACACCATCCCTGCCATGATAAATGTCAATAAGGTGATGGTCGGGATGAATAATGAAAGGATCCCGGCGCGATGGAGGTTCATACCGACTAAGGCCTTCAAAGACTTTTTGAATCGGCTGTGTTCCCGAGATGTTTGTACAAACGATTTGACGACGCGAATACCTGAAATGACTTCCTCAATGAGCGTGGTTAGGGAAGCGGTTTGGTCTTGAATCGTTGTGGAAAGTGTTTTCAGGTGTTTGCCAAACAGTCGGGCGACGAATACTAAGGCTGGCAGGAGCAAGAGAATCAGTACGCACAACTTCCAGTTCATATACAGGAGAAAACCAATGCCACCAATAAAGGTCACGGCATGTTTGGCTGAATCAATTGGGGTTTCGGTCACAAGCGTTTGAATGACCCCCACATCATTCATTAGGCGGGAAAGGATTTCGCCAGTTCGCCGTTTCGCAAAAAAATTCAACGACAGTTTCTGTAAATGGTCAAATAAAGCAGTTCGGAAATCTGCCATGATATGTTGGGATAACCGGGTAGTAGCGTAGCTTTGTCCCATGGCTAGGCCGCTTTGCCCGACCGCAATTCCAAGAAAGATCACAATGGTGTGAGTCATAAGATCGAGGTCTCGTTGGACAGTGACGATGTCCCATAATTTTCCTGTCATTCGAAGCAGAATCAGGTTGAGGGTGGCCACGCCCATGACCATTAATCCTGCGCCTAGCATTTGAGGAAAATAGGGACGAAGAAAGGGGAAAAATCGAGAGAAGAGTGACATGGGGGTGTGATGAGTGGTTTTACGGGTGCCTATCTGTCTAGAATGTGACCGATACGGAAGTTTAAATTCATTGGTGGAGGGTAACTAGGGAAGGAACGACAGACAAACAAAGAGCAGAAGAACAAGACCTATTCCAATTTCTTCACAGATTCAATCAAGCTTTTAATTGAGGGCAACGAAGCCCGATTCCTCTTTTGCGTCTTGTCACACCTGAGAGTATGATGAAAAATACGGCTCCATCGTTGAATAGATCAGATACTTAGTCGCGCATCGATGGAATAAAGAAATTTCCTGCACAGGTACTCAGAGCCGTCCGCACTCGGACTTTCATTCGTTTTCCCATATGCATTTTTCCTACATGGCGATGGAATAATTGATTAGTTCCGTCTTCGGGCAAATTTCATGCGTCGCCGAAGCTTTTTGTGTTTATGCTTCCGCATTTTCTTTCGACGTTTCTTTACAACGCTTGCCATTTGCACTCCTTCACTTCCCGTGGAAGCAAGAAATTTGCCGTGTCCACAACGCTTCTGACAGAGGACGACCTTGCGCGTCCAAAGACCGATGGCAGAGTTTGAGACCTATCACAGGGTTTGAGGTTGTGTCAAGAAATTGAAGCTGGGCCTAAGCAAGATTTGGAGGCAAGATACGGGAGGTGTAATCTCTTTCATAGAAGGCGTGCTCATTCCATTGTCTTGATGCGGCATTTCCTCCTACCTTATGGCTGTTTGTCATTTTTCTTGACCCAATCTGTCTAGACACCGCTATAATGTCGCATGCGTTCTCCAAGATTTCTTTTGGCCATTGTTGTATGGGGCGGGATATTTTCACTTCTTTTCTTGCTTCCTGGGTGTGACGGTTTTCGCGGATTCTTCGGGGATAAGCCCAAATCTTTTCAATTTCCCGAAGACCATGCTCGGTTTGAACGAATTGTAAATGCGATCGAAAGTTTACGTCAGGCCTATGTGGGAAAGGATGTTGACGAGTTGCGAGGACTAATGCTGCCTTTGGATGTGCTCCAACGCCTTCAGGTTGAAATTGAAAAAGACTTTAACGTCTATGCCGAGATTGATCTGAAATTCGCGATAGAGCGGATGGCGATCAAAGGTGGACGGGCCATGGTGAATGTGAGGTGGGAAGGTGAATGGAAGCGGCAGACAGCGGAATTAGTCGGCCTTACCGGACAAGGACATGGGGTTTTGATCTGGAGCGGAAAGCAAGTGATTTTGCTGGCTGCTGTGGATGGGGATTTGCCTTTTGGGATGGCGACCAGGGAGTCCTTATCGTAGGTGAGGAAAACATATCTCGTCGTTTGTATTTCGTTTAAAGAAAGAAAAAGACAGATTCATGAAAAAATTAGGAACCATATACCATTGGGGGCCCGAAGCAGACTTTCTTGTGATTGGGAGTGGAGTCGCAGGGTTGCGGGCGGCCATTGAACTGAGTCAGCACGGGAGGGTGCTTATCATAACCAAAGGAAGTCGGAGACAAAGCAATTCTGTCTATGCGCAGGGTGGGGTGGCTGTGGCTTTGAGCGAGGAGGATGATGTGAATCTGCATTTCTCCGATACGATCAAAGCAGGGCATCAACTCGGTCGAGAAGACGCGGCCCGGGCACTTGTCGAGGAAGGGCCTACTCGGATTCAAGAGCTTATTGCCTGGGGTACGCAGTTCGACAAAGTTGATGGCAAGTTTGCTTTTGCCAAAGAAGGGGCCCACAGTCGGCACCGGGTCTTACGAGCAAGGGGTGATGCCACAGGTATCGAGATGATTCGGGTGTTGTTGGAACGGGCAAGAAAGCAACCTCAGATTCAATGGTTCGATCACCATTTCACCATGGACCTCCTCATCGTTGATGGCCGGTGCTGTGGCGCGATTGTGGTCAACGAGGGAACGGGTCATCTCCAAGTGTTGTCGGCTAGAGCTGTGATACTCACAACTGGAGGGGCCGGACAGGTTTATGCGAGGACCACGAATTCGCCCAATGCTACAGGTGATGGGTTTGCTATGGCTTACCGAGCTGGTGCTATTTTGGAGGACATGGAGTTTGTTCAATTTCACCCAACCTCTCTCTTTTTGCATTCGAGTCTGCCCTTTTTGCTTTCCGAAACCATGCGTGGCGAAGGTGGTCTGCTAAGGAACCGGAAAGGCGAGTTATTTATGTCTGACTACCATCCGTCTGCAGAGCTAGCACCTCGAGACATCGTCGCACGAGCCATTTGGTCGGAAATGGCGAAGACGCGGGCTCGGCACGTGTACTTGGACGTTACCCATTTAGGTAGTACGTTTATTAAAAAACGATTTCCCACAATTTACAAGACTTGCCTGCGAAATGATATTGATATCACGGAGGAATGGATTCCTGTATCACCAAGTGCTCATTACTTCATGGGGGGGATCAAGGCAAATATCGATGGAGAGTCCACTCTCACTGGTTTATTAGCAGCTGGGGAAGCCGCGTGTAATGGGGTCCATGGAGCAAACCGGTTAGCCAGCAATTCTCTCTTAGAAGGGCTGGTATTCGGGGTCCGAGCCGCACATGCCGCCGCTGGGCTTTCCTCCGCAATGACTGTAAAAAATAAACGGAGTGTTTTGTCGGAGTTGCAAACCGGCTCCAAACGAAATCTCGATGATGCTGAAAAGCTCCGGAATTCGTTGCGGCGGTTAATGTGGGGCCAGGTAGGCTTGGTCCGGAGTCGAGACTCCTTAGTTCGAGCCTCCGCCAAAATTTCCGTATGGGAAAAGCAAGTTCAAGGATTTCTTCAGACTCGCTCTGATTTAGAAGTAAGAAATATGATAGAAGTTGCAAGATGTATTACCGAAGCTGCCTTATGGCGTGAAAATAGTCTTGGGGCTCATTATCGCGCAGATTTTTCTGGGACTAAAGGCTCAGCGTGGAAAGTACACAGTCAAATTCAATGTCCTGAATCTGAACGATATACCCCAGGGCAATGTTTACGAATCGTATAACGAGGAAAGAGCCGCTCTATCTCAAAGCGGTCTCTACATATTGCACCATATCATTCCGAAATTTTTGATCGGGAAACAAGATTTATTATAGCGGGGGGTGGCCCCACATTAATGGATCTTATCCAAACAAATCTTTCCTTCGTTCAAAGTGCTGGAAGGCTTTGGCCGTGACTTGGCGGCCGCGTGCAGTACGGTCAAGGTAGCCGGATTGGAGGAGGAAGGGTTCGTATACGTCTTCGAGCGTGGCTTTTTCCTCTTGTACGGCAGCGGCTAACGTCTCTATCCCTACTGGTCCGCCGTTGAATTTATCTAATATTGTTAACAAGATTTTTCGATCCATCTCATCAAAGCCTTCGCTATCTACACCTAGCCATTGCAACGCATCTCGCGCGACTTTTTGCGTGATCATGCCTTCGGCTTTGACTTCCGCGAAATCTCTTACGCGTTTGACGAGTCGGTTGGCTATTCGTGGAGTGCCACGGGCACGTTTTCCAATTTCTGTCGAGCCTTCGGGTTCGATGGGAATATTCAATAATCTTGCCGAGCGATTGACGATGACGTCTAATTCTTTAGGGGTATAAAAATCCAACCGATAGACCAAGCCAAATCGTTCGCGGAGCGGTGACGTCAAGGCGCCTGCTCTTGTAGTGGCACCGACAAGTGTGAAAGGAGGCAGGTTAAGTTTCATTGTTCGGGTAGCTGGGCCTTGGCCAATTACGAGATCAATTTGAAAGTCTTCCAGGGCTGGGTAGAGCGCTTCCTCAACACCGGCTGGCAGACGGTGAATTTCGTCAATAAACAAGATGTCGTGCGGTTGGAGATTCGTTAATATGGCGGCCAAATCTCCAGCATGGTTCAAGACAAGCCCAGATGTGGATCTGATGGTCCCATCCATTTCTTTGGCGATAACATGTGCGATAGTAGTTTTGCCGAGTCCTGGGGGGCCGTAGAAAATGGTGTGGTCCAAGGGTTCCTTCCGTCGCTTGGCGGCCTCCATACATACCCGAAGGGATTCTTTCATCCGCTCTTGGCCGATGTATTCGTCCAGGGTTTGTGGGCGGAGCGATCCCTCGCCCTCTTGCTCTTCGTCTAGGAGATGGTTGGTGACCAGGCGGTCTTCCATGACGCGCTTTAGATGAGAGGAAATATGTGCAGAAGGTTATCTGATAGAATAAAGCGGTCTTTCTGGAGGTTAGTTTGACCCACCACATGAAAGAACTCTTCAAACTTCATATCACGCTTAGAATGTGTAGCATTCTTGGGAAATCAATGCTGAATCAGTAAAGATGACATTGATATCCCGACCCAGGTGACTGATGATGAAGCCTTTTTGCTCATAACATAGGCGTGCGCCCATGAGATTCTCATCACCGTATTCTTCGGGACCCATGGTGTCTCGAATTTCCTTAACACTTTCAGCAGTGAGTATTTGACGAAAAATACCTCGTGTTTTGTGGGAAAATCGGTTATTGATGAAGATGAGATCTACCTTGCCGTCGGTAATTTGCACACCGGCCATGGGCGCGGTGGGGTTGGATTGATCCCACATAGTGACAAATCGGCCAACTTGTTCGACTCGGACCCCAGGAATTTTTTCGTTGACGAGCGTTTCAACGGCGTCGATTTCAGAATCACCAATTTTAACGCGGTACAGGGAAACTTCTTTGCTATTTACTTCCCCAGGTTTCGACACGCTATTGCGAGTTAGTTCGTATTTTTTGGCCATAGCATCTGTGATCGCGAGAGGTAGAGTAAGTGCCAGGGTTATACACAGTGCCATGAGAGCCTTGATGTACATGAAAACCTCCTTCGCCTGGTCGATCAAGATGTGGTCGGTCTTGGCGGAATAGGATTCACAGAAAAAACGGTTCCTTGCAGATTGTAACTGACGGTTTTTGCATAAGCAAATTGCGAAGGTATCATCTATCCGATATCCTGCCCTTTTCTAAGACAGGAGTTTGATCTTTCCATGAGCCGAGCCATTTATATCAAAGGGGCGCGTGAGCATAATCTGAAGAATTTGGATCTTGTGATCCCCAGGGATCAACTCGTGGTGATTACGGGGCTTAGCGGCTCGGGAAAATCTTCACTGGCGTTTGACACTATTTATGCTGAAGGCCAGAGGCGATACGTTGAATCGTTGTCTGCCTATGCGCGTCAGTTTTTGGAACAAATGGGCAAGCCAGACGTAGATTCCATTGAGGGCCTGTCTCCAGCAATTTCCATTGAACAGAAAAGTACGAGTCGTAATCCTCGATCGACGGTCGGAACGGTCACAGAAATTTACGACTATCTGCGTTTGCTTTTTGCTCGCGTCGGACGGCCCTATTGTGTGAATTGTGGGGATTCCATCACCGCACAAACTGTTCAGCAAATGGTCGATACCATCCAGTTGTTGCCTGCGGGTGCAAAGTTTCAAGTGTTAGCTCCAATTGTTCGTGGGCGAAAAGGGGAGTACCGAAAAGAGTTGTTGGTTGCTCGTCGTGCAGGGTTTGTTCGTGTTCGAGTGGATGGGAAAATTGTGGATCTCAGCGAAACGATTACCTTAGAAAAACAGCGCAAACATACCATCGAGATTATTGTCGATCGCCTCATAATGAAAAACGAGGAATCCTTGCGCCGGCGATTAGCTGATTCTGTTGAAACTGCCTTAAAGCTTACCCAAGGATTAGTCGGCATTCTCACCGACCAAGATACTGTTACCATCTATAGTGAGAAACTTGCGTGCATAAGCTGTGGCCTAAGTTATCCGGAAATCACGCCACGTGTGTTTTCATTTAACAGTCCTCATGGGGCATGCCCTGCGTGCGATGGAATAGGGTTTGTGGTCTCAGGTTGTTCGGAGGGACAGAGTTATGCTGACGACAATGTCTGTCACGTATGTCAAGGTGCGCGCCTTAAATCCGAAAGTCTTGCGGTGAAAGTAGGAGCCAGGTCTATAGCCGAACTCACCCAGTTCTCCATTCGCGATGCGGCGGAATTTTTTGAACTGCTCGAGTTAACCAAGCGTGAGTATTACATTGGGCAACGCATTCTCAAAGAAATTCGTGAACGGCTAGAATTTTTGCTGAATGTGGGCTTGGACTATCTCACATTGGATCGGGCTGCGGCCACGCTTTCCGGGGGAGAAGGGCAACGCATTCGATTAGCCACGCAAATTGGGTCGGGTCTTGTAGGCGTGTTGTATATCCTTGATGAACCCAGCATTGGGCTACATCAACGTGATAACCGCCGACTTCTCCAGACTCTTCTTCGTCTTCGTGATATGGGGAACACCGTAATTGTGGTGGAGCATGATATGGAAACCATGTTGGCCGCTGATCATCTCGTTGATATGGGTCCTGGCGCAGGTGTTTATGGTGGTCATGTAGTTGCCCAGGGGAGTCCGAAGGAGGTCATGCAGAATAAGGATTCCTTAACTGGCAAATATCTTCAGGGGCATCGTGAAGTTACGTTGCCTTCTCGTGCGAGACAGCCAAAAGGGTTCTTGACTATTGAGAAAGCCTATAAACACAACCTTAAAACGTTGACTGCGAAAGTCCCACTTGGTTTATTCACCTGTGTAACGGGTGTGTCGGGATCTGGAAAAAGCACATTGATTTTGGAAGTGTTATTTCATTCACTGTCGCAACTCTTGTACCAAAAGAATCCCAATATTGATGGATGTAAGGCCATCAGGGGTGCGAATGCGTTAGATAAAGTGATTGATATTGATCAATCGCCAATTGGCCGAACCCCACGTTCGAATCCGGCCACGTACACTGGGTTGTTTACCTTTATACGCGATTTATTCGCGGTTTTGCCGGAGTCACGTGTACGGGGCTACAAACCAGGGCGCTACAGTTTTAATGTGAAGGGTGGCCGGTGCGAGGCTTGCCAGGGTGGTGGTCTTATCAAAATCGAGATGCATTTCCTGCCTGATGTGTATGTTACCTGCGAAGTATGCAAAGGCCAACGTTACAATCGTGAAACGCTCGATGTGCGATACAAAGGGAAAAATATTGCCGAGATTTTGGATATGACGGTGGCAGAAGCCCTGGAATTTTTCGAACACATCCCGCCTATAAAAAATAAACTTCACACGCTAGCCGATGTAGGTTTGCATTACATTAAACTCGGACAGTCTGCCACCATGCTATCAGGCGGCGAAGCGCAACGGGTAAAGCTTTCTCGAGAATTATCTAAACGAGCGACGGGACGCACCATGTATATCTTAGATGAGCCTACCACTGGGCTCCATTTTGCTGATGTGCAACGATTGCTAGACGTGCTAAATCGTCTGGTCGAAGCCGGCAATACTGTCTTAGTCATTGAACATAATTTAGATGTGATTCGAAATGCGGATTGGATTTTGGATCTTGGCCCAGATGGAGGGAATCGGGGAGGCGAGCTAGTCGAAGTCGGATCACCGGCTGATTTAGTTCGAACCGGTACCTCTTGGACAGCGGAGGTACTGAGGAAATCGCAGGCTGCGTAAAGGCTTCATTTTTTTGTAAACATTCAATCTGACATTTTCTTTGCGGTCAGAAACATTCACATTTCCTTCTTGTAGTGACAATGATCGTGGTTTTTCCTGAAAAAGGAAAACAGAATTCCTTTCACAAGCTGGCCGTAATGGGCGGCATCATGCCTCTCGCAAAAATCTCAATTTTTTCATGTTTGCCTGTTCTTTGTGAGAAGCAGAAGTGGCCCAATCATGTTAATTATAGGTTGACTAGCGTCAATAGCACCAAGCTTCCGGCCATGTAGGGAATAATACAAGAATAAAATACGACTTTCAGTGGAAGGATTCCAGTCATCGATGAATACCGGGTGAGGTGTTCTTTATAAATGAATTCGTAGGATAGGATAATCCCAGCAAAGGTCAGGGTAAAAGCCCGACTGGTGCGAGGAAATGTGTATGCGCCGCTGAGTAAAAAGTCCATGGTAAAAAACCCGCTCCAGGCCAACAACAGCACAGCCAAGATCAGATGGATGATGGCTGGTAGCGGTAAGCGGCTGTCTTTCTCTGAAATAGGCTGGATGGAAGGGATACTCATAATCGGTACAAGGTCTCTGGGCACGCCAATTACCCTATTGCATGCTGGGAGACTGCTTGCAGGAGAGGCATACGCGCGGGCGGCGTTTTAAGAATTTTACTTTTCCACTGGCAAGGCAGGTATAGTGTACGAACTTGCCACACACGGAGCACCGTTCCCACCCACCCATGAGCATGGTGGTGTTTCGATATAATTCTTGATTGCACACCCCGCAATGTTCAGGCTCGATGCCCAGCATCAAAGTTGCCCATTCTCCTGCGCCTTTTCGAATACTCATGGGGGAGAAGTATAGCGGGACTATTTGGGCAATTACAAATTGTTAAAAAACTAACTTAGGAGAGGTTTCCATATGTACTTGGTTTGACACCTCCCCGCTCCTTTGTTAGCCTCTCGAACCGCGAAAACCCTTTTCCGAAAGGCCAAACATGTTGGTAGATATTGAAAAATATCTCAAGGAAAAACAGGGGATCGTTGATTGCTATCTAGAAGCGAACCTTCCACCGATAGGTACTCCGCCAGAGGTGTTATATGAGTCTATCCGGTATAGCCTGCTAGCTGGTGGAAAGCGTATACGACCAATATTGACCATTGCTGCCGCCGAGGCAATTGGGCCTCCGCCCCAGGCCATGCTTCCCATAGCCTGTACCGTTGAGTTTATTCATACGTATTCCTTAGTACATGATGACTTGCCAGCCATGGATAACGATGATTTTCGGCGAGGCAAACCAACTAATCATAAAGTCTATGGCGATGGTCTAGCGATCTTAGCTGGCGATGGGTTGCAAGCTATGGCCTTCGAGTGGTGCAGCCGAATGGATTTAGTGCATGATATAGAGCCCCATGTTCAAGTTCAGATCATCGCGGAATTAGCTCATGGGGCAGGGAGCCAGGGCATGGTGGGCGGCCAGGTTTTGGACATTCAAGCTGAGAATAAAAAAGTGGAATTGGGGGAATTGCAAAATATTCATGCGCATAAAACTGGCAAGCTTATTCGGGCTTCAGTACGGGCTGGAGCTCTTTTATCTGGAGCCAATCTCATACAGTTTGATCAATTGACCGCGTATGCAGAAGATATCGGATTAGCATTTCAAATTGCTGACGATGTGTTAAATATCACTGGCACACGCGAGGAACTCGGTAAGGATGCAAACACTGATGCTGAACGGGGTAAACAGACTTATCCTTCTTTTTATGGCCTTGATGGCGCAAAAAAGCTTGCACAGGAATGTGCGGATCGTGCTATTGGTCGTCTGAATGGTTTCGATGAAAAAGCTGATCCTTTACGAGGAATTGCACAATATATTGTGAGTCGTCGAAAATAGTTTCGCTCGCATTCCAAATCTTGAACTTACTCCCCTTTTCTTTCCTTTGGCATTTTCTTAAAGTTTATTTTGTATGAAAGTCTTAGTGACTGGAGCAACAGGTTTTATAGGTTCAGCAGTTACTCGTGCCTTGCTCGATTCTGGCACTGAAGTGCGGGCACTTGTACGCCAGGGAACGGATCTTCGAGCACTAAAAGGACTAGTTGTTGAAATAGTGTACGGAGATTTATGTGACGTCAGCTCATTGCGTGTGGCACTCAAAGGTTGCCACCAATTATATCATGTGGCTGCACATTATGCGTTGTGGGCTCGGGACCCTTCGGTATTCTATAGAGTTAATGTTGATGGGACGAAAGCCTTAATGGAAGTGGCTCGTGATGCTGGAACAGAACGAATTGTTTATACCAGTACGATTGGCGCTATCGGGTTGCCTCAAGATGGTGGACTTGGCACGGAGGAGACCCCGATTTCTTTATCTCAAATGGCAGGTGATTATAAGAGGTCAAAGTTTTTAGCTGAGCAAGAAGTTTCGAATATGGCAAAAGAGGGTTTACCTGTGGTCATTGTGAATCCTTCTGCACCAGTTGGTGTATGGGATGTGAAACCAACGCCAACCGGCCAGATCGTGCTGGATTTTATGAAAGGACGCATGGCTGCGTATATTGAGACAGGCATGAACTTGGTTGATGTCGAAGATGTGGCCATCGGGCATTTGCAAGCCATGAAGCGTGGTTGTGTAGGCGAGCGGTATATTCTTGGCTGTCGCAACCTAATGTTAAAAGAGGTATTTGATATATTAAGTCTGCTCACTGGAGTCAGGGCACCAAAAGTAAAAATGCCACGTGGGTTCGTGCTGCCCTTGGCGCATGTCAATAAATGGATCGCAGATTACATTACCCATGAACCACCGCGTATTCCACTTGAAGGGGTCCGGATGGCGAAATATATGATGCACTATGATTGTTCGAAAGCTATTCGTGAGTTGGGGCTTCTGCAGACACCGGTTGAGGTGGCTTTGGAGAAGGCGGTGAAATGGTTTCGGGATCATCATTATGCTTAAAAGGGCACTATAAAAAAGACTTCCAGCGGCGTTCTCTGGCTTTTATCGACCTTCGGGTCTGCGGCCTTCTTGGCCGACATTTTGGAACATCCTTTTATCTAATCGTTACGGGATGGGGGGTCCTTAGTCGCACAATCACCATCCTTAGTTTTATCCATGGACATTCCCATTCTCATCATAAAAACAGTTCTGTTGCGGCCATATGTATTTTTCTTTTTAGGAGTGTCGTTGTTTGCGGCTTCCCGGTTTTTGGGCTGGAAACGGACCAGTGTGATGTTTGGTATAACCTGGGGCACTGCGTTTGCATGTGAATTTTCGTCCACCCGTATTGGCTTTCCTTTTGGTGACTATTTTTATACAGCTTCGACGATTGGCAAAGAATTGTATATTTTCAATATTCCGTTCATGGATTCGTTATCTTTTACATTCCTCCTGTATGCGAGTTACTGCCTGGCATTGTTTTTTACTCTTCCCTATCAGTCTCATCCTTCTAACCCCGGCAGGCATCTGGTTTTACAAAATCTCGTTTCCTGGCCGGTGATTGGGCTAACCTGTTTGTTTTTCATGTTTATCGATATCGTGATTGATCCTTTGGCTTTGCAAGGTGGCCGCTGGTTTTTGGGAAAGAATTATGGCTACCCAGATCCTGGTGTATATTTTGGTGTCCCACTCGCTAATATCATTGGATGGTTTATTGTGGGTCTCATTGCCATGATAGGGTATCGGGTTGTTGATCAGCGAAAAGGCGTATTGCCAGATCTTCCCTCGACCATTCCTGTTCGTGTGGTGTTGATGGGCTGTGGATTATATTACATGGTCCTGTTCTTTAATCTCTTTGTGACGTTTTGGATTGGCGAGACATTGATGGGCATGGCGGGATGTTTTATTTATGTACCTATCACTATTTTGGTTTGGCTAAAACTTGCCGGCCAACTTCCGATCGCTCAGAGCACATGAGGTTTTTCAAACTGGAGGATTATTAAGTTCACTTTGATTTCATGCTTGTTTGGAAATAGAGTCCCAAGTAAGATGAAACCGTCGGCGTATTATTTAAGGGAGTTCAAGATACTTGAGATGAAGGATCGCAGAATTCAATGAGAGGTTTTGTTCTCCGATTCGTTGTGACGGGTGTTGCGGTTCTCGTGGCTAGCCAAATTATTCCCGGCATTCGGATTGACTCACTGGCTTCAGGGATCGTTAGTGTGCTGGTTTTGGCAATTTTGAATGCTTTGGTTCGGCCTCTTTTGTATCTTCTCTCAGCCCCCTTCATTGTGGTGACGTTGGGATTATTTATGCTCGTTATTAATGGATTCCTCTTGGGAGTGGTTTCATATGTGGTCAAGGGATTTCATGTAGAGGGCTTTTGGCCAGCTGTGGGGGGTGCGGTCATTATTAGCTTGGTGAGTGGCATCATGAATCTGTTTATATCAGAACGAGGCCAAGTCGAGGTGGCGACCTCTCATGATCGACCAGGTAGAAAAATTCGACATATCAATTGAAATAAGCCTGCCTTCCCATTAGAATCCAATTACAAGACTTTCCTGAGACACTCATGCTAAAATCCTCGACTCCAAAATCTGTTCCGGTGCCTAAATCCACGACTCTTCAGCGCGTGTTGACTACTGCAGTCAATGACCTAGGAATGGATACGACGGTGGCAGTCCTGAATCATGCGGATGGTCCGTTTATTTCACAAGTGGCTCATGGGTTTTCTGACCGGGAGGTCCAGGCTGTTCTCCGGGCCTTATCCAGAACTAATTGGGTCGCTGAAAACAATGATGGTGGGAGTAGTGGTTCGGAACTCAATGAAGCGCTTCGTCTTCGAGTGGCGGTCCCTAGTTCAAAAACCCTCTTGGCCGTTCCCCTTAAGGATGGTTCCAAGATCTATGGGGTGGTGGTGTTGGGAAAGCGAGAGGGTAGTACTTTTTCAAAGCGTGAGCGTGCTTCCATTAACTCCGTTCGAGAAAGCATCACGAACGAGTTACGTAAAGCTCAACTTTTCGATGAATCGGTTATTCTTAACAGGCCCAACGTCGTGGCTGAGCCCCTGCCTAAAGACCAAGAAGCCCAGATTCGAAGTTATACCTCTCCTCAAGTCCAAACCAAAATTTCTGAGCTGTTGACCGAAGCACAAGCTACTATTTCTTTTGAACGAGGGTGGGTAACCTTGTACGATCCTTTAGCCGCTTCATTGCAAGTTTTGGGATGTTTAGCAGGTCATAAAAAAGAACTCGTTCCCGGCCAAAACCTTTCCTTGCATGAGTCTGCTTCGGGTTGGGCCGTTCGGCATAGAAAATCTCGGATTGATCATAATCTCGCGTCCACCCAGGGACGGTTTCAGGATTACAAGCAACTTTATCGTGATAAATATCGGTGTACGCTGGTTGTGCCATTTTTTGTCAGAGGGCGAGTTGGGGGGACAGTAACTCTCTCGTCAAAAACTGCAGACCAATATGAATCCCCAGAATCTGAATCTGGCAAACTCGAATCCATTACTACCCAATTGGCCCAATTTTTTGAGGACCCGTCCTACAATCTTTCAGTTTTTTCTGCGCCATCTTCCTTGGAAAGGCTTGCGGCGGATTCTTCCACAACCACGTCATCGGAACCAGCTATCCGTCGCCAAGAACGTCAAGCAGCTTTAAATGAAGTCAGCTCATTTCTGGCTGCGGAGATTCGGGAGCCTATGGGTTTTATCCGGGCCCAACTAGAAGAAGTTACTGGAGAGGGGTCTTTGGACTTTGAAGTCCAGACTCGGGTGGAAGGTGCCATGCGAGATCTGATCCGGATGGAAAGCCTGCTGAATGAAATCCTAGATTTTGCCAAACCCCTGGAATTGGATCGACGTCTTTGCAAAATTCCGAATTTGATCGACGAAGCCCTCTCGTTGATTTCCACTGATGTTAAAGTCAACCGGATTGAGGTGACGAAAGAATTTCCCGCACGACTAGGCCAGGTGCGTTGGGATATTGATAAAATGCGCCATGTATTCCTCAGTATTTTTAAGAATGCTCTAGAGGCAATGTCGCCCGGGGGGAACCTTCGGGTTTCGGCATCCCAGCGACGCGGACGTCAACCGGCAATCATCATTCGGGTGCACAATGATGGGGCTTTAATCCCCGAAGATCTTTTGGAAAAGGTCTTTGAGCCCTATTTTACGACAAAATGGTCCGGAACTGGTCTTGGTTTGGCCATGGTGAAAAAAATTGTGGAAGAACATCAGGGTCGAATTGCGATAGAAAGCCATTCGGAAAAGGGGACAACTGTGGAGCTGAGACTGCCTACTCTTCGTCCCAAGGTACCCTATCGTCGCCGAGGTGGACCACCACGACGGCCTCCACAAGCTGTGAAAAGGGGTGAATAGGTAGAAAACTGGGCTTTTTTTGATAAAGATCCGGAATCCAAATAGATGCTTGACACCCCCTAGCGAAAATTAATAAGATCCCAACTTCTTCTTAATTAAATTGAGCATATATTTCACGTCTTTATCGGCTATAACCTGTTTTAGCAAAGGAGCGCACTTATGAAAGGCATTCGCATTCTTCTTATTGCCTTAGCGGGTACTGCCTTTATGGCTTCAGTGGCTTTTGCCAATCCTTCAATGCTCCCGAAACATCCTGGCTATCCAGCTAAGGGGAAATCTCCAGCTACGGGTCAATCCACTGCCAATGACCAAGGGCAGGGTAATGCTGTGGGTGATGCAACCTTGGAAAAAGGTGCCAGTTTCGGTAGTGCAGCTGCCATAAACACATCATCGGATCCCAATCGTGGCCGTGTTACAGGCGGCAATGTTGGGAGACTGCCAAATGTCGAGGGCCCATTGAATAAGGTGAAAATCAATCCTGCGGGCGCGACATCGACCAAGAATTGACGGTCTTATTACGTTTGAGAAATGATAAAGGAGGCTACTAATCAGTAGCCTCCTTTTTTTGTTCTTGTTCTAAAAACAGGGCAAGAACAAGGCGAAAGTGAAACCCAATTATCTGTTCTTTTTACGCTTTACTCCGGCCTATTTAGTTCTCACTGCTATATCAAGATTCTCCGTATAAATCGAAATGACAACACGATTGGGTGTTCTCTGAAAAAACGGATTAAGGCCATGGGGTTGATAACGTCCTGCGAGTTTATGCACGAAGCTTTGTTTCACGAGGAATTAGGTTTTTATTCGAAAGGTCCAGGCATTGGATCGTATGGCGGTGCCTTTAATGCCAGTGCCATGTACGCGGTTTTTGCCTAGTCCTTAGCCCAACCCGTGGAGCACGCTGAGCAGGGGCTAGGAGAACCCCTTCGTATCGTGGAATTTTATCAGGAATGCAAAGAAAAGAACCTGAGAATAGCCGAAGAATGACCATAAATCTTGATAAATAGCTAGGATATAAAAAGTGGGACCCGCAAGGAGTTGGGGGCATTCCTAATTGGAATAAGGTTCCAGGGTGAAGGTAGAGCAGAAAAAAGGAAGAGCCTTGATCGCAGGGTCAAGGCTCTTCCTTAGACATTTCAGCAGAATTTAAGAAGATTGATTGGCAAAAGCTTGGTCAAGCAAAGGTTTGAGTTCACCCTTGGTTTCCATGGGTCCCAACACATCAGTATCCCCGTAAAATTGTCCGTTGATAAATACCTTGGGGAGGGTCGGCCAGTTGGTCATGCGGGTAAGGGCCTCACGTTTCGCGGGATTTTCTAATACATTGATGATTTCGTAGGGAAAACCAAACTTCTCGAAAAATTCCTTGGTTTCGACGGTGAATCCACATTGGGGTGCTGCTTTGGTCCCTTTTCCGTAAATCAAAATTTTGTGCTTCTGAATTTCTTGTTGAATTTCCTCTTCGATTGGGTCAGCCATATAGAACTCCTTCCTAAGATCCGTCAATGGTTTCAGCTTGTAACTCTAGCGCATGAATGCGCCCATCCTTCATTGGTTTATCTAGAGCCTGATAAATCATGCGATGCCGATCAAGTAGGTTTTTTCCTTTAAAATGATCCGATTGGATATGGACATTCAAATGGTCCATTGTGCCTGTCCGATCCGTCACTGAAACTTTGGCATCGGGCATTGCGTGGATGATGTATTGCGTGAGGACTTCGTTCGTGATCACGGCTTCTGGTACCTCTTGGGATCGAACCGAGTGAAATGATTGTATCGTATAAACGCTCTCATCATACTCAACCCAGCACGAGGACGCAATTCCGTTCTCATAGTTCTAAGGAAATGGAACAGTTTCACGAACTTGTGCCGAGAAGGGGTTGAAGGAATTTTCCTAATTGCTTAAGAACGAAAAAGGGAATTTCGTGTCCCCCTTGGAATTCCTGCCAGTCAAGCGAAAGACCATGTTCTGTTAGGAGGTCTCTGAGGGTCTCTGCTGTTTGAAATGACAAGAGGGGGTCATCCGTACCATGACTTTGAAAGACGGGTAGCCCTTTTCGTTTGCCCATTAAGGGAACCCACTCCTCTTTGGCTATGAGGCTTCCTGACAAATGGATATGTCCGGCATTGGGAGGCTCTGTTCGAAGCACTGTGTCGCAAGACAACATAGCCCCTTGAGAGAACCCTCCCAGGATGATCTGTTCTGACGAAATGTGCCATTGTTGCTCCAATTCATCCAGTAGGGCAATGACCGAAGATCGGGCTTCTGATAGTCCTTGAGGAACCGCATGAACATCTCGCCTACGACCACTGGCAATATCACGGGCTATTTGTTCCATATCTAGCATCCACCAGGCTCGTCCATCTTGGAGTTCGCCATTAAGTGACAAGGGCGCTACAGGAAACACAAATCTGACTTCATCAGGAACTCGAATCATTTTCCATAAAGCCACTAGGTCATCACCTGGGGCCCCGAATCCATGGAGTAGCACGACTACTGGATCCGTGCCCCTGCCATCTCGATCCGATCCTCCGACAACGTGTGCGGCTAAACCGCCCAGGTTCTCAATGTACATGGTTTTTTAAGTGTGGGTAGGGGGGTTTAATGTCCCATTTTAGGGGCGCCAGCATTGGCACCTTGTGTTACCAGTGGAATTCGAAGGACTTGCTGGCAGTGTTGGCAGGTGATTCGCCAAGTATTGGCGTCTGAATATTCGATGTCCTGCTCCTTAATCGAAAACAGCTTTTCGCATTTGGGACATTTTTTTACAAGCATCGGCATAGGGATCCTCTTCATTGCTGGTATTTACAAAAAGATTCGTGTAATACCAATACATCCTTAATCCCCAAGTCGTCAATTAAAAATACGATCAATTCGGGTTTTGTCAAAGATATCATGATTATCTATGCCGACGAAAAGAACTTCGATCCGTCTCATCTTTTACCATTATTTGAGCAATCATCCTGGTCCCAGGGGCGTTCCTTACAGGATGTCATGGATATGGTGAATCACACGAATCTGTTTATTTCCGCCTTGGATGGCGACCATTTGGTTGGTTGTGGCCGAGTATTGACGGATTACGTCTACCGAGCATCCATTTGGGATGTGATTGTTGATGGGCACTACCAGGGTCAAGATATTGGTACCGAAATTATCAACCGGATTTTGTCCCATGGAACCCTGCAACGTGTGGAATTATTTTGGTTGTGCACGCGAGACAAACAAGAGTTTTACGAAACGTTGGGGTTCAGTGCCAAAGAACAAACTGGGATGGTATGGGATCGCAGACGGCAAAAATCGTTGCGGTTATTGAGTCAATGAAATGTTTAGGGTTAATGTCAGGGACCTCTGTCGATGGCGTAGATTGTGCACTTGTTGATATTTCTCCTGTTCAGGCTCGCCCAAGGATCAAACTTCTTGCCTCGCAAACAATAGCCTACCCACCAAAATTGAGAGAGCAGGTTCTGTTAGCATCGACAAAAGGAACCGTGGCAGAATTGTGCCATCTCAATGCGGTTATCGGGGAAATGTTTGCCAAAGCCGCGCTTCTGACGATCAAGCGTGCGGGCTTATTACCTGAAGACATTCAATTAATCGGTTCGCACGGACAAACTGTGTACCACCAGCCTACCCCTATTCGAGAACCAGGAATTGGCCTGATTCGCTCAACGCTTCAAATTGGAGATCCGGCCATTGTTGCCGAGCGTACTGGCATTACAACGGTGGCGAATTTTCGTACACGGGATATGGCGGCCGGAGGAGAGGGGGCCCCGTTGGCACCCTACGTCCATCACTTGTTGTTTCAAGAAAAACGTCAGTCACGTCTTGTCGTGAATCTGGGTGGCATTGGGAATGTGACTTATTTGTCGGCTCATGGTGCCCTTAATGATGTTCGCGCTTTTGATACTGGTCCCTGCAATATGTTGCTTGATGGATTAGTCCTGAAAGGGACTTCTGAAAAATACCATTTCGATCGAAGTGGTAGGTTGGCTCGAAAAGGCGAGAGTCATGGGCCGTTACTCAAAACTCTTTTGGCTCACTCGTATTTAGCCAAACGACCACCAAAGTCTACAGGCCGAGAAGAATTTGGTGACCACTATATTTCGAAAATCTTTCGTCAGGCGAAAGCCAAACGCTTATCCCTAGAAGATATGCTGGCCACCAGTTGCGAGTTTGTAGCCACGACGATTGTGGAGTCTTGTCAGTGGCTCAAAGGAAATGTAGACGAGGTCATATGTGGTGGGGGCGGAGTGAACAATCTGGCCCTCATGGAGGCCTTAAAGAAAGTTTTTTCTCCACGGCCTGTGTGCACCATGGATCAGCACGGTGTTGCTAGTGATGTTTTTGAGGCCCTGGCTTTCGCTGTGATGGCCTATGAAACTCTTCAGGGCAATACTAGTAATGTCCCATCGGTTACAGGTGCTCGACATCCAGTGGTACAGGGAATGGTGGTTCCTGGAAAGAAAAATTTTCTATCTGCCTTTAACCGTTCATAAAGATACAAGGAGTCTCGTGACTCTTCCCCTTTCTATTGAGTCCTTTCCCGTCCTTTCTCAGATTTTAATGCTGGCATTGATCATTGTAATATTGGTGTTGGTCTATTACCTAATGCGACCTTGGTGGCGTCAGCGACGGCAGTCTCGGCTAGACCTGAGAATAGCAATACCGGAATTTCTTTCGGTGAGTCAGCGACCTTTTATTCCATCCTCGGAAGTGGTCTTGTTTAATCTCCTGCATCTCGCAGCTCGAGATGTTTTTTTGGTGTTTGCAAAGATTCCCATTCGGACGTTGGTGCAGGTGGGCGTTGATGATATGGAGGCACGTCGAGAAGTTGTCAAAACTCTCAGGGCGGTGACGGCGGATTATGTGCTTGTTCACCCTGGGACTATGTTGCCCACTAAGATAGTAATGATTGAGTCGGTGAAGCAGGATCCGGAACAAACAAATTTAGTATCTATTCTGATGAAGATGATATGTCAGGAAGCAGAAATCGACATTATCTGGCTGAACACACATAGAAACTATAGTGTCAATGAGCTATCCGAAGTGCTTGGCTTGAAGGAGGATGATTGAGGGTTATTCCGTAATGACCAAAAGCATCGTTCGCAAGGTTTCCTGGCCTTGTTGGTAAAAGGCATTTGTAGCAACAATAGGAGCATCGAAGGGAACAAAACGCGCAAGTTTAAAAAATGGACGATTCGCGAGAACTGCGGCTACCTCTGGCTTTCGGTCTCGTGTAAGTTCCAATGTATATCCAGGCCCGTACTTCCATTCCCATAAGGAATTGTCGAGACATAAACAGACCTCTTGGCCTGCAATTTCAGAAAACCGATTTATTAAATTTTCTTTATAGCGCCGAATATCACCACCTTCGAGAATTAAGGCAAAAATAATATGGTGGCCCCACCAAAATAGCGTGCGAAAGGCAACCTTGATCTCTCGAGTGTAAAACCGTGGATAG
Source organism: uncultured Nitrospiraceae bacterium (assembly GCA_964524575.1). Taxonomy (GTDB): domain Bacteria; phylum Nitrospirota; class Nitrospiria; order Nitrospirales; family UBA8639; genus Nitronereus. The sequence goes on from CAZGFV010000004.1 coordinate 26,298, forward strand.
TCCAAGTATTGATACGGGAAGTTTTCTAAATTTTCTCCTTTAACAAATTGAAAGGCATGAGGTTGAAAATCATCAGGAGTAATCAATTTATGTTTCCTGATTTCCTGTTGATAGGACTCGTGGAGGCGTTCTAAGTTTTGCCGGATTTTTTTTGAAATCGTCGCTTTATCGAGGAAAAAGTTCCTGTCTTTTATGCGCTCGATTTCTCGCGGAGTAAAAATCATCAAACTATTCGCTCCTTAGGGATGGCGAGGAGAGAAAGAATATAGAAAGGGATCAATCTTCACTAGGAAAAGGACGCAGTCAATGAAAATCGCCACATTTAATGTGAATTCCGTTCGTAAGCGTTTGTCGACAGTTACGCGATGGTTGAATCGTCATCGTCCTGATGTAATGTGTTTGCAGGAAACCAAGGTTCAAGATTCAGAATTTCCATTAGAAGCCTTGCAATCAACCGGATACATAATCACTTTCCGTGGCATGAAGGGGTACAATGGGGTGGCTGTGTTAACCAAAACCATTCCAGAATTTTCATCAGATGGGTTGGGAAAAGGATCCAATGCGGATGGCCCGCGGTTGCTTCATGTTGTGGTTCGTGGGATTCCAATTGTCAATACGTATATCCCGCAGGGATTTCAAATCGATCATCCAAAATATCAATATAAACTTCAGTGGTTCAAGCGTTTACGCCGATATTTTTCTCGCCACTTCTCCCCCGAGCAGCCGGTAATTTGGTGTGGAGATATGAATGTCGCGCCTTTGCCCATGGATGTCCACAGTCCAGAAAAGCATTTGACGCATGTGTGTTTTCATAAAGATGTGCGAGATGCGTATCAAAAAACGGTGAATTGGGGCTTTGAAGATGTGTTTCGGCGACTGTATCCAGAGAGACAACAGCATACGTTTTTTGATTATCGTCAACCCGATGCAGTCAAGGCTAATCGAGGGTGGAGAATTGATCACATTCTGGCAACCAAACCTTTAGCCAAGAGATGTACTACGGTTGAGGTAGACTTGAATCCTAGAAAAACGAAAAATCCTTCGGATCATACCATTCTCTGGGCGGAATTTTCCTTATAAAAAGAAAAATTGCTCAAGCTTCACTGGCTAAGGTAACTAGTGTCTTTTTCTGGGAGATTTTACCGTATCAGGAATGTTTTCAAGGGGAATAAAGACCGCAAGGGCGACAACCGTTGCCCAGAGGTTTGATTTGCCGATTGCGGATTGTGTGATATTTTGAGTGCGAACAATCTTCCCGCCCATCTTAAAGACTTGTTCGCGTTCCTTCCACGCGACATCAGGGTCGAATTCAACGCCTAAGGTTGTTGCAAGCATTTGGGCGGCGAGATCTTCGGTGTACTCTCCGGCCTCTTCATCAGTTTCACCATAGGCGTGATGCTCGGAAAGATAGCCGTAGGTTCGGTGTCGACCTTCGGGGATTGCCACGCCAATCGAGGAAGAAATCAGGCGGTTTCGTTCATTGGTTTCACAGCGAGCCATGACGCAATAGGTGATTTCTCCTGGGTTTAATAACTTCTCTCCACGTGATCGCGGAATGATTTTGCAATTGGGTGGGAGAATGGATGAAACGCTGACCAAGTTACAGTATGCGACTCCTGCTCCTCGTAAAGCTTCCTCAAACGATGCGAGTTTTTCTCGATGAACACCGACCCCTC
>CAZGFV010000005.1:0-27619 GCA_964524575.1 uncultured Nitrospiraceae bacterium
CATCCCCCAAACCCAAGGTTACACTTTTTTAATTTCAGGACACTCATCGTGCCCCCCAAATCTAAGTTCGTCCATCTTCATCTTCATACCCATTACAGCCTGCTTGATGGCGCGAACCAGTTGAATCCGTTACTCAATCAAGTACGTGATTTTGGCCAACAAGCTGTGGCCATGACAGATCATGGAAACCTTTTTGGCGCCATTGATTTTTACCAAAAGGCCAAAGCTAAGGGGATCAAACCAATTATTGGATGCGAAGCCTACCTTGCCCCGGGCAATCGCCGACAACGTGAGGGTTTACTCGCGCACAACGACTATTACCATCTGATTCTACTAGCCACAAACCTGAAGGGCTATCATAACCTCATAAAACTCTCGAGTAAGGCATATCTCGAAGGGTTCTATTACAAACCTCGAATGGACAAAGAACTCCTGCAAGAACACCACGAAGGCATTATAGCTTTATCAGGATGCTTAAGTGGCGAGGTTCCTCAACTCATTGGTCAACAAGACATTGAGAAAGCCACGAAAACAGCTGGCGAATATCAGGAAATTTTTGGCAAAGATCATTATTACCTGGAAATCCAGGCCAATGGCCTCGAGCAACAATTAATCGCCAATCGGGGATTAATCGAAATTCATAAGAAACTTGGCATTCCCATGGCCGGCACCAATGATTGCCATTATCTTAAAAAGGAAGATGCGCGGCCACATGAAATCATGTTGTGCCTCCAAACGGGGAAGACACTCAAAGATGCCAATCGCTTAAAATTCGACACAGACCAACTCTACGTAAAATCCACGGAGGAAATGGTCGTGGAATTTTCTGAAATACCCGAAGCGATTCTCAACACAAGTCGCATAGCCGAAACCTGTAATCTGGATTTATTATTTGGTACTACCTTCCTACCCCACTACCATCCACCTGAAGGGATGACTCGTGAAGAATACCTAAAAAAACTCGCTGAGCAAGGGTTGATTGAGCGTTTAAATACGCGCCCATCAAGTATTCCCCGTGAGGCCTATGACTTGCGGCTCATAGAGGAATTGGCCGTTCTCACCACTATGGGATTCGCCGGTTACTTTCTTATTGTCTGGGACATCATTAAATTCGCGCGCGCGCGCGGCATTCCTGTGGGACCAGGACGCGGTTCTGCTGCCGGAAGCCTCATTGCCTATTCTCTATACATCACCGATCTCGACCCTCTCGCCTACAACTTGCTTTTTGAACGATTTCTGAATCCTGAACGCGTCAGCATGCCTGATATTGATATGGACTTTTGTATGGATCGACGCAGTGAGGTCATTAACTACGTCATTGATACGTATGGGGAAGACCATGTTTGTCAAATCATCACCTTCGGAACATTAGGAGCCAAAGCTGCAATTCGTGACGTAGGACGGGTACTGGACATTCCCTACGCGGAAGTGGATCGAGTGGCCAAACTCGTGCCAGCCCAACTGAATTTCACACTAAAGGATGCATTAGCCCAGGAGCCTAAACTACAGGAACTCATCGAAAGCGACTCGCGTATGACGGACTTAATGACCACGGCCCAATCCCTCGAAGGCCTAGCACGGCATGCCTCCACCCACGCTGCTGGAGTGGTCATCTCCCAAGAGCCACTCATGGAACACATACCTCTCTACAAAACGGCAAATGGTGAGGTCGTAACTCAATATTCGATGGTCGATATCGAAAAGGTGGGATTGGTTAAATTTGATTTTCTCGGGCTAAAAACCCTCACCATGATTCACAACACTATCACTATGGTGAATAAAAATCGCTCCACTGGAGATACTCTCACCCTTGGTCAATATGCCCCTGATGACCAGAAAACCTACGCTCTCTTGGCCTCGGGCAAAACTACTGGCATTTTCCAATTAGAAAGTTCGGGAATGCGAAATCTACTCGTACGCATTAAACCTGAGCGTTTCGAAGATCTCATAGCTATTCTCGCATTGTATCGACCTGGACCCTTGGAAAGCGGTATGGTGGATGACTTCATCAAACGCAAACGTGATCCCTCTAAGATCGTTTACGATCCTCCTGCATTGGAACCTCTTCTTAAGGAAACGTATGGAGTGATCGTATACCAAGAACAAGTCATGGCCATTGCCAACCAGATGGCCGGTTTCAGTTTAGGCCAAGCCGATTTGCTTCGCCGCGCCATGGGAAAGAAAAAACATGATGAGATGGCCAAGCAAAAAGAGCTCTTTATCGAGGGTTCGAGCAAGAATGGGTTTACTACAAAGAAGGCCGAAAAGATTTTCGATCAAATGGCTTACTTTGCCGGCTACGGATTTAATAAATCACACTCCGCGGCCTATGCACTCGTGACTTTCCAAACCGCCTATTTAAAAGCACATCACCCCACTGAATTTATGGCTGCATTGCTCACAAGTGAAATGGGAAACAACGACAAAATGGTGGGGTATTTCACCGAATGCCGGGAACTTGGAATCCCGATTCTCCCACCCGATGTCAACGAAAGTCAAAAAAACTTTAATGTCGTCGATAATGGGATTCGATTTGGTCTGGCCGCAATTAAAAATGTTGGTTCTGGTGCCGTGGAATCGATCATTGTTGGCCGTGAAGCAGACGGAGCCTTTTCTTCATTTTTAGATTTTTGCAGTCGCATTGATCTGCAAAAAGTAAACAAACGAGTTCTAGAGGGATTGATTAAAGTCGGGGCCTTCGATTCAATAAAAGCGATCCGTGCCCAACTTATGGCAGGAATGGAACAAGTTGTTGAGGAAGCGACGGCTATTCATAAGGAACGTGAACTCGGACAGACCAGGTTATTTGGGGCCTTCGATCCAGAACTAGCTGCTTCATCAACAGAAAGTACCTGGTCTCGCCCACTCCCGAAAATTGAGGAATGGTCACAATCCCAATTGTTGCAATACGAACGCCAACTCACCGGATTTTATATCACTGCACATCCCCTCACGCAGCACACACAGGCCATACACCTTCTTTCTACTTATAACACAGGAAATCTCAACGAAGCACCAGAAGGAAAGGAAGTTAAAATATGTGGGATCATCGGTAATATTAAGGGCACGACTACAAAAAAAGGCCACCGCATGGCATATGTGCAGATTGAAGACTTACAGGGCGTGGTCGAAGTGATTGTCTTTCCTGAACTCTACAAAAATTCTGAACAATTCATTGTAGCTGATACTGTAGTTCATGTTACTGGCACTATTGACCAAATGGATACCAGTTTCCGCATCAAGGCCACAAAATTGGAGCCACTTCATGAGCTGCAAACTAAAGCAGTAAAACGTGTTACCCTTCGCCTAGAAGACAATCCTAACGCCTGGGCTAGTTTACCAAAGCTCCAAGAGGTGTTACATAAACACCCAGGATCGGCACCGATTGCATTTCAGTTTCAACTATCATCCAATAATATCGAAGTGGACAGTGCGCCCATTCCAAATCTGACAGTATTACCCAGTGAACACTTGGTTAACGACGTGGAACAAATTCTTGGGAAACAATCGATAACTTTTCATTATTCTGTTTAAAGAGTAAGGTCCTTTATGCGCAATTTTTTAGACTTTGAAAAACCGCTCAAAGAGTTGGAAGAGCGAATAGAAAAATGCCGTAAGTCTGGGTCTGACAAGAAAGGGATACCCCGCCTCATCCGCATGCTCCAAGGCCAACTAGCCAAAAAAGAAATGGAAATTTTCGGTAATCTCACTCCATGGCAACAGGCTCAAATCGCGCGTCACCAGAAACGGCCCTCCACGCTTAAATACATTGAGGCTTTCTGCAAAGATTTTGTTGAGCTTCATGGAGATCGAAGTTTCGGAGACGACCAAGCCATTATCGGAGGATTTGCCACATTTGCAGATCGCTCAGTTTGTCTGATTGGAAATGAAAAAGGTCACGGCGTCAAAGACCGCATCAAACGAAACTTTGGCATGCCCAATCCCGAAGGATATCGCAAAGCCTTACGCCTCATGCAACTCGCAGAAAAATTTGAAAAGCCTATCGTTACGTTTATTGATACCCCAGGTGCCTACCCAGGCGTTGGTGCAGAAGAACGAGGACAAGCCCAAGCCATTGCGCGAAACCTGTTCGTCATGTCGAGGCTGAAAGTTCCCATCATCTCGATAATTACCGGCGAGGGAGGTAGCGGCGGAGCCTTAGCCTTAGGAGTAGCTGACCGCGTCCTGATTTTAGAGAACTCGATCTATTCGGTAATTTCACCAGAAGGATGTGCGGCTATTCTATGGAATGATCCGTCCAAAACGTCAGAAGCCGCAGCAGCTCTCAAAATGAATAGCAAGGAATTATTAAAACTTGGCATTGTGGATGAAGTCATTCCTGAACCCATGGGAGGTGCCCACCGAGATATCGATACCATGGCCAAATCATTAGCCAAATCCCTCAAAACTCACCTCAAACAACTAGAAGGGCAAAAAAAAGACAAACTCGTTCCGGCCCGAGAAGAAAAATACCGACGAATGTCTGCCTTAGTTGGTTCTTAATTTTTGATTGTTTTCGGAACTACTTAGAGGTGGGAACGGGGCGCCACAAAAAATTGATCAAGGGTTATGCCACATTGCTCCTTCTAACGTCGGATTAAACTGATGCGTGAGTTTGAGAACATCTCTATCTTTAAGGGTCGCTTCAAGAGTTGAAATCTTCTGGTTAATGGTCACCATCAACTCGCCATTATTCAAAAATTCTAACAGTCCACCGAATTTTCCAGTATCGCCTTCTAAAAATTCACGAACAGTTGGAATTCCTATGATTTCACATTCCATTTCCGGCTCTTCCACACAGGGAAGCAGGGTCTGTCCAAATACTCTTACCGTGACCATATTGCAACTCCTTTTTTGTTTGCTCACCCCCTCTTTTGTAACGAAGAGTTAGAGAGAATAGAGATTCGCAAACTATGTCTTCAGTAAACCCCAAAGAACTACTTCTTAAGCTGAAGAGACTCCACCCCACCTACCGTTTCGCTTACAAAGGGAAGAAACGGAATGCTTATTTCGAATTGGTTTCTTCCATGTTTTCTAATAACACTTGAGCAATGTGTTTTACTGAAGTCTTTTCTGGTAAGCCATTTTTTAATTGAATCATACAGGCGGGGCAACTCGTGGCGACCACCTCAGCCTGGCTATCTTGAATAGCTGATTTTTTTCGCTGAAAGATTTTTTGAGATGTTTCATAATCTTTCACAATATAGGTCCCTGCCCCGCCCGCACATCGATCTGCATCCTGCATTTCCACATAGTTCACACCAGGTAAATTAGAGAGTAATTGACGAGGTTGCTTGACCACACCAGCTGCCCGCAAATGGCAAGACGAATGATAAGTCACTTTTTTCGCAAATTGGTTCTTGTTTCGACTAGGTTTCAATGCATTTTTTTCTAAGGCAAACTCGGAAATGTGTTTAACGCTTTTAGCTAGTACTACTGCTGCCTTCTCTTCGGGTTCGCCTTTAAACCACTTGGGGTAGTCTTTTAATGCCAGCGTGCACGATGCACAACCAGTCACAACGGTTTCATACCCATTGAAATTTTTAAGATTTTCCCTGGCGCCTTCCTTTGCCAAGTTGCGATATCCATATGTTTCGATGGGCGTTCCCGAACATCGCTGAGGTGGAAGGTCTGGAGACACTCCATATTGTTTCAGGACTTGAATAACTGCATCACCCACACCATCGTCAAAATAATTAGCGGCACAGCCGTGAAAATAGGCAACCTTTGATTGTTTTACGCACAGATTTTGGTGACGTTCTCGCAAGAGCTTTTTCGCCAACGTTGGCAATTTCATATTCCAGGGCAATTGGCTATGCTCTGAAAGTTGTTTCAATATTGGTTTCGCTAATACTTCAAGAATCTTTCTCATGAAAGGTCGATCCCAAAATGTTTGTGTCTTTGCTGCGAGTTTAATCAACTTCCCGAATCGTTCTTGTTGGGCATGAAGACTAAAAATTTTTCCAGCAAATTTATTAGGATGCTCTTCTCGCCGTTGTAGAATAAGCTCTGAGACATCTACGCCAGCCGGACAAATGGTTCGGCACGACTTGCAATTCAAGCAAGATTCCACCACGCGCTTGGAATTTAGATAGCTGTAATCTGGATCAGTAACGATTTCAAACCATCCCCGAGAACTCATATCTTCAGATTGGAAAACGTCATACACCGGGCACACAGCATTACATTTCGCACATGTCGCACAGGCTTTACTTAACCGGTCAAAGTCGATGTTTTCTGTAAAAGAGGTTTCCGTAATTTTCACGCCGGGATTTAATACGCCGGCAGGGTCCAACGTTTGTTTAACTTGCACAAATAATTCGTACAATTCCTCCCCAAACATCCGCTTGACCATTTCCGCGCGCACACGACCATCACCATGTTCCCCACATATTGAGCCATCAAAACGATCCAAAATCGTTTGATGAACTTCGTAATATGTCTCCACCATTCGCTTAAAATCACCTTTATCATTCAGATCTAACAACGGCACAATATGCGCATTGCCATTACCAATATGACCAAAGATAACCAAAGGCACTTTGGCTTCGCCAAACACGCCATCTAAATACCGAATGAGATCTCCTATCCGTTCAGATGCTACCACCACATCATCCACATAGTTAATGGGTTTTTTCTTTGCATCATACCGATACAGTGTGGGATACAGGGCTTTGCGCGCTTTCCATAGTTCTTCTTGCTGTTCAGGATCTGTCGCAATTACAGGATCAGAGGACAAACGATAACGCTGGCAGGCTTCCTTCAGTTGTGAAATCCCACCATGATCTCCAACTTGATCAAATTCAATGAGCAACGTAGCTGCAGCATCATCAGGAATGTGGTATTGCTTTCGGCCAATAAGATCAAGGGTATTGCCATCCATAACCTCTAAGGCCAAGGGATCGAGTTTCAGCAGGTGGGAAACAGACTCACCCATTTCCTCAAGATGCCGAAAATGAATCATACCGGTCACAGTTGCTCGTGGACGATCCACGAGTTGGATCGTGGCTTCGCTAAATATCCCTAACGTCCCTTCGCTCCCGACAAACAATTTCGGAAAGTCAATGACTCCATTCTCTAGGCCTGCTGCCACATCAAATAAATTATAGCCAGCGCTATTTTTGCTCACGTGCGGCCGCTTGGATTGGATGAGATCTCGATGTTTATCGACTAAATTCACCACTGCCTCAAGCCCAGTGAATCGATCAAATATCTGACGACACTTATGACTTTCTTTATGTGCAACACCAGCCGTTAACCATCCTCCTGATTCGAGACACACGCGCATGGACAAAACGTTATCCTTGACCGACCCGTAGCGGAGGGTATGCGGTCCAGATGAATTGTTTGCCAACATCCCACCTAATTTACACATGTCACCACTTGAAGGATCGGGACCAAACATTAGGCCGCTAGGAGCAAGTTGCTTGTTCAACTCATTGAGAACAATACCTGGTTGAATACGGACTAATTTTTCTTCGCGATTGAGTTCAATAATTCGATTGAGGTGGGAGATATCCAGAACAATACCCGAACCAATAGCCGATCCAGTGAGGTTGGTTCCCGCAGCACGGGTTGTAAGAGGAATGCTTCTTTCAACGGCAAACCCCAGCACCTGCTCAATATCCCTTTCGCTCTTAGGAAAAACCACAACCTGTGGAGTGATCCGATAAATGCTGGCATCCACTGCATAAGCACGTAAGGTAGGAGCATCATCCTTGACCTTGTCATTCCCAAGAATTCTTCGCAGGTCTATGCCTACCGCTGCTTTCTTTTTGGGGAGCACTAAGTCCATTCCTTATTCCTTTACTAACATTGTAGGAACTCAGAAGGAAGTAGGCAACAAGAGGAAAAGGTAGAAACCAAAATGTGGCCAGATTTTTGTTAGAGGGAAAAAAGATAAAAGCGGTGGTCAGGTCCAGGTAAGGAATCCAATTAAGGACCTTCTTGAACAATTGCAGGCTCCTCACTCAGACTGGGATCTTGGAAGGTTTCTTCCGTCTCAACTGAAGGATTGTGTTCAAACATGGCTAGAGTATCTTCACCAAACAAATCTGAAGACTCACCCTGCCCTAAATCTTTAAACTCCCGGAGGGGTGGTAAGTCTCGAAGGTCACGTAGGCCAAACCGCTGAAGAAATATCCTGCCCGTTCCATACATAATAGGCCGCCCGGGAACGTCTTTTCGACCAACCATCCGGATGAGTTTTTGGTCAAGCAAGGTGCGCAACACGCCTGAGGTTTCCACGCCACGAATATGTTCAATATCGGCCCGAACAATCGGCTGTTTATAAGCAATGATCGCCAAGGTCTCCATGGCTGAGCGAGAGACTTTCGCAGAAGCTTTCACTTTTTGGAATCGTGTAATCCACGGGGCACAGTCAGGGCGCGTAGTCATAGAAAACCCGCCGGCGACTTCCACAATGTGCAAACCGCGGCCTTCCTGGGCATAGTCATGTTGCAAAGCTCGAATAGCATTGTTGACGACAACTTTAGGCGGACCAGCCAACACAGTTGTGACTTTGTCCACAGTCAAGGGTTCCTTCGATATATAGAGCAATGACTCGATTATCCCCTTTAACTCTTGTTCATCTAGGAAATCCGTCAACGCACCAATTTCTCTAGCATGACCTTTATCGTTCAATAAAGGTTCATCAAGAGTTAAACCCATAACCTCAGTAACGACCATATCATCCGACGCCGATTCGGCCTCGAACCCGTTTTCAGTGGTATCCATTTCCATTGACTCCTCCATTATTTGTAGAATCTTGGGCGCTGGATTCACTGGACTTCTCTAGCTCACGCAACCCTTGCTCAGACAAAAATGTCCTGGAGATTTGAATAGGCCCAAACATATCGCCCTGAAAAATTCTCACTAATTTCATACGAACCAATTCCAGCAGAGCCAGGAAGGTCACAATCACCAACAACCGATTTGCGACACTATCAAATAACGACGAAAAGGTAATCGTAGAGGCCTCTTCCAACTGCTCAATAATCGCATTGATCCGATCCTGGACCGTGACCGTATCTGGAGTAATGTCCACGATAACCTGCGCCTCAGTTCGAATTAACACTTCTTGCAAAGCTCCCAAGAGATCGAACATATTCACATCATCCATCAAGACATCACGTATAGGAACTAGGTCGTCCGACTCCCGTTGGAACATGTCCCTCCAGACTTTTTCCTGTTCTGACAATTGTCCGGCTGCCTCTTTGAACTGCTGGTATTCAACCAAACGTTGGACCAATTCACTCCGCGGATCTTCCCCCTCTTCCTCTTCCGTGGATGCTTCCGTCTCTTGCGGCAACAACGTCCGAGACTTAATTTGGACGAGTGTAGCCGCCATCACAAGGAACTCCCCAGCAAATGACAGATTCAACTCTTTCATGAGCTTAAAATATTCTAAATACTGGTGGGTAATCAGAGAAATAGGAATATCATAGATATCAATTTCATGCTTCCGAATGAGGTGCAGTAGCAAATCCAGGGGCCCCGTAAAGGCGTCCAGTTTCACCTCATAGGATACTTCAGTTTGTTCCATAAATCAGTTTATCCTTTACAAGGAAATAAAGAAGGCAGAGGAACTAACGTCTGATGAGAAGATATACCACTTTTAGTGGATGCTGGCAACAAGAAGTTCTACATATTGTGTTTTATGAGTAACTAGGAATTCCCAGCTTTCTGCCTTCGAAACAAGTAGTAGAAAAATAGCAAGAAGAGCCCAGCCAAAACAAATAACCCGGACAAATTTCGGGAATTTTGAAGACCGGCCCGTGGGCGGAATTGTTTGGCTAAACGCTCGTCGGTAAATTGGGGTGGCTCATCGAACACCGCCATCGAAAAATCAGTCTCACCTCCAAAACGGGCCTCCGTAAAGTCCGCAGTATTGTGAAACATTCCGGCTCGAAACTTCGCTCCTTTTTCGAACTGTGTAAATCGAAAAAACGTTTCCCGATCAAATACGGACTGGGAAAAATCAGGGGACTCTTGAAACTTGGACCCCGAAAATCCCGTTCCCTGCATGAAATGGACATGGGAAAAATCGGTTTTTTGCTGATACTCTACTTCCAAAAATTCCGCTAATCCAGGAAATACAACCCCCTGAAACGAGGATGGTCCAGAGAATACGGCTTTATGAAAGCGCGTGTGCGAACCAAATTTCACTTGGGCGAATTGGACCCCTCCTAGGAAGATAGCCTGAATAAAAAATCCCTCATGACGAATCGTCGTATCCGAAAAGTCCGTTTCCTGTAGAAAAATGGCCCGAGAAAAATCAGCCGATCTTTGAAACGTACTGTGAGTAATTGATACAGGTCCATGGAAGAACATGAAACCGCGATTGACTAAATTCGTCGAGAAAATTCCCTGGATATCCACCTGATTAAACACTATAGGCCCCTGAATATTTCGAGCCTTGGTTAATTTCTCCTGATCAATCCGTGCCTTGAGCACGGCAGGAACTCGGTCAAGGTTGGGAAGAGGTCCTAAAGGCAATGTACTTAAGATCAAATCCCCTTTGAGCACCACGCCCTCTAACTGCACCCCATGTCCTGATTCGAGTGCCACCAGTACTTCTTGTGCCGAAATAGCAAAAACCGTTCGTTCTTCTTCTGAGCAGTCGCCAATTAAAATTCTGACCATCATCTGTGTTGAGGAAGGCGCTTCTTGTTCAATGTGACACGGCTCATCACTAAGAGCTGTTGGAACAAACCCAAACAAAAGGAGGAACAGTAAGATGCCTAACACCAAAGAAGGGTCTCGCCCAGACTAGAGTAACCAATTCCTAAGGTTCATAAAGCACGACGAAGGGAGAGAAAGAAAAACAAACCGTGGGACCCGAAAGTCATAAAGGCCAGACTCAAAAAATCTAGAAAACCAGTCCACGAGAAAGGTCTGACGAAAGGACAGACATCCTCGAATTCAAAGCATTTCCAGATACCCCGTCAGGCCTTGGGGTCCTTTAAGGTGAGATAAAAATCCTTGACTTCTCGGTCGGGATGGTTCAACCGCTCGGCGACTTCCGCTACTGTCTTCGGAGGAGGGGCCACTACTTTTTCCCCTTCCTTCCAATTCACGGGAGTGGCGCAACCATATTGATCAGCAGTCTGTAGCGCGGTGATAAGTCGTAAGACCTCATCCACATTGCGCCCAGCATTCATGGGATAATAAATTAGTGCACGAATTATCCGTTTGGGATCAATCACAAACAAAGCCCGGACGGTAGCCGTGGTACTCGTCTCAGGGTGAATCATACCATACAACTTCGACACACGCATATCGACATCCGCCACAATAGGGTAAGGAATCGTCGTCCCAATCTTGCTCTTTATGTTTTCCAGCCACGCCAAATGGGAATGAATGCTATCGACACTGACACCAAGTAACTTCACCCCTTTATTTTTGAACTCCTCAAACCGGCGGGAAAATTCCACCAATTCAGTCGTACACACAGGGGTAAAATCTGCAGGGTGAGAAAACAGTACTACCCAATCTTGTTCTTGCCACTTACTAAAACCAAACTCCTGAGAGACGGTCGTGACAGCCTGAAAATCATGGGCTTTATCTCCAATGCGGGGCAAGCTTAGCGACTCAGACATTCATTCCTCCCTAACCACAATGCTGCAACTAGTATTTCAAATCTCGCATTCGGCTCTCCATGAGATGCGAAAGACAAAATACGTTTGTTTGTTTTTCTACCATCCGCGCGGGATACCGTCATCATCATCCAACCCAGCATCCGTATCACGGAAATATTTTTCAGTTCCCAACTCATCGGATAAGTCCTCAGTCAAATCATCTTCGAGATCATCTGTCAAGCCAGGCAGTTCATCATCTTCACCAAATTCATCACCTAACTCACCCGTTAAATCATCAGTATCAGCAGAAAAATTACCGGCTAAATCCTCTTCTCCCCGACCAAAATCCTCTTCGAGTGGAGCAGGAGTCACAAGAGAGGCTGGTGTCACAGCATCTAACTTCCTAAGTTCTTTGATTTCGATTTGAGACACTTTTTTCTTGGCAGGCTTCACCACTGTGGAAGCTTTTTTTGCTACGGGTACCTTTTTAGCCATCGCGGGTTTCTTCCCAAAAACCTTGCTGGCAACTCTTGCTTTTCCTGAACTCCCCTTTGTGGTTTTTCCTTTACGTTTAGTGGCCTTGGATTTAGCAGAAGGACGATTCTTGGACACTTTCTTGGTCTTAATTCTGTTGGATAGGACAGCGCGTCCCTTAGCAGACTTTTTCGGCTTAACAGACGATTTCACTTTAGTGGATTTTTTCGCGCGACTGACTTTGGAGGCCACCTTCTTCTTAGCCGAAGGCTTTTTTTTCGAAGCTACGGACTTTTTGAACTCTTTAGCTTTAGCCTTGGACTTTTTCATGTAACCAGCCTTAACCACTTTTTTCCGACTCTTGGATTTGGCCTTGGAAGCAAAGGCTTTGGATTTTGCTGGCTTAGCCTTTGGGTTCTTTGATTTGGAAACCGACTTCACTAATTTCTTCGCTTTGGTCTTGGAGGCGGACTTCAAAGTCTTTTTAGCCTTTGCCCTTGGTTTCTTCTTCGCTGTCGCTGCCATCACTCTCCCTCCTCAGTTGATTTAGCATTAAGAAGAATCACCTAGAATCCGGCTGGCAAGTGGCCTCCATCTATCATGGACTGGGATCAAGTTGCAACAGGGAATATTTTTTCGTTTGAATTCTAGACGCAATCTGGTAATTCTCATAAAACCTCTTTAAAGTTGGACAACACGCCATGCTTCCCCCGAACTCCCTTTTCCCTAAACCAACCACAAAACGCTGGAACATCTTAGCCCTTCTTTTTTTAATCAGCATTGTTACGTATATTGACCGAGTGAATATTTCCATCACCGCGCGGCACATGATGCCAGCGTTGGGCTTGACCAATGTGGAAATGGGTCAAATTTTTTCCGCCTTTATTCTTGGGTATAGCCTCTTTCAGATTCCAGGTGGTTGGCTAGGTGATCGATGGGGAGTCCGAAAAACTCTCACCTTGGCCATCATCTGGTGGTCAATCTTCACAGCCCTCACGGCCCTAGTTCCCGCGCTATTTCTCTCAACCCTGCTGGGAATTTGGGGATCACTGATAGTCGTCAGGTTTCTCATTGGCGTAGGCGAGGCAGCAGCATTACCGAATTTTAATCGAACGGTTGCCAATTGGTGCAGCCCACATGAACGGGGCCTAGGCATTGCCGTGACCATAAGCGGCATCGGAATTGGGTCTGCTCTCACTCCTCCCATTACCGCCTGGATCATGGTGAACTATGGCTGGCAAACGGCCTTTTATCTGGCAGGGGGCATCGGGGTAGTCATTGCCTTGATTTGGTATGGATTTGCTACGGACCGCCCAGAGGATCATCCTGGAGTCAACGCCCAAGAAGCCGCGCTGATTCGCGGAGAGGAAACTTGCCATCACCGCACACAAACCACAGCAGCTGTTCCCTGGAAGTCCATTGCGCAAACCTCAAGCATCTGGTGGTTGGTGTTAAGCTACACGTGTTTTGGGTATGTCGCGTACGTATACATGTCATGGTTTTATCTGTATCTCGTCGATGAACGCGGGTTCAGCATATTACGCGGCGCGTTGTTTGCTTCAACCCCCTTTATTGCCATAGCCATCTTTTGTCCACTGGGCGGATGGGTAACCGACCACTTATCTCAGAAGTTCGGGCTGAACCAAGGACGCCGTTGGGTGGGACTTAGTGGCATGGTTCTCGCCGCAGTTTCGATCATTCTCGGGGCAGTTATCGAAGCACCGTTCATCGCCATTACCTTGCTTTCAGTCGGCGCGGGTTGGTTGTACTTCACCATCGGCGCATTTTGGAGTACACCTGTTGATTTATCCAAGGCCCATGCTGGGACACTTTCAGGACTCATGAACACCGGTGCCAACCTGGGTGGCACAATCTCCCCCACCCTAACCCCCTGGATCGCCAACCAATTTGGCTGGTACGTCGCTCTAGGCGTCGCCGCTGCCTTAGCCTTCTGCGGGGCGTTGGCGTGGTTAAAAATCCGGCCAGGGGATGGCCTGAAATAAAAAAGTTGAATTTTGTTATACCTCTTTTGGAAAAGAGGGATAGGAGATTCTCAAATCATTACTCTCCCTAATTTCTTACTATTTGCTGCAAGAATTTAAAAAACACTGCGGGGCTTCAACTCCAACATTTTTAGCAAGAATCAAGTTTTTCTTTGTCTTAGACGTATCCAAAAAGTAGCTTAGGGGGTCCCATCCCACATACTCCCCTGGTAGTTGATGCCCTCAGGTCTCAATTGCTACATTCCAAACCATGAGTGCACCACTTACGTTCAAGAGGAAAAACCCCAAAGTAGTAATCTCGACGAAATTTGGTGACATCACTATTCGGTTTTTCACCGACGTGGCCTCTCGCCACGTGGACAACTTTCTCAACCTTGCTAAAATCGGGTTCTACAATGACACCACGTTTCACCGCATCGTTCCAGGATTCATCATTCAAGGCGGAGACCCACTCAGCAAAGACCCAGACCGCTCAATACACGGGAAAGGTGGTCCAGGCTTCAGCCTCACCCCCGAACCGAGTGACCAACCCCACCGCCGAGGCACAGTTTCTATGGCCAAAATGCCGCGAAACGAAGACCGCACACGCGATGTGACCGACAACGGTTCTCAGTTCTTCATTTGCGTGGAAGATGCCGCCAGCCTCGACCGAACCTACACCGCCTTCGGTAAAGTGATGAATGGAATGGATGTGGTGGATAAAATCGTCGCTATGCCCCGCGACGAAGCCGATAACCCGCTTAATCCAGTGGCTATGAAAATCAAAGAAGTAGTGGAATAGGGGTTTTCATCCCTTAAATTTTGTCGGGGCAGCACCACCTACATTACCTTGAGACCATGCAGCTTGATGGGAATAAGCTCTCTAGAAAAATGCGACGCTGGCATAGGTAATGGTAGAGTTAAATTGGTCGACGATTTCTCTGTCGTAGCGGAGAACTTCTCCTTTTTCGGCTTCGATTAATTTCAGTAACAGATAGATCGCGGAGAAACCTAGAACGTGACGTTTGTCTTGTTCAGTGATAAGGAATTGTGCAAAACCCTGAGCATTGACTTCTTCGACTTGCTTGAGCATTTCGAGGTCGGATTGCCTGCACCGATGGAAGGAAAAGAACGTGGATGCGGTATTGACACCATACCGCAGCCCAATCTGCGCAAGGTTGGCACTGGCGACGACACAAACTTTTTGTCTTGAAGCAGCGATGGCTTCTTTTAAGAGTGCCACGAACTGTTCAATTTGGTTAGCGAAGTCTTTGAATTCGGGATCAATGAAACTGATCGGGGGGAAGGAAGATAACAGCGGAATAATCGAGATGGATCTTTCTTTGCCCACAGTCTCCTGAAGAAAGGGCAATTGAAATTCGATGCTATGCTCTTTTTGATGTCGAATTTCTTCTGAAAATAATTCTTCTCCGCCCTTGGCTTTCAGGTAGTCCATAATCGGCCGATTGACCGGTACCACGCCTAATGGAGTTTCAAAATCCTTGTTCGTGAATACTACCGGTTCATCCAAGCCAGCATGGCCAATGCCAATGACGACAAACACATCAGGAGACTTAGATTCTTTTAACTCTTTATACGCCCAGGCATAAAGTGGCCCAGCATCTTTTGGTTCGTAATTTGGAACGATTAATCCCTTGATGGATTTCCCAGCATTTTCGGATGGACCGGATTTTGGGCCTTCCTTAGATGTAAAGAAACCGGCAATTTGTTCGCGTAGTTTTTCAGGGTCTTCTTCGTAGCTTTTTCCAGCAAACTCTGGCTTGCGTGTCGGCACCTCGCGATAGGCCTTGAGCGCTTCAGCCTTAGCCTTTTCGTACCGATCCCCTTCAAGAAACAGTTTTTGATCCAGATCAGTAATAAGCTTGTCCAGCTTATCCGGCATTAAAAACTCGCCATACTTTTTTAGGTATTCAACACCTACCTGTTCGAGTGAATGTTTGCCATCTAAGAATTGAAAGAGATAAAAAAAATTGAGGGGAATGATAAGTTTTTCCGAACTCAAGCCAGATGGATCCCACAGAACAATGTATTGTTCTTCACCTTCCTTCATGGGCGAGTATTGAATATTGCGAAGCGCGGGATATGTTTTGGGATCTTTGACTTGCTCGGTCATGGAAACTCCTGATTTTTCTTGAAGACTTGAATGTTGAGGCTGATACCTCTTTCGTTCATTTTTGATTATACGAATCACTTATTCAGACCCGCAAGGAAGGGAAGATCGCCGGTCAAGGTGAACCATATGTAATTAATGCCTACTGTAACATTTCACGAATACAGGTGACACCAGACTTTGTGCTGATCTTCAAACTTACCAATTTTGACGAGGGGAGGTTCCGTGGTTTTGCAATGATCCATCACTTGGGAGCAGCGCGTGTGGAACCGGCAGCCGGATGGCGGATTCAGTGGTGTAGGAACGTCGCCGGGCAACAGAATTCGTTCATGTTTTACGTTTGGATCAGGTTGAGGATTAGCCGAAAGTAGAGCTTGGGTATAGGGGTGCTTAGGATTTAAAAATAAGGTCTCGGCTGGTGCAACCTCCGCGAACTTTCCCAGATACATTACGGCAATACGCTTGGCAATATACTGCACAACATTCAAATCATGGGTGATGAATAAATAGGAAAGATGGTATTCCTCCTGAAGATCGTTCAACAGATTAACGATTTGCGCTTGTATGGACACATCCAAAGCTGAAACCGCTTCATCGCATACAATGAACTTTGGATTCAAGGCCAAAGCCCGAGCAATGCCGATCCGCTGACGCTGCCCCCCGGAAAATTCATGCGGATATCGTGGGAAATGATCAGATCCTAACCCCACACGACTTAACAATTGATGCACACGGTCTGTCAGTTCTTGTCCTTTGGCCAATTTATGAACTAAAAGTGGCTCGCCTACAATTGAGCCTACCGTCATTCGAGGATTCAGCGAACTATAAGGATCTTGAAACACTATCTGCATACGACGACGTGTGGCTCGTAGGGTTTTCGAATCCATGTCGAAGATATTGTCTCCTTCAAAGATGGCTTCTCCTCCCGAAGGCTCCATCAACCGAAGAACAGTCCGCCCCACCGTGGTTTTGCCACACCCAGACTCGCCGACCAGCCCAAAAGTTTCCCCTGGATGGATGTCAAAGGTAACATCATCCACCGCTTTGACCCATGCAGATGCCTTGGAGAACAACCCACTCCGTACAGGAAAATATTTTTTGAGTTGATTGACCTCAAGAAGAGGTTGGCTGTTGAAAGCCGCAGAATCCATTATGTTATCTCCCCAACCATCTCGGATTGATACAACCAGCACACAACTTCATGCCCTGATTCAATTTCAATCAGCGGTGGCTCCTCATCCGCGCAACACGGCAAAATCTTTGGACATCGTGTCGAAAAGTGACAGCCTTTAGGATAGAACAGAGGAGAAGGAACCATTCCTGAGATAGATTCAAGCCTTTCCTCTCGCGCCCCAGGCCTTGGCAACGAACGCAACAACGCATTGGTATAGGGATGGGAGGGATTAGAAAACAACTGGGGTACACTCGCTCGTTCCACAATTCGGCTTGCATACATCACTAGAACATCTTGGGCAAAATGAGCCACAACACCCAAATTATGCGTGATCAGTAAAATCGCCATCCCCATTTCTTGCTGCAATTCTTTTAACAACTCCAAGATTTGCGCCTGGATTGTCACATCCAACGCAGTGGTTGGTTCATCGGCAATAAGAAGATCAGGTTTGCAGGCCAACGCCATGGCAATCATCACGCGTTGCTTCATGCCACCTGACATTTCATGCGGGTATTGATCGATTCTTCTTTCTGGAGAGGAAATATGTACTTTCTCCAGTAAGCGAATTGTTTCTTTCCGGACTTCTTCTTTGGACAAGGTCGTATGGATTTCTAAGACTTCCCCAATTTGATCTCCGATTGTGAAAATAGGATTCAACGACGTCATAGGCTCCTGAAACACCATGCTAATTTGGTTGCCACGTACTTGTCGTATTTCGCTATTGGCTAGGGTCAGCAAGTCTCGACCTTTAAATACAATCCTCCCACTGACAACCCTTCCTGGATAATCCAGTAACTGCATAATGGATAGGGCTGTGACGGATTTCCCACAACCTGACTCTCCAACCAACGCTACGGTTTGACCAGGTTGAATAGAAAAGCTGATATCCTCCACAGCCCGGATTTCACCTTTTTCTGAGAAGAAGGACGTAGAAAGGTTAAATACTTCAAGAAGATGATTTCTCGATAAACTCAAGTGTTATCGTCTCCGTAGTTTTGGATTCAGCGCTTCTCTAAGCCCTTCACCAACAAGATTGAATGCCAAAACAACAATTAATA
Source organism: uncultured Nitrospiraceae bacterium (assembly GCA_964524575.1). Lineage (GTDB taxonomy): Bacteria > Nitrospirota > Nitrospiria > Nitrospirales > UBA8639 > Nitronereus. The sequence goes on from CAZGFV010000005.1 coordinate 18,399, forward strand.
TGGCAATGCCAGGAATAAAAAAGAGCCACGGAGCATCAAAGATAAACCCTTTTCCGTCAGCTAAGATATTTCCCCAGGTTGCGTAAGGTGGCTGCACCCCAAAGCCTAGAAAACTCAAACCAGACTCCGTGAGAATCGCCGTGGCCACCCCAATGGTGGCTGAAACTAGTACAGGGGCAATAGCGTTTGGAACCATATGAAGAAAAATCACACGTTTTTCTTGGGCTCCTATTGAAGTAGCTGCAACGACAAAATCTTGTTTTCGCAATGACAAAAATTCTGCTCGGACAAATCGTGCAGTGCCCATCCAACTTGTTAAACCAATTACAATCATGATGTTATAGATACTCGGGGGTAAAAGCGCCACGACCGTAAGAATTAAGAAAAAAGTCGGGAAACATAACATGACATCAGTGAAGCGCATGATTAGTGTGTCAACCGTAATCATACCCAATTTCATATTTCCATAAAAACCCGATAGCCCTCCAAGGGTAATACCGATTACCAAGGAAATTCCAACTGCAATAAAACCAATGGTCAATGACACGAATGACCCTTGGAGCATTCTTGCGAATACATCTCGTCCTAATTCATCCGTACCCAAGATGTAGATAGCACCAATCGGTTGATCTTGAACCGGAACCTTTTCGGCCAAAGAAACCGATAAAGGAGGTAAGAATTTTTCGGGAAGCCGAACAATCTCCGGATCAAACACGACCACCCACTCCGTTAGCGCCTTACCCAAGAATGCGGTAATCAAAAGCAATCCCAACACATAGGCTCCCATCACAGCCAGGCGATCTTTTTTAAATAACCGCAGGAACTCCTGCCATGGAGTTTCGGATTCAGGCAATTCTTCACCTCGAGCATTCATAGAACTGACTACGCTATTTGTGCTCCCCATTGAAACAAATAAAGCTTATCGGAACTAGGCATCTCCTTGAAACCCGGTTCTGATTCTCGGATCCACGACTGCATAGAGAATGTCTGAAAGTAAGGTTCCCACCAGCGTTAGGACCGCTACAATAAAGTTTAGTGTCAAAATTACCGGAAAATCTCTAGCTAAAATAGCTTCGTATCCTAGCCGTCCCAAGCCAGGCCAGGCGAAGATTTGTTCAAAAATCACAGAACCTCCAATTAGCCCTGGAAGCAAAAATCCGAACATCGTCACAAAAGGTAATAGAGCATTTCGTAAGGCATGCCGGTAAATCACTGTATCCTCTTCAGCACCTTTAGCCCGAGCCGTACGCACATAATCCTGCCCAATGACTTCGAGCATTTGCGACCGAACATATCGAGAAAGAATAGCCATCCCACCGAGCGCGGACATTAGCGAAGGAATCACCAAATGCCAAACTCGATCCATGGATTGAAAAAGTGGCTTGGCATGCTCCATACCAAAGGTTTTCAAACCAATGGCTGGTACTCCAAGCACATCGACCACCCAGAGGATTACGATATAAGATAAAAAGAATCCAGGAACCGAAATAAGTGTATACGCAGCGAAAGTTGTTAAACGGTCATAGACGGCTCCACGATGAACCGCTGCCTGAATTCCCGCGGGAAACGCTAACGTCCATACCAGCAACGTGGCACAAATGAACAGGGGAAGAGAATTAAGAAAACGTCGCCAAATTTTTCCCAAAACTGGTTGACTGTCTTTAAATGACTTCAGTTCGCCGGTCAATAAGTCCCGCATCCAATAGGCATACTGAACATATAAGGGGTCGTCCAAATGAAAAGCCTCTCGAATTTTGGCAATATCTTCGGGTTTCATCCTAGGATTTGTCGGATCGACCTCACTGGGTTCCCCGGGAGCAAGGTGAATCACGGAATGGGCAAGGATTGAGACAATAAAAACTAAAAGCAGTCGTTGAAGGATATTACGAATGATAAAGGCTTGCATTCTATAATGAACCTAGCAGGAGATTTCGTTTCATATTAGAATTTGGGAGTGAATTCAAGCTTCCGCCATTGATGGAAATGAAACGTAATATCTCCGCTTTTCATGGGATAGATTTTTTCATATTCTTCTGTTCCATCGTCTTTCCTACTTACGAGAACTATTTTCTTATCCAAAACTCTGGTTCCCAACGGAGCATAAAGAAACGTATACGGTTGTTCCTCTGCAATCAAACGATGCAACTGATGGGTGAGGTCGCGTTGAACCTCGACATTGTATTCCTGCCGAATGCGGACAATAAGATCATCCGCAACGGGATTTTTATACCCGACGAAGTTCAATTGCTGAGGGCCAGCCTGACTAGAATGCCATAGTTGGAATAAATCAGGATCAATGCCCATACTCCAACCCAAAACCACTGCGTCAAAGTCCCCGGTATTCACAAAATCCTTCAGAAACACCGCCCATTCAAAATATTGGGTATTACACTTTACCCCAATTTTTTTCCATGCATTTTGAGCGATAGTCATGACATTTTTTCGAATAGGGTTGCCGCTATTCGTGATGAGATTGAACTCAAAAATTTTTCCATCTTTCTCTAACCAACCCTCCGCATTCAATTGCCAACCTTTAGTTTCGAGTATTCTTTTCGCACCGTCTGGATCATAGGGAAGCGGTTCAACAGAGTGATCATACCATTGCGTGTTTTTGGGGTATGGCCCCGTGATCCGCTCACCCTCCCCGTACAATAAATATTTCAAAAAGTCGCCAACATTTACAGCCATGCCTAATGCTTTTCGTACCTCGGGATCTGCAAACAAGGAACGGCGGTTATTATAACCAATATATGTATAGCCAAACCCGAGACTCGAGAAGGATTGATACTGGGAGTCTTTTTTGTACCGAGAAACCTGATGAGGCTGTGCACCATAGTAATCAATTGCCCCAGACCGGAATTCCATTTCCTGGGTCAACAAATCTGGAACAATCCGCATGTAGTAATCGTGATATTCCGGAGGACCTTCCCAATAATCCTCATTCCGAACAAGATGGATAAACTCATCACTTTGCCATTCAACAAATCGAAATCTTCCGCTCCCGACAGGTAATCGATTGAATTGACTATCCCGCATACCAAAAGCCTCACGTGCTGCCGCTGAAAGACCCCTGGCTTCCATTTCCTTTTTCATGGCTTCGGCATTCAGTAAATGCTCGGGAAGAATCCCCATAGTCCAAGCATTAATCGCCGGTGAAAAGAGTCGTTTATACACAACTCTCACTGTGTGAGAGTCAATAACTTCTATGTTCTTTATAGGTTCAAAATCCGACGTACGAGGTGAAAGATTCTTGGGATTCATGATGGACTCATAGGTGAACTTCACATCACCTGAATCAAACTCATGCCCATCATGGAACCGCACGCCTTTTCGGAGATGAAAATCGATGATTGGATTATGCTCAGCTACAGGAAAGAGTCCCGCAATCTGAACGAAGACCTGATTTTTGATCGTGGGTTTTATTCCTTCGGGTAAGTGGACAAACTGTTCATAAGGAAAGTTCTCAAAATAACGATCACCCACAATTGGTAAGAGGCGTTTAAAAAAGTCTTGGTCCACCTGATGCAACAAAAAAACAACACGTTCGGGAGCATCAAAGGAAATCTTGACTTGGCCACGCTTGGGTTTGTCATCTTCCCCACTCTCCCAAACGGGAATCTTTTGTGTCAGATTTGTTGGGGGCAAAATTTCAACGTCTATGACATTTTCAGAGAATGACGAAAACGAATCTTGCTGAAGCGCGGCTCGAATTCGTTTGACTAAACCCATGCCCGTGACTTCTGTGCCATCGGGAAATCGATTTGAAGAACTAACAAATAAGTAGACTTTCTCTGAGATCTTCCAATCCCTGGCCAATCGTCCTCGAAGATTCAGGTCTTCATCCATGTCCAACAGACCTTCAAACACATGGCCGGCGATACTCGAACTCGCGGTGTCGGCATTTAAAATTGGATTGAGGATTTTAGCATCACCTGAAGAACCTTCGACATATGTCACCAGGCGCTTCGGATTACCCGTTGCCTGTTTTTCGTAGGTGGGAACCCAAAAGTATGATTGCAGTAGAAAAATCGTTAATAGAAGTGGGGCAAGAAGAAGCCAGCGTTTGAGGCGCATGAGAGCAAAACGATTCGTCCATGGGTTTCAGACAAAAGTTTCGATTTCATTATAGGCAATGCCAAGAATTATGTCGAACCATATTCGAGACTTACAGAGTTAATCTTTCAACCAGCCGTCCCACATGATAGGAACTGCACGCACGACGATGCCATGCTCCCAAACTTCCCCACCTTTTGGTTCTGAGGGCATAATCGCCAAACCCTTGTCGGATACTCGAAGTTAGAGAAGGCCCCTACCAAGTGACCAGGAATCGTGAAGTTTTAAATATCAATCATCACTAAAAAACAAGAAGCTAAATTCAAAGACTGAACCCTATTTTATTAAATATCGATCTTTACCTCATTTCCCTCAATTATGACAGGATACGAAGCAACACAAGCCGAGGGATTATTAACAGACACACCGGTCTTTACATTGTACTCCCAGTTATGCCACGGACAAGTCACCACCTCACCATCAAGATCGCCTTCACCTAAGGGACCACCCCTATGCACACAGGTGTTATCAATCACATAAAATATCCCCTCGACATTAAACACAGCCAAATTCTTTCCATTAACCTCCGCAACCATTCCGGTGCCAGGAGATAACTTATCTGTATCGGCTATCTTTACTCGTTCCGGCATCTGCTCCTCCTTTAGGCATTACATATAAAAACCCATAGAGCTATGGACAATAGCTCTATAGACGTCATCCCTAACTTCCTTAATCAGGAATCCATCTTTTTTCTTATAAATGAAAAAACTTTTTTAATTCAAACCCATTGGCTCCTTCAACTTCTTCAACATGTCACTCACAGAAGAACCGGGCTTCCCGCTCTCCTCATTCTCAACCTGCGAACGGAACGCTAAGGCAATCTCACCAAAAGCCTTGGACTGTGGTGAATCAGGGTTGGCCACCACAATCGGCGTCCCAGCATCACCGCTCTCCCGGATAGCAGGATCCAAAGGAATCCGCCCCAAAAATGGAATCTCAAATTTTTTCGCCGCCTGTTCGCCGCCTGCAAAAGAAAAAATCTCCGTCCGCGCACCACAAAGACCGCACACAAAAAAACTCATGTTTTCGATGATCCCTAACAACGGAACATTCACTTTCTGGAACATTCTGATTCCTTTGTTAACATCATAAAGCGCGACATCCTGAGGGGTCGTCACCGTCACAGCTCCGGCCATAGGAACAATCTGAGAAATACTCAGTTGCGCATCGCCGGTTCCTGGTGGCAGATCGATCAGCAAGTAATCCAACTCGCCCCACAACACATCCTGAAAAAATTGTTGAATGGCCGTGTGTACCATGGGTCCCCGCCATACTACCGCAGTTTCATACGGCACAAAAAACCCCATGGATATTACCTTTACACCATGAGACTCCGCTGGAAGAATTTTTTCACCTTCTTAGCCTCCTGCCTCTGATACACCCATCATCATGGGAATATTAGGACCGTAAATATCCGCATCCATCAACCCAATCTTAGCTCCAGACTTCGCCAATGACACAGCCAAATTCGCTGACACCGTCGACTTCCCGACACCGCCCTTCCCACTGCTCACAGCCACGACATGCTTTACACCAGGAAGTAGCTTATCTTCAGCAGATTTCTGCCCAGGCATTGGCTGCTGTGCTTGCTCGTCACTCATAAAAAATCCTTTCTATTATTCAGGGACATTCATTTGTGCCTCTGTAATTTTCAAATAACACTGCCTAATCGATTTAAAAAGGTTTGAGAAACGAACGAATTTGACCTTAAGCAATGATTGTCATTCGAACTCACCCGTTGAACTCTACCCCGCAAGAAAGTAACTAGGCAAATACTTTGATCAATTTATCAAGACTAAGCAAAAAATCCCTTGCCAAGAGAACTACTAATGGGTTTTTGTAGGTCAAAGAGACTATAGAAAATGGAAAAATAAAATATTCGAGGTAAAAACCCAGAAGTTCATAGGGTTGCCTGCGGCCATCAGCAAAATTTCACATTATCAGACACCTTTTGCAACAGGCACGATACCAGCCAGACCTGAAATTGTTCAAAAAATTGGTTGGTAGATAATCGATCGCGTCATCAAACGCTGTCTCAGGGTTTTCGGTGATATTTTCTCTTCATCACATCCAACTTGTTGAGTGTTTGAGGAACAGACTGTCATCAGATTCTTAGGAAGCTTCGGAAAATTGAAACTGCTGCCAGGCCTGATAGACCATGACCGCCACAGCATTGCTTAAATTGAGGCTGCGACTGTTGGGTTTCATAGGAATACGCAAACAATGTGTCAGAGGGAGTTTGTCTAAAAATGTAGAAGGAAGGCCTCGGGTTTCTGGACCAAAAAACAGAGCATCTCCCTGCACAAATGAAACTTCGTGGTAAAACCGAGTCCCTTTGGTCGTAATTCCAAAAATTCTCGTCGGGTTTCTAGTCTCCAGATAGGTTTGCAAGCTAGCATGGATTGTCATATTGGCCAATTCATGATAATCCAATCCTGCTCGGCGAGCTTTTTTGTCATCAATTTTGAATCCCAAAGGACGAATACAATGGAGGGGGAAACCTGTATTCGCACACAAGCGAATAATATTTCCAGCATTCTGAGGGATTTCTGGTTGATAGAGGACAATATCGAGCATACTGAAAGGGAACCCTTTATTCCAAGATACGAAATCCCGCAAATTGGATCAATCGCAGATAAAGACCCTCGCAAATAATTTGCCAATTTTTGAAACGGAAAACACGAAAATCTGATGTCTTAAAGATATTTTGAATGCTGAGGAGAAAATTTTGACCAATATTTCAAGAAAGTAAAGAAGGGTTAATAGCCTATCAACCAGCTCGGAAGAAAAACCTGATCGTGCAATCTAACTCTTAGCATGCGCCGCAACATTTTTTATATTTTTTCCCACTTCCGCACGGGCAGGGCTCATTCCGCCCCACCTTGGGAGATTCCCGAACAAGGGTTCGGCTGGGACTGGTACTATCTGAGTAATACCACACTTCGTCCTGTTTCCGGAAATAGCTCAGTTCATGATGTGTTTGAAAACCATCTTCTGTCAAAAATGCGGCTTTGAATTCAACTGTGCCCACTTCATCATCCACACCGCCTTGTTTCGTTTCAATGATTTCTAGCCCCTGCCAATTTGTGGATTCAGCCCATTCTTGACTCCCTTGCATGTCAATATCTTTGCTGGTTTTAGGGTCATGAGTCTTCTCAATAAAGTCCATCTCGATTTGAGTATACGCCGTATACCTCGCCCGCATGAGCTGCTCCGCAGTCTCAGCTTGTCTCTTTCCTTTGATCAGAGGCTGGCAGCATTTACTGTATGTCTTCCCACTTTGACACGGACATTCCATACCACTCTCCCCTTGAATGATTGGAAATTTTTCGCCTTGTTGTACGCACTCCCCCCCAAGAAGTCAAAACCAGAAGAAGAGCCTGAAAGCCCGTTTAGCGCCACACGGAAAGGTAGACAGAATCGGCCTTTTTCTTGATCCAAGGAAATCGGAATAAGGTCCGGATTTGGCTGGAATATTGAGCAATATTGGCTTGTTGCCAGAGGCCTTCTTCAAACAGTTGCTGGCCGGCCTCATCGGTTAGAAAACCTGTGAACCGCTTTTCGGTAAAAAAACTTACTGCCCAACTGTTGGTCCACATGGGACGACATTGGCGAACATATTCATCGACTGAATATAAAAGAGATTGCACTTGGTTAAGATCAATGATGGTCTCCTCAGCAGTTAACAGAAAAAGCACCGCATGACCTTGAGGGACACTGACTAGGCCGATGGTTTTCTCCAATTGATCGCAAATGCTTTGCTCAATGATATAGACATCCGGCTTTCCTAGGTCGCCTTTGGGAATCGAAAGCGTTTGCTTTGCGCCTTCTTTGCACGCAAATTTCAAAAAAGGAAGTGGACAATCCCATTGAAGTTCAACCCCATACTCTTCAATTTCCTCCAACAATGCGGCTACCCTATGATTGAGTACTAGTTTATCTTCAACGGACTCTCCCGGAAGTAACCGAATACTTCGTGATCCGAATTTTCCCAGAATACTTTGTTGCTTAATTTGAGAATGCTGGACGTCCATGCGAAATGCATGTAACCATTTCGAATCATTCGGAGGAATCCACGGTAATTCATGGACATTCACCCTCACCGGACTATTACTGATATTCGTCAAATGAATGTGAATTTCGTATTGACGGGCTTTGGGTTTTTTCAAAAACACTTCCATGGCTAAGGGTAGCCAAGACTCTCCTTCAGTTTCCTCTGCATAGCTAAACGTAAGCAACAAGATAGCCAGCATTAAAAGCGCGACAAGATACGGTGACAAAAAATAGTTCTTCATGTAAATTAAGCAAGCAGGTTCTTTGGAAACGTAAAGACGTTTAATTTTAGTTTCATCAAACAACTACTTGAAAGATAGGTTTATTGTCGAGGCATGGTCAACTCACTACTTCAATAAAGGCTCTAAAGCCGAACAAGAAATGCTAGAAGTACGGCGACTGTACAGAATAAACATGACACCATGGCTATTACATACTTAAAAATAGCTGTACATTTGATGAATTTTAAAATCATGCATCTCTTTTTACCGATAATTTAGTTTGCCGATGAAGTAAGATTTCGAATCTTAGAGCCCCGATCTTCACCTTAGTCTATTTGTCGAGGAAGCCGATATTTTTAGAAATTCAAGAGCACAAAAACGCCACTGGACACAACCACCTCCGTTGAAATTTCGCGGAATTCACGCTAGAAAAAACCAATTTACAACCATTACCACTCTTTACCCACTAGTACACCCGGCAAATACGAATCTTTGAGAGGGTAGAGAAAGAAAAAGACCCCTCCAGGCTAAGATCTACCTGAAGGGGTTTTACTTGTTACTGCTGATGGTTAAAACAGAGTATAAATGAAAGGTGCAACTACAGACCCCTCTGTCAGTACTAAAAGACTGCCAAGTAATACAAGAAAAATAATGATTGGGGCCAACCACCACTTCTTGCGAACCCTGAGGAAGTCCCAGAGTTCCAAATATATTGAGAATCCTGACATTGTGATCTGAATTTAGAGATTTAACAAAAAAATGGTGGGTCGTACAGGGATCGAACCTGCGACCCGCTGATTAAGAGTCAGCTGCTCTACCAGCTGAGCTAACGAC
>CAZGFV010000006.1:0-2137 GCA_964524575.1 uncultured Nitrospiraceae bacterium
CAGTATCTAGAATATCAAAAATTCGCTCGCTGGCAGCCAAAGCATGCTGTAACATATGGTTTACTGAATGTATTTGATTCACCGGAACATAAAACAGAGCCAAGTACGACACAAACATAAACAATTCACCTATAGACAAATGTCCAGATGCAACCTGGCTCGGACTCACCCACAGGATAAGAACCGTTCCCAATGTTCCAACGAAAATCATTCCCGGTGAATACACCGACCATAGAAGCATAGCTTTTAGCGTGCTTACGTTTACAGCCTGACTTTTCTGATCAAATCTGGCACACTCATATTCGTGACGATTAAAACCCATGGTTTCACGAATTCCAGACAAGGCATCTTGGAGGTAGGCACTTAAATCAGCGGATTTTTTTCTGATCTCATGATAGTACCCATGTACCTTTTTAGAAAATATAACAGTAGACGTAATCAAAATTGGGATTGGAATCAAAGCCAGCAATGCTAGCTTCCAATTCAATGCAAAGAGAAGAATTGTAATGCCCACGAGGGTAAGGAACGCCGTTAACATCCCTTCCAGCCCATCAATAAAAATTCGCTCAACATGTTCCGTATCGCTCATCACCCGAGACATAATTTCCCCAGTTGATCGGTTCTCATAAAAGCTAATTGACAACCGTTGAAGAGCATGAAACACCTGTTGGCGAAGATGAAATATTACCCGTTGCTCGAGAATGTTATTAAACCGTATACGAAGAGAGTTAAGAGTATTTTTTAGTCCATAGGCCAAGACCAACCCTCCCAACACCCAGGGGAGCAAGTCTGCTCTTTGAGCTTGAATGACATCATCAATAATTACCTTGATAAGCCAGGGAGGAAGAAGATCAAAGATAGTGGTGAATGTGGCAAACATCAAGGTGGTCAAGACGAGACCACGATGCGGACGAAGATACCCAAGAACTCGAATGAGAGAATTCACAAAAATTTAGCCAGTCGATATAACAAAAAGAGAGATAAAAAACTCTAGCCTTTAGTGACTTATACCAGTCTTATGAACGCCTCTGATACAACTTATATCGCCTTTTCTCAACCAGAAGTTGTCTTGGGGATATTCCTGATCAGGCAGGGAATCTGCGTTAGATAACAGGACATACAAAAAACCGCCCTGCGAGACCTTACTAAATTTCCAATTCTTAGTGAGACCTCATACAGAATCAAAGCAAGCCACTAGGAACTAATTCCAGCATTCTACTATATTACCGTAGCAGATTCTTCCTTCCAGTAGGCATCAAACTCTTGAAGTTGCGTCAGAGTTGAAAGGTCGGTCATTCGGTCTAAAAACACCTTGCCAATTAAATGATCCATTTCATGCTGAATGCACACGCCATACAGACCACTGACTTCAAAATCGAGGGGCTTGCCATTCCGATCCAAAGCCTCGACACGAATTGTCGAGGGCCTAGTCACTTTTCCCCTTAAGCCATCAACACTTAAGCACCCTTCCCACATTTCGATCTGTTCCGGACCATAGAAGACAATTTTTGGATTAATCAGTACGGTTTCAGGAAAACCAGCCTCTCCCTCACAACCCATCACCACAAGTTGCTCTGACCTCGAAACTTGTGGAGCAGCCAATCCAATGCCGTCATTTTCACCCATGGTCTCAAACATATCATCAATTAACTTTTGAAATGCCGGAGTCATAATGACATTTTTCAGAACAGGACTCGCGACTTTTCGCAAGACGGGGTTTCCAACCTTGGCAATGGGTAAAACTGCCATAACTATCTCCTTTATGAGTGCAGTTTACGAGAATACAAAACCATCACTCAACTTTTCTCATTTTCAGAATAAAGATCGTATTCTGATGATTTTAAGAAACGGGTTTTTCTGATGGCTGCTTAGACGGAGTCGGTCGATTCTTTAAGGTGGTCTCCCACCATTCCTTCCACTCGAGTGCCCATTTTTTTCGTTGTTCTTGGGTTGACCCTTGCCAATCATGAGGTTCTCCACCAAACCGAGTCAATTGCCAAAAGGAATCCAATGCCGTGGCAGACACATATCGTTCTTTGTCACCAAGCAATTGAATCAAAAGTGGCGGGGTCTGTATATCAGGCACAAAACGCGATAAATATGCCACCGCACGGCGCATGGTATCGCTGCCATCAGA
>CAZGFV010000006.1:2147-4869 GCA_964524575.1 uncultured Nitrospiraceae bacterium
ACAACGGTTTTCAAGGCTGGGATCGACTGAATAGGATCAAGCTTTACAGCCACACGAAGCGCACGTTCACGAACGCGAATGACCTCATCGCTGTCCAATGCCGCATCTAATAGATTTGGAACCGCAGCAGTGCCTTTTATGATAGAAAGAGTCTCAATAGCGTTATATCGAAGCCGCGTACCAGACATCTTAAGCGCCTTCACCAAAATCGGAACTACTGGTTTACCAAGATGAACGAATTCTCCCATAATATAGAGTTCCTGTCGCCCCGCTAAAAGAGGCAACAACGCCTCTGCACGCTTTAATTCCTTCTCAGACAACTGATTCGGCGCGGGAGTCGCTTCGGGAAGGCTTGGAAAACTAGTCTCTGGCGGAGCCTCATAATCAAGACCGTCCCGTGGAGTTTGGCTAGGAATAGCGTAACCAACAACCGTATTTTGCCACGCACTTACTCCCAGGGGGGCAGTCAAAAAGACTGGAAGTAAACTCATAGCAAGTAGCCTATATGTCTTTCTCATCATCTTAAGTCTCCTCATACAAGCAAACACCAAAACGCCTTCTTTAGTCTAGTGGGTAAACCGTAAGCTGGTCAAGAGAAGAAGGAAACCTTCACACAGCTGAATACTTCTACTATCAATGCGCCTTCAATTCCGTCCAAGATCGATCATAATACCGCATGGCCTCTCCTGCATCCACCATCCATTCCATACGGGTAATTACCTCTACAGGAGGATACACCGCGAAATTGTTTCTTACTGCAGGCGTCAAATGGTCTTTTACTAAACGATTAGCAGATGCAAACAACAATCGTTCGGAGGTCGCTTTCGCCACCTGTGTGTCTATAAGATAATTAATAAATTCAAAAGCCATTGACTGTCGTGGTGATGTCGCGAGCACTACAAGGCAATCTGTCCAAATGGTTCCACCTTCCTGTGGAACTACATATCGAATGGAAGGGCGTTCCCGCATGGCTCGGGCAACAGGCCCTCCCCATGCATGGGCCAAGACCACGTCGCCGGAAACTAACAAATGATCAAATAGTTCACTAGTATAAACCTTTACTAAGGGTTTCTGTGCAATCAACTTTTGTTTGGCTTTCTCTATAAGTTGCGGGTCTTGACTATTCAATGAATGACCTAATGATCGTAGCGCCATTCCAAATACTTCCCGTTGATCGTTGAGCATACTGATCCTACCTTTAAATCGTGGATCCCATAGAATATCCCAGCTAGTTGGCGGCTCTTGAATCACGGTTGAGTCGTAGCCAATTCCAACTGTCCCCCAAAAATAGGGAACCGCATATTCCTGATCAAGGTCAAAGGGAAGGCTCCTGAGAAAAGGCTCGATAAATTGATCATTGGGGATCCGAGATCGATTTAATTTTGCCAATAATCCCTGCCTAGCCATAATCGACACCATAAAGTCCGAAGGCACCACAACATCATAACCAGTCGCCCCACTCTGAACTTTTGCCAACAGTTCTTCATTACTGCTAAACGTATCCACCATCACTTTGATACCTGTCTTTTCCTCAAATCCATCAAGTAACTCCTGATCAACATAATCCGACCAGGTAAAGTAGTAGAGTTCCTTGGCACCCATAATTTGAACTTCTGAATCATTTACATCTTTCACTTTAGGAGAATAATCTCTAGAGTCATCACATCCGACCACTATCCCAAAAAAGAGGACCAAGAGACCCCACATGAAAACCTCCGCTTCATTGAAGAAATATTTTGATATCATAGCACCTTTTATTTTCGTTGGCAGGCTAATGATACGCCAATCAGTAACATAGAAACGGTGATGAGGATAGCCGAAAGCGCATTAATCTCAGGGGTGATCCCTGTTCGTATCATCGAAAATACCTTCAGAGGCAACGTAGTCGCACCAGGGCCAGTCGTGAAAAACGTCACAACAAAATCATCTAACGAAAGCGTAAAGGCCATTAACCCCGCGCCCAAGATAGCAGGACGAAGCAAGGGAAATGTGACGTAGACAAATGCCTGCCACGGTGTTGCGCCTAAATCACGGGCTGCCGCTTCCCACACTGGATCAATTCTACTGAGGCTCGCGCGAATTACCATAACAACTAATGGTAAATTAAAAACACAATGTCCAATCGTCACAGTGCCCAACCCAAGAGGCCACTCAATCATCACAAAAAACAATAACAGCGCAACGCCTAACATCACCTCAGGAATAACTAAGGGCAGCAACAAAAATCCTTCTAATAGCGGCTGGCCCAGAACTCGACCTCGTTCGAGAGCCACGGCCGCACTAACTCCCAACCCCAAAGACACCAAAGTGGAAATTCCTCCCACAATGAGAGAATTGCTCATCGCTAGCCATAGTGATTCGTTTCCAGCTAATTGTTTGTACCAAAATAGCGTCCCTCCCTGCCAAACCGCAGCAATTTTCGAGACATTAAATGAGAAAACGAGAATGATCACAATAGGACCGTATAAGAAAAGAAGTGTGCCAGCGCTTAATCCTGTGAGCCACCTATAACTTTGATTCATGATTCACCCACAATCTTCTGTCCTTTGAATAGTGGGATGCCCACAAGGAGAACAAGCAACAGTAAGAGAAAAGATATGGCCGATCCAAAAGGCCAGTCCCGAACTACCAAAAACTCATGTTGAATAAGGGTGCCCAACATCATACTTTTACCGCCTCCTAACAAATGCGGTGTGATAAAGGCCCCAACTGACGGGATAAA
>CAZGFV010000006.1:4969-21145 GCA_964524575.1 uncultured Nitrospiraceae bacterium
TTTTACCGCCTCCTAACAAATGCGGTGTGATAAAGGCCCCAACTGACGGGATAAATACCAAAATACACCCCGTAATTATGCCAGGCTTGGCCAACGGCATAATAACATACCAAAACACTGACCAACTGCTGGCATAAAGATCCAACGCAGCTTCCTCAAGAGATGGACTAATCCGTTCAATGGCAACATATAGCGGAAGGATCATGAATGGCAGATACCCATAGACCAACCCAATAAAGACGGCACTATTGGTATACAAAAGGTCGAGTGGCACATCAGGCACTCCCAAATACATCAACAGACTATTGAATAAACCTTCGGTTCTGAGCAAAAAGATCCACGCATATGTTCGGACAAGAAAATTGGTCCAAAATGGGATCATGACTAATAAGAGAAGCACGTTTTGTACCTTTTGCGGAGATCGTGCAATCACATAAGCTAAGGGAAAACCCACAAACAGACAGACTACTGACGTAGCCCCAGCTAGCAACAAAGAACGACCATAAATATTCCAATACAAAGGATCAGCAAGCCGCAAGTAATTTTCAACAGTCAAAGTCCATTCAATCCCTCCGTATAACCCACGCGTGGCGATACTGACTCCTAACATAAGGAGTAAAGGGATACAGAAAAACACCCCAAGAACAAAAAGTGTGGGGAATAGCAATACCGTTGAATCCCGAACAAAAGAAGAAGGCATCATGAAGGTAGGATTTTCATCACTCTCAGTAAGAACTTGGTTAAGATTCTTGAGGAAAGAACCATCCCTCTTGGACTTTCCACCCCACAAAAACTTTTTCCCCGACATGAAACCGGGAACCTCGATCATATTCAGTAGCCACAGTTACAGTCCACGATACTTGCGTGGCAATAGTAATGACATATTGCATCTCCTCCCCCAGGTATAATGCCTGATCGATTTTAGCTTCAAGAACATTTTCAAAAAAACTACATTGATTGCTACGAGATAGAGTTAACTTTTCAGGACGGAGAATCAGAAATCCCCAACTACCAATCATTTCTTCGGCAACCCGAGAAATGTAAATTGGCTTAAGACCAACAGATCGGAAAACACTATGCGTTGCATTACTAGAAACAACTTCACCTTCTAATCTGTTAGATCGGCCAACAAATTCCGCGACGAACAAAGACTGCGGCTGAGCATACAATTCTTCTGGTTCACCAATTTGCACCAAACATCCTTCATTCATCACTGCGACTCGGTCAGACATGAGAAGAGCTTCAGTCTGATGATGTGTCACACAAATAAACGTAATTTCAACTTGCGCTTGAATCATTTTCAACTCGCGCTGCATGTCCTGACGCAGTTTTTGATCAAGAGCACCTAAGGGCTCATCAAGCAAGATGACGGAAGGCCGATTGACCAAAGCACGGGCCAATGCCACGCGTTGCTGCTCCCCTCCTGACAACTGTGATGGTAATCGTTCTCCTTTTCCCAGCAATTTCACAATATCTAAAACCTCTTCCACTCGTGCGTTCTTCTCCAAAGAAGCAATACCCTTCATGTTCAACCCAAATGCCACATTGTTCCAGACTGTCATATGAGGAAATAAAGCATACTGCTGGAAGACCGTATTGATAGGACGTTCATTGGCAGCCAATCCTTGCATGGATTGGCCATCGATAAAAACATCTCCGGCATCAGGCTGAACCAGCCCCGCTATCAGCCGTAAAGTGGTGGTCTTGCCAGAGCCACTTGGGCCTAAAATCGAAAAAAATTCGTTGTGGTTCACCTCAAATGAAAGGTGGTCGACTACCACTGTAGTTCCGTGGCATTTCGTTAATCCGTCAATTTGAATATAGGGATTTTTTTTACGTTTCATAGCCAAAGACCTTGAAAAGCCATTCACAAACGTTAGAGTGTCGATTTTAGGTTGGTTGGAAAATTTATGTCAAATCAATGGCTTCGAGGCATATTTACGTATAAAACCTAGACCAAATTTCGCAGACATCTCTTCATATTCACGAACAATCAGTTACAAGACAGAGTTGGCTACGTTCTTTTTTCCAAGGTCGTTGAATGGTACAATCAAGAGTTTTTTGGCATCTATAGTGATAGCGAAGGAGGACAGTATGAGATTGGCGATTCTAACCCTAATTCTTATTCTCACAGTCGCCATGACAACGGAAGTAAGCTTGGCTTATGAGGAAACCACAGTAACGAATGGCGGAACATTGTCAGGAAAGGTCACACTATTAGGAAATGTGCCAAAACCTAAGGGTTACAATTTAGTCACTCTGCCAGACGCAGTCTATTGCGGGCGAATTTCTACGGGCACTGGATGGCGTCTGCTACAACCCTTTATCATCGGGCCTAATAGGGGATTCAAAAATGTTGTGGTTTATATACGAAACATAAAAAAAGGCAAACCCTTTAACTATTCTCCACCACTTATTGAGGCTGTCGATTGTAGGTTTGAACCCTATATCACGATTGTTCGTGATCGGAACAATATCAAGGTTGTGAATAAAGATCCTGTTTTTCATGACATTCAAGGCTATGAAACATCCAAACGCGGGGCTCGAGTGTTATTTAACACACCATTGCCTATGAGTAAGAGACTCAAGAAAAAGGACTTTCTTGATGGAAAAACAGTAAATAATCGTGCTGGCAAGGTGTTAACGCAGCCAATTAAGATGGGGAAGGGACGGGACTTATTTGTTATGCAATGCGGATTTCATGCCTACATGGAAAGCTGGGCCTTCATAGCGGAAACCCCCTACTATGCACTGAGCACAACCGATGGCTCATATTTTATTCCAGATATTCCCCCTGGCTCATACAGTGTCAGAGTTTGGCATCCCATGATCACCAAAGAATATACGGTAACGGTCAACGCCAACGAGACCACAGAATTGCCCATTGAAATTGTCGCGCCAAAGGGTCGACTCTATGCGAATGAGGTAAGTGAAGGTACGAGGTTCGGGATAGAGTTATTAGGCACCTCGTCCATTCAGCCTACGTTAGAACGCCAAACCTATTGAAACGCTTGGGAAACCAAAAACTGAAACGTATCATCTTAGCTGGGATCCTGCCCAAAGCTTCTCTATAATGCTCAATAACGAAAGGTGATTTCTCATTTATCCAGAGAAATCCCCTATTTTTTTTAACCTTAGAATGTTCGCTATTTCTAATAACAGATGTACCGAATACCATGGCTAACACTGACCACCTTTCGTTTCTCAAGCAGGGTGCAAGTGCCTGGAATCAATTTCGTAAAGAACACCCGTCCATTTATCCCGATTTGTCAGGTGCAAATCTCGCCGGGTGGGATTTAGCTGGCCTGGATTTGTCTGGAGCAAACTTGACGGACGTAAACCTAAGTCAAGCAAATCTATCGAAGACGCTACTGATGGGAGCCAATTTAGCAGAAGCGAACTTGCTCGAAGCCAACCTGGCCTATGCTATTCTCAAGCTGGCTAACCTGAACGAAATTGACGGGGCCAATATCATCGCCGACCATACCGATTTCTCTCATGCGACCTTAATCAAAGCTGATTTGTCGCACAGCACATGTACCAACGCAAATTTTTCTGATGCCAACCTTCATTACAGTAGTTTGCAAGGAGCTGATTTGACTCATGCCAGGTTTCAAAACGCGAAACTCCGAGAGGCTAACCTGGAGGGAGCCAGACTTCTCGAATCGAACCTGTACGGAGCAGACTTAACGCATTCTTCATTAATCAGAGCCAACCTGGCCCACGCAGACTTTCTCGAAACAACTCTAGTCCAAACAAATTTCCACGGATCTTCTCTAGAACAAGCTTCTCACCTTACTGAAAAACAATTGAGCAAAGTCAAAACACTCTTGGACGCAAAAATGGATCCACCTTTGTCCGCATCCATGAAGAAAACTTACTCCAAGTTATTTAGGAATTAAATCATGGTACGTTTTTGAAAAACACAAAAGCAACACCATTTTCCGAGACTAATAGAAAATTCCAATTGCTTTGAAAAGATAATCACTGAGGTCAAATCTAAGACCTAAAGGATCGAGATTTCCAAACCCTACTTAGCGCACTCACTCACAGATCAATGCCTAATATGGGATTACTCGGTTTCTGCCCCAAACATCCCTGAATTTTTTCACACACATATTCCGAAAACGGAAGAGCGCATGTAAATCCTGGGGATACCACATTTAACACGTGCATGGATTGGTCATTTCCCTCAACCACAAAATCCATCTCCAACTTCTTTTCTTTGATGTCCATCAGCTGAGCTCGAATACCAGGTCTCCCCCATTTAACAAATTGGCTGTGATGAATTCCCGATAACAGTTGAGAGGCCAGTTTAACCAAATGAATCCTCGAATATTTTTTTAATTCTTCCGCAGCCAACCGCTTAAAATCAAATTCAGAAAACACCAACAAACCCAACTGTCGCCCTAGAATTTCCAGGCAATCGGAAAACGAAAAATTTTGAATGCCCTGATACTGTTCGCGCCAAAAAGCGGGAATGGCCGTCGGGCCAATTTTCATGTACCCGTCCACTGTCACCGTCACATGCACACCTAAAAAGGGATTGCGCAAATCAGGGACAGGATAGATATTAGTGCAAACGGCCCCTGCTGGTTCGTTAGAATACAAGTACAAACCCTTGAAAGGCAGAATGCGGTATCGCTCAGAAAATCCGAAATCCCTGGCCACATGATCCGCAAATAAACCAGCCGCATTGACGACATATCCTGCCTCATAAGAATCGGACGAAGTCTGAATCATGCGTCCATGTTTTTTTACATACTGAATGCCCCGATCAATTTTCACGCCTTCGCGTAATGCGTCTTCTATCATCGCACCTAAGATTTCATGGGGATTCACTGTTGATGTGGTAGGAGAAAACAAAGCACGTTCACACGTCCGAATGCGAGGTTCAATCTTCTTGGCATCCTCTTCAGAAAGTTCTTCGAGCGCGATACCGTTATTTCGTCCACGCTGAATTAGATCATCCATTAATGGATGATCCTTTTCATCCTTAGCAACGACGAGTTTCCCACAGCTATTGACAGAAAGATTTTTCTCGCGGCAATATTGCGTGAGTCGTTGGTTCCCAATCCTCGTAAATTTCGCCTTCAAACTATCAGGCGAATAATAAAAACCAGCGTGCAAGACCCCGCTATTCCGGCTACTAGCATGTAACCCGCATTTGGATTCTTTTTCTAATATACGCACCGTGCAATCGGCATAAACCCGTTTCAATTGACGAGCAATATTAATCCCAATCACACCACCACCGATGACTAGAAAGTCAGAGTTCACCAAGTTCCGCCAACCCTTTTACTCAAGACTGATGCTTCTCCATTTGACACACTCTAATAAAAGAAGTGCTAGATTGTAGCATCTTACGCATGAGGTGAGAAATTAAAATCAGAGAAGGAGACTAGGGAAGAGGTATGGTCGATAAACTTGTGATAGATACCAATGGGCTTGGATAAATTCCGAGGAACACGACACCTGCCACCGCGCAGACAAGAACAATAGTAGCGGCTGGAGAAAATGCAAGACGGGTTTCAAGTTCTTGGTCAGAGGAAGGTTCACGCATATACATGACCATAACTACACGCAAATAGTAAAATGCAGAAACAGCGGCAAAGACCAATCCCACGACAGCGAGCCAGGCAAGACCGGCATTGACTGCGGCCATGAAGAGATAAAACTTTCCTATAAATCCAGCCGTTGGTGGGATGCCAGCAAGTGAGATCATAAACAACATCATTAGGAAAGCCGCACCTTTATGACGTTTAGCAAGGCCCGTAAAGTCGTCAAGTTCTTCACCTTCTAGCCCTCCACGCCGCAGAATAGCGACAATGGTAAACGCACCCATGGTCATAAAAGAATAAATTGCGAGGTATAGCATAAGGCTAGAAACTCCCTGAGACGCTACACCTGCTTCTGTACCCATCCATCCGGCAACCACCAATCCTATTAGAGCATATCCCGCATGCGCAATACTTGAATAGGCCAGCATTCGCTTGATATTGGTCTGAACAATCGCCACGATATTTCCTAAAATAAGTGTCATAACACACATGCCTAGGATGAGCCCACTCCAATTTTGTTTGATTGCTCCAAAACCTTCAAGCATAACCCTGAGAAATGCTCCAAAACTCGCAGCTTTGGATGCAACAGCCATAAACGCCGTGACTGATGTGGGAGAACCCTGATAAACATCTGGCGTCCACATGTGAAATGGAACCGCGGAAACTTTAAATCCGAATCCCACAGTCAATAGCATCATCGCAATCATGAGCAATGGATCATTTAAGCCCCGATCATGAACCGCCGTAGCAATTTCTGGCAAACGTGTACTTCCTGCGACACCAAAGAGAAGCGAGATGCCATACAATAACAGCCCTGAAGAAAATGCCCCCAAGATAAAGTACTTAGCGGATGCTTCAATGGACTTAGCTTCAAACCGTTTAAAGCCTGCCATGATATAAAGCGAGATTGACATGAGTTCAAGACCAAGGTAGATGACTAACAGATCAGTTCCTGAAACCATGATCATCATACCGGTCAGCGAAAGCATGATGAAACCGTAAAATTCAGCCAAATCTATTTTTTCTTCTTTGAGATACCCGAGGGAGAGGAGAATAGTTAGCCCACTAACGAGATACAACAGTAATTTCCAAAACGAAGCATAGGAATCCACCACTACTAAATTACCAAAAGCGAATGTCCGATCACCCATCGCATTAGCGCTTATAAAGAAGCACACCACAAGTGTGCCAAGACACATCCAGGCTAGAACATCTTTTTTGGATGAAGGGGTGATGGGGTCCAAGACTAACAACACACAGGCGGCCATCACCACGAGCAACTCGGGCAGAATAACGCCAAGATCTGCTAAAGGGATACTCATCGAATCCTAGCCTCCTGACTAGAGGCTGGAACAGAATTCTCGGTTAACAACAACGTTTTTGCGTTACCAGGGTTTGGGTTTTCTACGGTCATTACTCGCACTTTTTGCTCAAGAAGGTTGTCAACACTTTCGTGCATCACATCTAATAATGGTTTGGGGTAGAGTCCAATCCAGAACACAAACAGTACCAGCGGCACCAACATGCCGATCTCGCGAGCATTCATATCAAAGAGTTTGGAAGCCATAGATTCCGACTGAACACCATAAATCACGCGTTGCAACATCCATAGGATATAAGCTGCGGCTAAGATCACACCAAGCGCAGCTAAAGTAGCAGCAAATTTACTCCACATAAATGTGCCAACCAACACCAAAAACTCGCCAACAAAACTGTTCATGCCTGGAAGGCCGACGGAAGACAAGGCAAAGATTACGAGAAACGTCGCATAGCAAGGCATTGGCTTTGCGAGTCCAGAATTATCAGAAATCTGACGACTATGCGTTCGTTCATAAATAATGCCCACGCACAGGAAGAGCCCGCCAGTGGTAATGCCATGATTTACCATCTGTAATATCGCACCTTCGATCCCCTGCGCGTTCAACGCAAAAATTCCGAGCGTTACAAAACCCATATGGCTCACGCTGGAATAGGCGATAAGTTTCTTCAAATCAGCCTGCGCAAAAGCCATGTAGGCACCGTATATAATCGCGATAACGGACAAGGTCATAATAACTGGAGTAAACAAAAGCGACGCATCAGGAAGCATAGGCAAAGAAAAACGAAGAAACCCATAGGCCCCCATCTTGAGCAAAACACTGGCCAGTATTACGCTGCCAGCCGTCGGGGCTTCAACGTGAGCATCAGGCAACCATGTATGAAATGGAAACATGGGAACCTTGACTGCAAATGCGGCAAAGAACGCCCAAAACAACCATGCTTGTAACGTTGGCGAATAAGCCGACTGGCTTAAGGTCAAGATATCGAACGTGTTCTCGCCTGAGCTAAAGAACAAGACGATGATGGCAACCAAGAGCAAGACACTCCCGGCTAAGGTATAGAGAAAAAACTTAATTGCGGCATAGACACGGTTCGATCCACCCCATACTCCAATCAACAAGTACATCGGAATGAGCATCGTTTCCCAAAAGACATAGAACAGCACAAAGTCGAGTGCGACAAACACGCCAAGGGTTGCCGTTTCCATGACCAACAAGCTGATCATGAATTCGCGAACGCGCGTTTCAATTGATGTCCAAGAAGCGAGGATGCATAGAGGTGTCAGGAACGTAGTGAGTAGGACAAGGGGCAAACTAATGCCATCAATTCCAACAGCATAGTTGATCGATGGAGAAATAATCCACTGATGCTTTTCCACAAACTGCATAGCCGGAGTGGTCTCATTGAACATAATCCACAGCTGGAGGGAAACCAAAAAAAGAACTGCGGAAACACCAAATCCAATCCACTTGGCCATTTCCTCTTTGGCCAAAAGAATTCCAAGCACTCCCAACAGTGGAAGAAAAAGAACTAAAGTGATCCAGGGAAACGCGCCAGAAGAAACAACCATGTCAGTGAGAAAACTCCATCAAATAGAAATTCTTAACTTTCCGCTTAAAGCAACACGTACGCAGTAAGGATAATGACTGCACCTACAGTCATACCCAAGGCGTAATTTTGGGTTTGGCCTGTCTGGATGGTTCGGGTTACCCATCCCCACCACGCAAACCCACGCGCCACACCATTAACCGCATTATCAATAATGGCAATATCAACTTTTTTCCACATTTCATCTGCAATTCTGAATGTGGGATTCACAAATGCTTTATCGTAGGCTTCGTCTACATACCATTTGTTCAAGGAACACCGATAAAGGGTTTGCCATTTGGCCATTAGCCGATCCGGAATTTCTGGTGATTTCACATAAAACGCATATGCCATCCCAATACCTATAAATCCCGCAAGTGTAGCCATCACCATAATGCCCATGGCTGCAGGGCCATGATGGCTGGCACCTTGGTTAGCAGGAAATGCGTGTTGGAGAAATTCAGGAATACCGATATACCCCGTGACAATACTCAATGCCGCCAATACCAATAATGGGACGGTCACAACTCTAGCTGGTTCATGCACATGGTCTGTATGATGCGGATCAATACGAGATTCTCCCCAGAATGTGACAAAGACCAAACGGAAACTATAGAACGCAGTCAAGCCAGCAGTAAGCACTCCCAGTACGGTCAAGATTTGACCTAAAGTGCCCGCGTTCCATGCAGACAACAGCAATTCGTCTTTACTAAAAAATCCTGCGGTCAGTGGGAAACCAGCCAAGGCCAACGATCCAACCACAAATGTCCAATAGGTCACTGGTAACTTATCTTTCAGTCCCCCCATGTGGCGCATATCTTGTTCATGGTGTACCGCCAAGATTACTGAACCGCATCCCAAGAACAACAAGGCTTTGAACGCTCCATGCGTTAACAAGTGATAGATGCCTGAGACATACCCACCTAACCCACACGCCATTATCAAGTACCCAAGCTGGCTTTAGGTAGAATAGGCCACAATGCGTTTAATATCTGTCTGCGTGAGGGCAATCGTTGCACCCACAACCATGGTGACCCCCCCAACCACCGCAACCACATCCATCGCAATCGTCGATAAGTTGTAGAGGGGTGAAAGCCTTGCAACCATGAACACACCAGCCGTTACCATGGTGGCAGCATGGATCAAGGCTGAAATTGGCGTTGGACCTTCCATGGCATCGGGCAACCACACATGAAGTGGAACTTGTGCGGATTTCCCTACAGCTCCAACAAACAGCAGCAAGCAGATCAGAGTCACGGCTGAGACTTCCCAGCCCCCACCTAACGAACCCAACAAGTCAACGGAAGCCCCAGCCTGTGCATTGGCCGCAGAAAATACTGGCTGATATTGAAGCGTCCCAAACACAACAAAGACCAAGAGAATGCCGAGCATGAATCCAAAGTCACCAATCCGATTGACGATAAAGGCTTTCGTAGCTGCGGCCCGTGCTGATGCTCGCTCATACCAATGCCCAATCAGTAAATAAGAACACAGACCCACGGCTTCCCAAAAGACAAACAACTGAAGGAAGTTATCAGCCATCACGAGCATGAGCATGGAAAACGTGAAAAGTGCGATATTCCCAAAGAACCGAGCATATCCGGGCTCACCGTGCATGTAGCCAATGGTATAGACATGCACAAGCCCGCTTACGATAGTGACCAACATCAACATCGCTGCAGTGAGTTGATCAACATACAAACCAATTTGAATAGAAAGGTCCCCTGAATCCGCCCATGTATACAGAGGAATCTCCAATACATTCCCATTTGCGACTTCAGAAAATGCTACTAAAGAAATAAGAAACGATAAACAGACGGCTGGTACGGCAACAAAGTGAGCACGTTCTTTAATGTGGTGACCAAATAAGCCAAGAACGACAAAAGCAAGCAAGGGGAGAAGTGGAATGAGTACGTAGAGCATCAACCTACCATTTCAACAATCTGAAATCATCGACATTGATACTCTCATGATGGCGATAGAGAGCGATAATGATGGCCAACCCTACAGCTACCTCAGCTGCAGCCACGGTTAACGCAAAAAACACAAATACCTGCCCTGCGAGGTTGCCCAAATAAGAGGAAAAGGCCACAAAATTAATATTGGTGGCATTAAGCATCAGTTCAATGGACAACAGAATGATGATGATATTTCGACGGACCAACACTCCAACCAAGCCAATGAGAAACACCAGCCCACTCAAAGCCAAATAAAATTCAACTGGAACATTCATGAAGACTTTGACTCCCAAATTCCTTTTTTCGTCAAGATCACTGCCCCAATCATCGCCACCAACAGAATTAGGGAAGCAATTTCAAAAGGAAACAAGTACGTGGAATACAATACCTCGCCAATAGATTCTGTATTGCCAACAACCGCGCCTGGGACAGGGATCGATGGCGAGATGGGCGAGGCCACGGTAAACCCACCTCTAATGCCCAACAATAGAACTTCTACCAACAACACAAATCCTAAAAACATTGCCACCACTCCCTGCTTATTAAACTCTTCTTCTTGTTTCACATTAAGTAGCATGACAACAAAGAGATAGAGCACGAGAATTGCACCGGCATAGACAATAATTTGAATCGCCGCCAAGAACTCAGCATGAAGAGTAACGTATAAGCCCGCAATGTGAAAAAACATGACGAGAAGAGACAACGCACTGTAGATGGGATTCCGGAGCGCTACCACTAACGTAGCTGTCAGCAATATGACTCCAGCAAAGTAGAAGAAGATTAAGGTTTCCAACAAATTATCCTCTCAGGGATTCTTGAAAAAGTTCATCAACTGCGCTCTCATCCCTTTTTCTCACTCACATACTCTATATACGTTCCACGCAACAAAGAAACCCCGGCCTCGCTGAACAACCTTTTTTAAGCACCACGCTTATCGCATGCACGATCCAATTCTCCCCAATGCATCATGCATTGCAATAAAAATTGTGGGAGATAATCAGAATTCTTTCTTTGGAATATCTTTGAACGAAACGTTGAAGTACGCAACGTTCGGATGTTGAAATTCAAGACGCTTTTCTTTGATTGGAAAAGCTCGGTCCCCAATGGCTAACAACTGTTGTTTGTTCAGTTGCAAGCTACGTTTATCGTATACCGCCCATTCGAATTCCTGCGTCATCCCTAACGCGTCAACTGGACAGGCTTGCACACACATCCCGCAAAATAAACACCGTGTCATATCCATGTCATATTCTTTGGCATACCGTTTCGTTGGTTCGCCTGGGACTTCAGCACTAACCACTCGAATAACGCGTGACGGACATGCGGCTTCACACAAATCACATCCCACACATTTTTCCGTCTCGTCATCATATTTCAGCAGCGCCAGCATGCCACGATAATTCGGGGGCAGGGTTTTTTTTACATGGGGGTATTCCAAGGTAATGGGACGATACTTAAGCAAGTGTTTCAGCGTCTGCTTCATCCCTATAAGAATTTCGTAAAAAATAAGGGTTCTGAACCATTCTTTAAACTTCATAGAAATCTCAAACTATCCTTGCCCAGGGAAAATGTACGCAAGAATGGAAGTAATAACGATATTGCCCAAGGCAATGGGCAAGAGCACTTTCCATCCAAACCGCATAAGTTGATCATATCGAAGCCGAGGTAATGTGGCTCGAATCCAGAAAAAGAAAAAAAGAAAAAAATACACTTTGGCCGCAAACCACATCATGCCGGTAATCCAGGCAAAATCACCTGGAGCTTGCAAAAATGGAAACGGTGCATCCCATCCACCAAAAAACAACACAGTTGCCATACAAGATACGAGAATCATGTTGGCGTATTCCGCCAAGAAGAAAAAAGCAAACCGCATCCCACTATATTCAGTAAAGAATCCAGCTACCAATTCACTTTCAGCTTCAGGCAGGTCGAAAGGAACGCGGTTCGTTTCAGCAACCGCCGCAATAAGAAACACGACAAAGGCAATAAATTGAGGAAACGGTGGAGCAAACGCATACCAGTTCCAAAAACCCCCATTCTGGGCTTCGGTAATTTTTACCAAACTCAAACTCCCAGATAGTAATAACACACCCACTATCGCCAAACCGACATTGAGTTCATAACTAATCAACTGGGCTGCGGATCGCAGCCCTCCCAATAATGAGTACTTACTATTAGATGACCAACCCCCAAGGATGATCCCATAGGCACCAATTGACGCAAACGCCAGTATATAGAGCACACCAATGTTGATATCGCTGATAACAAAGGGTTTAAATTCAATCCCATTAACATCAACGGTCCAAGTCGGCCCAAACGGAATCACTGCGAATCCAATAAGCGCAGGCACCAACACCAACAACGGCGCTATACTAAACATAAACTTGTTAGCCCCAGCCGGTATGATGTCTTCCTTAAAAAACAATTTGAGTCCATCCGCCACCGGCTGCAAGATTCCATAAGGTCCCACTTCCATGGGTCCCATCCGATCCTGCATCCAACTCAGTACCTTACGTTCCAACAGCGTAAGCAAGGCCACGGTCAACAACACGACCAACATGACTGCGCCAATCTGAGACAATGTGAGCCCCAATCTCATCACGACTTCATTCACGAACCTTCTCCTTCAATAATCATGCAATCAATGTATAATGCATCAGCACCTGTAAAGACAGACGTATTATCCGGTATGCTTAATTTACTTTCTCAACCTTCACGTCCGCGATTTTCCAACAGGGAACCAGATTTCGTTCATCCACAGTAATACTAAACAAAGAACGAAGTTCTTGATCAAAATGCTCGGGAAACCATGCCACGCCTGGTGGAACCCGATCAACCAATTTTACAGAAACAATAGCCTCCCCATTTCCATTTGAAAGCCTGACACTGGTGCCCTCCTCCACCCCAAGGCTTGAAGCATCACCAGGATTCAAACTCAACACGCCACGGTTTTGAATTTCCGTCAAACCTTTGGATCGCGTACTAAACTTCCCAGAATGATAGATCGATTGGCCAAGAACGAGGACCAATTTCCCTTCGCTTCGTGAAGTTTTTTTGGTCAGGGCATATCGAACTTGCACATCCTCTTTAAATCCTTCGTGTAGGTATTGCTCCAACACATCAGACTTTACGACATGAGGAATTGATGTCGGTCCCAACAACCCGTATTGAGGAATAAACCCACGTATTTCTTTGAAAATTTCCTTAACATCACCATATTCCATCGGTGCGTCCATGAGCATAGACAACGCAGAGAAAATTTCCCAATCTGGTCGGCTTTCTCCAAGCGGTTCAATGGATTTCCGCACAAGCTGAACATGGCCTTCAGAGTTAGTAAAGGTGCCATCTTTTTCTACGGCCGAGGAGGCCGGCAATACGACATGAGCCTTCTTGGCAGTTTCTGTTAAGTACAACTCTTGGCACACAAAAAACTCAAGAGACTCGAGCGCATTAGAGACTTTGGCATCTGGCGGTAGTGACTCGATTGGATTTTCCCCAACAATAAACATCGCCTTGAGATTTTTCTGATGCGCACGATCAAACAATTCTACCATAGTTGCCCCGGTAGAAGTGGGCACACTCTGCCCGCAAAGTTTCATGAGAGCCGATTGCGCGGATTCGTCATTCACATTCGATGGGCCAGGGAGGTACTCTGCAACCACGCCCATTTCAATTGCACCTTGTTCATTGTTTTCCTCAGCCAATATCCCTAACCCAGAACCTTGCTCACCATGATGCCCAGTGAGAATCATCAGATCCAAAAGATTCGTCACAATGCCTTCTCCACCTACAGCACGAAGCACTCCCTGCCCAGCAAGAACAACAAGACGTTCAGCCTGTTTTAAAGTTTGAGCAGCGACCTTAAATTGCTCACTAGAAATCCCCAAGATTGATTGAATCTCTTGCCATGAAATCTTTTCAAGGTGAGCAATGATGGTGCGAGTAAATTCAGAAGCTTTAGTCGACACTCGTTCATCGACCAAATCCTGCTCAGTCAAAGCCTTAATCAATCCCAGGACTGTCACATCAAAATGCCCAGGCAGTACGGTAAAATGGTGTGTAGCCAAGGTCGCAATGTTGCTGACCGTGGAAAAAGCCGGAATCACAGTTTCCAATGTCACAAGCTTGGCATGATTGCGTTTGATGGCATGTTTAACTTTCAGTGCTGTAATGGGATTGGCCTCGGTAATATTCGTACCAACCAGCAACACGGCATCGGCATCAACAATATCATCAAAGGTAATGATCCACCGATGATTCCCTTGAACACGCTGAAGCGCTTTCACGCCATTGATGTACCCATATCGTGCACTACTATCGATATGATTCGTCCCAATGACACTTCGCATCAACTTTTGGAACGCATACAATTCTTCATTGGTACATCGTGCCGCGATAAGCCCCCCAATGGCCTCTGGCCCATGCACATTCTTTATTTGAGATAGCTTTTCCGCAACTAATTCGAGGGCCTCTTCCCATGTCGCCGCAGCAAAGGTCCCATCAGCTTGTCGAATTAATGGATTCTTTAAACGGTCAGGATGGACATTCGCGTGATATCCAAAATAACCTCGGGCACACAGATCTCCGTCATTTCGACCTACACCTAACGTAGAATTCACCTCAATGAGATCTTCATCCTTTCGCTGCATAGTCATCTGGCAACCATCGCCACAAAAATTACAAATCGTGTCGGACCGCTTCAGCATCCAGGGTCGAAAATCATACATCGACAGCCGACTGGTTATTGCGCCAACAGGACATATTTGAATGCAGCCACCACAAAAATCACATTCCAGTTCATTCCCAGCCCAATGGGAAATTTTTGTAAGAGTCCCGCGGCCAACTGCTGCTAATGCTTTGGCATCCATGACTTCATCACAGTAACGAACACAACGCATGCAGGACACACATCGATTCATCTGAGTTTCAATGACCGGACTCAAATATTCTTTGGGAAACACACGCTTCAGTTCAGTAAAACGGCTCATGGTGGGCGTGTACTCATGAGAAAAATCTTGCAGATCACACCGACCACCTTGGTCGCACACAGGACAATCCAAAGGATGGTTCACTAACAACAGTTCCAGCATAGATTTCCGTGCAGTTTCCACATGAGGCGCAGATGAGCTTACGACCATACCATCTGCAACACGCGTACTACATGAGGTTTGAAGTTTAGGATTTTTTTCAATTTCGACCAAACACATACGGCAATTGGCATCAGGCTCAAGTTTAGGGTGATAGCAAAAATGTGGAATCATCACCCCAACCTGACGCGCGGCTTCGATCACCAGGGTGCCCTCAGGAACTTGAACGTCGATTCCATCAATAGTGACTGGCACCATTTTTTTTGTCTTAGTCGTTGCCATTCAAATTTCCTTAGATGCTTAAGACCGGAATTTCCTTTTCTTTTCTTGATGCCCTAAGCGACTCAGCTTCAGCAATCAGCGCTTCATATTCGTGGCGCCAATACTTTAAGGTGCTCAGGACAGGAGCAATTTCCGCATCGCCAAACGCACACACCGTACGCCCACCGATATTGCTACAGATTTCAGTAAGCGTATCGAGATCCTCAGGCTTTCCCTGTTTATTCTGAATGCGTTGAAAAATTTGGACAATCCACGAGCTTCCTTCGCGACAAGGCGTACATTTCCCGCACGATTCGTGATAGAAAAATTCCATGAGTCGCAGAGCAGCCCATACCATGCTCGTATCTTCTTCCATGACCGTGATGCCTCCCGAACCCGACA
>CAZGFV010000007.1:0-21101 GCA_964524575.1 uncultured Nitrospiraceae bacterium
AGGTCCTAATCTACCAGTATGCTCTAGCTCAGCAGATGGGTAACCTTATTCTGGCGGCACTTCAGCGGAAGACGCATTAGTGGCAACAGGAAATTCTGAGTCCTTTACCGCGGACATGGAGACGAAGAGGAGATTAGGGTCATCTAGGGCAATATCATGGATTTGGCCATCATGGTAACTGCAAAGTTTTCCCATTTCATATCGGAGAGGAAAGGAGTAGCCCATTTTTGCATAAAAAATACGAACGCCTGCTTCCAATGGGTCTTCCGGTGTTCGACTGATTTTGAGGTCAAAGGGTAGCATAAGATGAAAGACATTGGTTCGTGCCGACATAAAAGGGGCACAAGCGCCGGGGAATTCTTTATGCACGGTTTCATTATCCGGTTCAAATTGACGAGGTGTGCCACCAAAATGCTGAGCAGTTTTGGCATCTTTACTTAAACGATATTTGTTCTGATAGTAAGCGGCAGCCCGTTTCTGCGCGAGGTCTAAGAAATATTCAGGGATATCGGTTTCAACGATTAAGCGTTGTTTGTCGAGGGGTTGAGCACGAGGTCCCTTCATAGCCTCATTATAAATTTCTAATTCTGCATTAGTTTTTTGAATATCATTATCGATTTGTTGAGTCAATTCATGGTCAAAATAACGAGTATTTGGGAGAAGCTGGCGAGCTTTTTGAAGTAATTCTAGTTTATGGGAGTATCGTTTCGGTTCAGAAGCAAAGGCTTGAATAGTTGCAAAGAGTAAACTGAATTGTTCTTCAGGGAGGATCCCGAGCTGCGCAAAGTCTTGCTCGCGAAGGAAAGTTAAGGCCAAAGGGCCAAAGGCATCTTCCCGACGAAGGCTTAAGGTTAAAAGGTAATTGAGATAGGCTCGAGCTTCAGATTCTGTCATAGCGCTTCCTTAAGACCATTCTAAGAAAACTAGAGAAGAGAGGACAAGTTTTCTCTAGCCTGCTTTGCTTTCGTTTCCCGACAGACTTCTTTATCCTTAAGACCATGTAAAATCTTTAGAAATTTTTCCTGCGCCGTCTGATGGGAACAGAAGCCGGTGCATTTATTTTAGTCTATGTCGCGCGAAATCCTCTTTCAAGAAACCCTGCAAGCCTTAGAATGGCCGAAGCTTCTGGAGATTTTAGCAGCTCAGGCTCATTCATCTTCGGGAGCTGATTTTTGTAGGGCTCTTCCTTTGGCTGACACTTGTTCTTTGGCGCAAAAACAGATTCAAGAGACTGCTGAAATGATTGCTCTCTCTGAAAGCCCCTTACCTTTTCCAGTTTTGAACTTTCACGATAGCCAGACTGCCTTGATTCGTGCTGAAAAAGGCGGGGCCCTAGATGCCAAGGAACTACGGAATATTGCCAATGGGGTCGATCTCATTATGCAGGTTCGACGGTGCCTGATGGCACATCAAGGCCTAGCTCCGAATTTATTTTCTTATTTTGATCATTTCGACAATCTTTCCTTTCTTAAAACGGAAGTTGATCAATGTATTAGTCAGGAAGGAGAAATTTTGGATCATGCCTCTTCGGCTTTGTACGATGCGATTCAAACGGTTCAGGGATTAAAAACACGAATAAGGCAACGTCTGGAATCTATGATAACGTCATCGTCCTACCGTGATGCTTTGCAGGAGCCATACTTTGCTCAACGAGGAAATCGCTATGTATTGCCAATTAAAGTGGATATGCAACATCAGGTTCATGGGATTGTACATGATGTATCTTCGAGTGGCCTAACTGTGTTTCTCGAGCCTCGTGAGCTGATTGAGCTCAATAATCGCATTAAAGTGGAAGAATTAGAAGTTGATCGGGAAGTCCACCGAATTCTCACGGAACTTACAACCATCGTGGTGGGTTCTGCCGAGTCGATTCAACGATATTTTCTGATGCTGGTGGTTTTTGACAGCATTGGAGCGAAGGCACGATTGAGTCAGCGAATGCAAGGATTGCCGGTCGGGCTATCTGAAAATGGGCATATTTGTTTGATGAAAGCCCGTCATCCTTTGCTAGTGTTGACTCGGGAACAAGAGGTGATACCTAACGACATTGTCTTTCAAGAAAACCAGCGTATTTTGGTAATTTCTGGTCCCAATACAGGCGGTAAAACTGTGAACTTGAAATTGCTCGGATTATACAGTCTCATGGTTCGAGCAGGGTTGCATCTTCCATGTGCTGAAGGATCAAAAATGGGGTTTTTCCACGAAACCTATGCGGATATTGGTGACACGCAAGATTTAGCGAAAGACCTTTCGAGCTTTTCTGCCCACCTGACAAAGATTATTGAGTTATTGGATATTAGAGTTAGTCAAGAAAAACAATCATCCAACCAAGTTTTTGTATTACTCGATGAGGTAATTGGTTCCACCGATCCCTCAGAAGGCGCAGCATTAGCAGAAGCCATACTTTTATATTTTGCCGAACTTGGATTCAAAGTTGTGGTGACGACACACTACAATTCTTTGAAGACCTTGGCTCTTTCAACGCCTGGGTTTCTGAATGCCAGCCTTGAATTTGATGTCGCCACTCTTACGCCAACCTATCGCCTTATTCAGGGCATACCTGGGGGGTCATCGGCCTTGGCTATTGCTGGTCGTCTAGGAATGCTTCCAAGGATTCTGAAGCATGCTACCGACTTGGTTCATCAACAAGATCGGCAGCTCGATCATATTTTTTCTGAATTGCAGGAAATGCACCATCGGGTTGGCCGAGAACTGGAGTCAGCGGAAATAAATAGGCGTGTTACGGGTGAAGCTGTGAAAGAAGCTCAAGAGCGAGTTGATCGTCTTCGTGCAACAGAACATGAAGAACTGCGAAAGATAAAAAAGAAATTCAAAGAGGAATTGTCTCGGGCCCGAATAAAAATTCACCAAACACTTGATAGTCTCAAACAGGACCAAACTCTTATAAAGGTGAGAGAGGCTCAAGAGCATGTCCATACTATTGAGGCTGAATTGAATCAACAAACCCAGGATTCTTCAGGAATTGTTCCTTTTGAATCTTTGCAGGCTGGAGCGTTAGTCGAGATATCAAACTTAGGAACTATTGGCATATTGCTTGAAAATCCCCAAGGGAAAAAACGGGTTCGTCTTCAAGTTGGCGACTCGGAATTATCAGTTGGTGTTGAGTTGCTTATTGGGAAAAAGCAAAGAGCAGGGGAATTTTCATTTGGAACTTCGGCCTCTTCGCTCTCATTGAAAAAGAAAAGCCGAAAAGGATTAAATGAACCATACCATCCCTCAGCAGCAATTTCTGGTTTGTTGACGGTAGACTTACGAGGCCAGATGGTTGTTGACGCTTTGGACCATTTAACCTCACGACTTGATGAAGTTGTCCTCACTGGCGCCAAATCTGTTCATATTATCCATGGTCATGGCACGGGCAAATTAAAAATGGCGATACGGCAATATTTATCGAATTCACCCTATTCCAAGTCATTCCGTGCGGGAAGGGAAGGCGAGGGTGGGGATGGGGTTACGGTGGTTGAGTTGAAATAGTCTTTGGTAAGCGGGTTTGCTGGTTGTCTCGGGCTATTTGAATGTTTCTTTGGAACCCGGAGTATTTTGGCCGTCGGATGGGACTACCCTCAAAGGTGCGTAAGAAGTGCTCTTCTGGTATTTCGGAAAGTTCAAGCAGGTTTGGGCGTTGCGTTCGTGCGATTGGCAAGAAAGCTGGTTCCTTGGTTGGAGTTGCATGAGCGTTGTATGGGCAGATATCCAGGCAATCGTCGCATCCAAAAATTCGGTTTCCCATTTGTGAGCGAAGTTCGGGGCTGATGCTGGTTAATTCTCCACGGTATTCAATCGTGAGATAAGAAATGCATTTGGTTGCATCTACAACGTATGGTTTGGTGATTGCGTGAGTCGGACAGACTTGAATGCAGAGTGTGCAGGTTCCGCAAAGATCTGTGCCGGCTTCGTCCGGTTGCAAGTCTAAGGTGGTTAATACTTCGCCTATAAGGAGCCAAGAGCCAAATTCCGATGAAACGAGATTGGAGTGTTTGCCAATCCACCCTAACCCAGCACGTTGTGCCCAAACTTTTTCCATCACCGGACCCGTATCCACATAACTGCGTGTAGTTGATTCCGGGGCCAATTCCGCGATAGATCGTTCAAGGCTTTTAAGCCGTTTTTTCAAAAGACGGTGGTAATCTTTTCCCCATGCATAGCGTGCAATTCTTCCGAATCCCGGTGCCTCATGAGGATCATGGTCAGTCCAATAATTAATGCCAACGGAAATAATGGATTGGCATTCTGGTAAGACTTTTTGTAGATCAGCTCGACGCTCAGGATTTTTCGCCATCCATTCCATGGTTCCGTGATATCCGTATGACAGCCAGTCTCGTAGGTGTTGAAGTAAGGATTTAGAAGGAGAAGAGTTGGGAGGTTGCGAAGGAGATATTGGTTTGAGTTGTTGAAGATTCACCTGCGCGATGCCCACAACATCAAATCCTTGGGCAAGGGCAGCCTGTTTGATGGATTCAGATAAAGACGACACTGCTAGCTACGTATTTTTCGTGTCTAGACTTTTTACAATGAAAAAGAGTTTAGCGTTTATTTCGTTTTTGTGGGGTAAAATCGGACCCCGCGGAACAATTGAATTTTGCGCTAAATTGTGCAGAGCAATTGTCTGTGGTGCACGGTCCGCAGGAGCCGGTTATTTTAGTGTTCCAGTCAGTTTTTTGTTTATCAAACTGACATTGCGTGCCTCCGCCCTTAGAAATATCGGCCCAGGGTTGGTCATATCCTGGGACCTTGGCGATGGTACACCCATCTGGAATAGGTACTTCGCATGTTCGTTCTTTTTCACCTTTGACCATGCCAATAGTGCACATGGATTCAGACTGAGGTCCTGCTAACGACCATGATGTTGGTCCTAACACTAATCCACAAATTCCTGTCAACATCAGGCATCCAGTTAAAAATTGTTTCATAAGGTTTCCCTTCAATCAGAATCCATGGAATTTTAGCACCGATTGAAAATTTGATCCTATATAACACAGAATCCTTCGGCAGGCTAGTAAAGGAAATAGCAAATGCGGAAGGGTAGTTCTTTCTAAAATAAAAGCCCGAGAAGTAATCCTCCTCGGGCCTTTATTTACTAACCTCTTTGGGTTTAGCTAGAATTACATCATGCCGCCCATGCCGCCCATGCCGCCCATGCCGCCCATCCCGCCGTGGTCATGGCCATGACCCATTCCAGCGTCTTTCTTTTCTTCCGGAAGGTCCGTAACGGTGACCTCGGTAGTTAGCATGAGGCCTGAGACACTGGCCGCGTTCTGCAAGGCACAACGAGTTACCTTGGTGGGATCGATGACGCCTGCTTCAACCATATCCACGTATTCGTCGGTTCCTGCATTGTAGCCTCGAGTCGGTTTATCGCCGCGGACTTTGTCAACCACGATTGAGCCTTCCACTCCAGCATTTTCAGAAATCAACCGAATGGGTTCTTCAGCAGCTCGGCGAACAATATTCACCCCGAACTGTTGATCCCCTTCCAATTGCAATTTTTCAAGGGCTGGGACCGTTCGGAGTAAAGCTACCCCCCCGCCAGGAACAATGCCTTCTTCCACTGCGGCTTTGGTTGCGTGTAAGGCATCTTCCACGCGGGCTTTCTTTTCCTTCATTTCGGTTTCGGTCGCGGCGCCGACATTAATCACGGCTACACCGCCAACAATTTTCGCCAACCGTTCTTGGAGTTTTTCGCGATCGTATTCAGAAGTGGTTTCTTCGATTTGGGCCTTGATTTGCTTCACGCGGCCTTCAATTTTCTTTTGATCACCAGCGCCTTCTACGATAGTGGTGTTGTCTTTATCAATGGTTACGCGTTTGGCTCGACCAAGGT
Source organism: uncultured Nitrospiraceae bacterium (assembly GCA_964524575.1). GTDB lineage: Bacteria > Nitrospirota > Nitrospiria > Nitrospirales > UBA8639 > Nitronereus. Next base: position 5,843 of record CAZGFV010000007.1, read on the forward strand.
CCGTGAGCTTCACGTTTTCTAATTTGAGGCCAACTTCTTCTGAAATGACTTGACCGCCAGTGAGAATGGCGATGTCTTCAAGCATGGCCTTTCGACGATCACCAAAGCCCGGGGCTTTGACTGCCGAGACGTTCAAAGTCCCACGAAGTTTGTTAACCACGAGAGTTGCTAAGGCTTCGCCTTCAACGTCTTCAGCAAGGATGATAAGGGGTTTGCCCATTTTTGCCACTTGCTCCAAGATTGGGAGTAAGTCTTTCATCGCACTGATTTTCTTTTCGTTGATTAATAAGAAGGCATCTTCGAGAGCAGCTTCCATGCGTTCGGCATTGGTGACGAAATAGGGGGAGATGTAGCCTCGGTCAAATTGCATTCCTTCAACTACGTCCAGAGAGGTGCTCATAGATTTGGCTTCTTCGACAGTGATGACGCCGTCTTTTCCAACCTTATCCATGGCTTCGGCAATGAGATCGCCGATGGTGGAGTCGTTATTGGCTGAGATCGAGCCGATTTGTCCAATTTCTTTCTTGGTCTGACAGGGCTTGCTGAGCTTTTTCAACTCCTCGATAGCCACTTCTACGGCTTGATCAATGCCACGTTTTAATTCCATCGGATTGGCTCCGGCACTGAGGTGCCTGACTCCTTCACGGTAAATAGCTTGTGCCAACACAGTGGCCGTGGTGGTTCCGTCACCAGCAACGTCACTGGTTTTACTCGCGACTTCCTTGACGAGTTGCGCGCCCATGTTTTGATAGGGATCTAGTAATTCAATTTCTTTGGCGACAGTAACACCGTCTTTGGTGATGGTGGGTGCGCCGAACTTCTTGTCCAAAATTGCATTTCGGCCTTTGGGGCCTAGTGTTGCCTTTACGGCATTAGCTAATTGGTTAACGCCTGCGAGAATGGCGCTGCGTGCTTGATCACTATACAGTAGCTGTTTGGCCATAATATTCCTCCGTCAAATTTAAGTGAAACTTTAATTTTCTAGTGCGTTGATTAATGGTATTGGGTAATTTAGGAGTCAACAAAGACACCCAAAATATCTTCCTCACGAAGAATGAGGCAGTCATCGTTTTCAATCTTAATTTTGGTTCCTGAATATTTATCGAATAATACTTGATCGCCGACCTTTAAGCTCTTGACATCTTTTCCGGCGCCTTCAATCGTTCCACGTTGGGGTTTTTCCCGTGCCGAATCGGGCACGTAAATGCCGCCAGCTGTACGTTCTAATTCTTCGGTATAGGTCACAAAAACTCGGTCGCCTAATGGAAGAAATCCTTTTGCTGCGGTCCCCTTGCCTTCTTCTTTTTCCTTGGTTTCGGTAGCCATATTGAAACTGCCTCCTTTTGGTGAATAATAACCTAATTTGGGTAAGGTTACGCTATTACGGTCCTATGGTGGTTTTTAGAGTAATTCCTTTCAATATTGCACATCTTAGGAATATAGATATGTCGGGGATATGGAAAGTCAAGGCCTTCCACAAGAAAAATTCTTTTTTACCAATCCCCTAAGGTGTAGGGACTCTAGAGTTTCAGGGGATCCATCGCTGGAGGGCCTTTTTTAGGGGCGTAGTTCATCGAAATCCTTTAACTCGGACTTCATATATTCTCTCAATTTCTTGATTATTTTCGCTTCCAATTGCCGAGAACGTTCTTTCGTAATTGAGTATTTTTTCCCTAATTCTTCAAGGGTTAAGGGATTTTCTGAGAGCAATCGGTTCCGCAAAATATCTTCTTCGCGCTCATTCAGGGTCTTGGCAAATTCTCCTAATTTCTTCCTAAACAAGATTCGAAGCTGGTCTTCAGCCAGGCTTTCATCAATTGCAGGAGTTTGAGCTGGTAACAGGTCGAGAAAGGTGCTCTCTCCCTCTAATGAATTTATCGGCTGGTCTAGGGAAAATTCCCAGGCTCCCAACCGCTGATCCATTTCCACTACATCTCGTTCGCGAACTTGAAGACGATCTGCGATAAGCTTGGCATCAGGGACAAAGCCCAACCGTTCCAGTTTGGCCTTTTCTTTCTTTAAATTGTAAAACAGCTTTCTCTGTTCTTGTGTGGTTCCAATTTTGACCAGGCGGTGTGAATTCAGGAGATATCGTAATATAAAGGCTCTGACCCACCAGGCAGCATATGCATAGAAGCGCACGTTCCGAGTTACATCAAATTTTTTGATGGCTTGCATGAGGCCTACATTGCCTTCTTGGATCAAATCCATTTGGTCTACGCCAGTGTGGGCATATTCGGAGGCAATGGCTACTGAGAGTCGGAGGTTAGCCAGAATTAATTTGACTGCGGCTTCTCGGCTTCCTTGTACTCGATATTCTTGGAAAAGCTCGATTTCTTCCTCTTTGGAAAGAAAAGGATATCGCCGAACTTCGGCCAAATAGCGATTTAATGCGGTGCTGGGGATTAGCGATGACGTCTCAGCAGAGGATTCCTTTTTCTTGCTCTTCATTGATGGCAAGGGTTCAGGAAATTCCAATGCACTGTCTTCAAGCGCGAATTCAGCGTCGAGGACATCGTCCTCAGCTTGCAAATCTTCCTCGTTTGGCTTGATTTTTGGGTCTTCCATTTAAGAGATTCTTTTTAAGAGATTCCAGGCAGAATGTACGAGATTCTCGAAAAATTATAAACACCGAAAGACGGATTGACAAAGGCTAGCTCATAAGGTCTTTTTTTTTAGGTCATTTTAAATTGCCACACCAAAATTAGATCTTCTATAGTACAAACTTATAGTTAGATGCCTGCAAGGTTAAAATATGAGATTTGGTCATCCATGAGAATTCAGGCTTTAAAAGATGGGCATTGGCCTTCCTTACTCGGGGCCTGGCTACACTTTGAAGTTAGTTGTATGGTGTGGCTGTTGATCGGAGCGTTGGGCGTAGCCATTGCACAAGACTTTAGTCTCAGTGCTACCCAAAAAGGGTTTTTGGTTGGCGTACCTTTACTGAGTGGAGCTCTATTAAGGGTTGTTGTAGGTCCCTTTGCTGATCAGTTTGGAGCCAGGCGTGTAGGTCTGGGTATTTTAGGACTGGAAATCGTTGCTCTCCTTTTGGGGTGGCTGTTTGGTAAAAATTATTTTCATATGTTGGGAGTTGGGTTGCTGCTAGGGTTTGCTGGGGCGAGTTTTGCGATTGCCTTGCCCCTAGCTAGCCAAGCCTATCCTCGCGAACGGCAAGGGCTGGCTATGGGGGTGGCGGCCATTGGGAATAGCGGAGTCTTGTTGGCCACCTTTCTAGGACCTCGTATTGCCGAAGTTATTGGATGGCATGGCACCTTTGGGGTCATGATTATTCCGGTGGTTGTTACTGCAATAGTGTTCTTTTTTATAGTTCCTGATTATTCAGGCCGAGCCCTCGATGAACAAACTGCGAGGGCCTCACGGTCTATTCGTTCTATTCTGCAACAGCCCATGATCTATTGGTTATGTTTTTTATATGGGGTTACGTTTGGTGGTTTCGTAGGGTATTCAAGTTTTCTTCCCATTTTTTTTCACGATCAATACCATTTAGACATGGTTGAGGCAGGGACGATCACTTCCCTATGCGGTTTGGCAGGAAGTCTGTCTCGTCCAATTGGCGGACATTTAGCGGATCGAGTAGGAGGAGTGAGTCTTCTCATGGTGGTGTTTCCACTCACAGCTGTTCTTAGTTTTATTTTATGCGGTTTGCTACCGTTATTGATTTCCCTTCTTTTGACCGTTGTTATCATGTTGTTTCTTGGTTTTGGCAATGGTGTGGTTTTTCAGGTTGTTTCTCTTCGATTCCGGGGAATGATGGGAACTGCATCTGGTTTTATCGGTGCGGCTGGTGGAATTGGCGGTTTTTTGCTCACTGCCTGGTTTGGTTTTCTTAAAGACTTCACTGGCAGTTTTGCCGGAGGTTTTTTGATTTTTGGACTGATTTCTTGCGTGGCTTCGGTAAGTATTCTGCTCATGCAGCGGCGGTGGCGAGTATTGATGGAAACGTCGTCAGGACCAAAATAGCGAAGTTATGTACGATTATGTCTTTCAAAGTTCAGATTGACAGGGCTGCCTAAACTTCATATAAGCTGGGCAGGACTCGGGAAAGTTTGGAGCATTATGAATTCATTCAACACCATAGAAGAAGCCCTTCAAGATATTCGGGATGGTAAGTGCGTTATTTTGGTTGATGATGAAGATCGTGAAAATGAAGGTGATTTGGTAATGGCAGCCGAATGTGTGACTCCGGAAGCCATTAATTTCATGGCTAAACATGCACGGGGATTAATCTGTTTGGCTTTGAATTCTTCTCGTACCGATGAACTTCTGTTGTATCCCCAATCCGATGAAAATACTGCACCGTTTGGGTCAGCTTTTACCGTATCAATCGATGCAGCCCGTGATGTAACCACGGGCATTTCTGCCTCCGATCGAGCCACGACGATCAGGATGGCTGTTGAACCAACTAGCAAGGCTTCGGATTTCACAAAACCTGGTCATATTTTCCCTCTAAGGGCTCATGATGGTGGCGTGTTAAAACGCGCGGGCCAGACCGAGGGGTCCGTCGATTTGGCTCGTCTAGCTGGCATGAATCCTTCTGGCGTGATTTGCGAGGTTATGAATGATGATGGGACCATGGCCCGGGTACCAGATTTGCTCAAATTCGCCAAGGCCTATCAGCTTAAACTCATTACAATTAAAGATTTGATTCAGTACCGGCTTTCCCGCGAGACCTTCGTCAAGGCTTCGGTCAATGCGCAGTTGCCTACAATTTTTGGAAACTTTGAAGCCGTTGTGTTTGAAAATGAACTGGACAGCGGAACCCATATTGCCTTGGTCAAAGGGGCTATAAGCAGTTCGCCAACTTTAGTCAGAGTTCATTCAGGGTGCCTAACTTCGGACGTTTTTGGTTCTCTTCGGTGTGATTGTCGAGAGCAACTTCATCGTGCCATGGAAATGATTGAGAAGGAAGGCAATGGTGTTTTACTTTATTTAAATCAGGAAGGTCGTGGGATTGGATTACTCAATAAGATTCGTGCCTATCATTTGCAAGACAAGGGAAGCGATACAGTAGAGGCAAACTTAAAGCTTGGCTTTAAGCCAGACCTTCGGAACTATGGAATCGGTGCACAGATCCTGGTTAATTTGGGGCTAAAACAGATTCGGTTAATCACGAATAATCCTCGAAAAATTGTTGGGATTAAAGGGTATGGTTTGGATGTCGTTGAACGAGTTCATATTGAGGTTGATCCCAAGGAAACAAATGTCGAGTATCTCCGGACAAAGAAGGCAAAACTCGGTCATTTGCTCAACAATGTTTAGACTGGTTCAAAGTATCCCGTTGAAATTAAAGTTATAGGTAAGATTTTTTGAAAAATTTATGACTATAAAAGAAGGAAATTTAAAAGGGAAGGATTGTCGAATTGGCCTTGTTGTGAGCAAATTTAATGAGTTTGTCACCAACCGACTGACCAGTGCAGCTGTGGATACCTTGAAAAACCAGGGTGTGGAGGAAGAGCATATAGATACTGTCCGTGTGCCTGGGGCATTTGAAATTCCTTTGGTTGCCAGACATCTCGCAGGAAGCAAACAGTACGATGCTGTAATTTGCCTTGGGGCCGTTATCCGTGGGGAAACTCCCCATTTTGACTACATTAGTGCGGAAATGAGTCGTGGTATTGCTCAGGCTTCTTGGGAAACTGGCATTCCAATAGTTTTTGGCGTTTTGACAACAAATACAGCAGAACAGGCTCTGGAGCGATCAGGAGAGTCTGAAAAAAATCGTGGTGTGGATGCTGCACGCACAGCTATAGAAATGGCCACATTAATGAAAAGTCTTCACAGTAGTGAGCGAAATCCCACTGGGTTCCTGTAATTGTAGCTTCCCCTTATTTGTTCATGAAAGTCTTGGATTCTTTGATGGAACCTATCAACGATCGGCCAAGATTCCGACTTGCTCCTGCACTCACTCGGCATAGTGCTCGGGAGTTAGCCTTGCAAATTTTATTTCAAATAGATTTTCATGGGTCAATTTCAGGTTGGTTGGAGGAATTTTGGGCGGAGCAGCGGCCCTCCCAGGCTGTCCGGGAATTTGCGAATCATTTGGTGGATGGTGTGCAAGCTCAAAAGGCTGAGTTAGACCAACTCATCACGCAATCCGCAGAAAATTGGACGCTTGATCGTATGCCTATCATAGATCGAAATATTCTCCGGCAGTCAATTTATGAATTGCTCTGGGTACCAGATGTTCCTGCAAAAGTAACAGTAGATGAGGCACTTCAATTGGCCAAGAGTTTTGCTGATGATGATGCGAAGCGGTTTGTGAATGGTATTTTAGATAAAATTTTAAAACAGGATCCGCGTTTGAAAGCCAAACGGGCTTTGATCTCATGATCTGTGGCCTTGTTCAGTGTAGACGTATCCGATCTCAAAACATCAAACGGAATATCTTATGATTGAACGGTATACCTTGCCTCGGATGGGCGCCCTCTGGACTCAGCAGCGAAAATATGAAGTATGGCTTGAAGTTGAGTTGGCTGTCTGTGAAGCGCTGGAAGAAGTCGGTAAAGTACCTAAAGGTACCGCCGCTCATGTCCGTCGAAAAGTTACGATTGATCCAGATCGGATTGATGCTATCGAAAAGGTGACCAAGCATGATGTCATTGCCTTTTTGGAATCCGTGGCTGAGCAGGCTGGGCCCAAGGCACGGCATATTCATGCGGGATTAACCTCGTCGGACGTATTAGACACTGGGCTGGCCCTCCAATTAGTCGAATCCAGGGTAATCATTCTCGAAGATCTTGACCAATTTTTGGGAATATTGAAGCAACTGGCCTTGCAGCACCAAGAGACCATCATGGTTGGGCGATCCCATGGTATCCATGGTGAACCCATTTCGTTGGGGGTGAAGTTTGTACTGTGGTTTGAAGAATTTAGACGTCATCGGAGACGGCTGATTGCTGCAGGTGAGGATATTGCTATAGGAAAAATTTCCGGCGCCATGGGCACGTTTGCGCATCTTCCTCCGAGAGTTGAGTCCATAGTTTGTAAAAAGCTGGGATTAAAACCTGCCCCGGTTTCTAATCAGGTGGTCCAGCGGGACCGCCATGCTGCATATCTCATGGTTTTGGCTTTGGTAGCAGCCAGCATCGAAAAAGTGGCGACGGAAATTCGTCATCTTCAACGGACGGAGGTATTAGAAGCAGAGGAATATTTTAGCGCGGGACAGAAGGGTTCGTCGGCCATGCCTCACAAACGAAACCCTATTGGCTCCGAGAATCTATGTGGCTTGGCTAGGATCATTCGTAGTAACAGTCTTGCTGCTCTTGAAAATGTTGCACTCTGGCATGAACGGGACATCAGTCATTCTTCAGTTGAACGTATTATCATTCCTGATAGTACCATTTTGATTGACTATATGCTTGTTCGTCTCGCCAATTTGCTAACGAATTTGGTGGTGTATCCAGACCGTATGTTGAAAAATCTAAACCTGACCGGCGGATTAGTCTATTCCCAGCGACTTCTATTGATTTTAGTGGACCGGGGTGTTGAACGGAAAGCTGCGTATCAAGCGGTGCAACAAAATGCTATGAAGGCGTGGCAAGGACATGGAAATTTTCAGGAATTGGTGACAAAGGATCCGTTCATAAGTCGAAAGTTGCGGACTTCAGAAATTCAGGCTTGTTTTAACCCCCGAGTGTATATAAAAAATTTGCCGCAAGTGTATCGACGAGTGTTCGGCAAGATATCAACTGATAAAAAGCCTAAGCCGAAATCAATACACAAAAAAGGGCGCAGGTAAGTCATGAAAGCAAAAATTCATGTGACCTTGAAATCTGGAATTTTAGATCCACAAGGTCGTGCGATTCAGCAATCCTTGGTTACTCTTGGTTTTTCATCAGTTAATGACGTTCGAGTGGGAAAACTTCTCGAGGTCGAATTAGACGATACGGACCAAAATCAAGCTGAATTACAACTGAAGGCCATGTGTGAAAAATTGTTAGCCAACACGGTTATTGAAGACTATCGGTTTGAATTGGTGAAGTAATTCTTATGAATTTTGGTATTCTCGTATTTCCTGGGTCTAACTGTGATTGTGACTGTGTTCATGCCGTGGCAGAGGGCATTCAGCAGGATGTTCGATTAATTTGGCACCAAGAGACCTCTTTTAATGGCGTGGATGCCGTGATTGTTCCAGGGGGGTTTTCCTACGGGGATTATTTACGAACCGGGGCTATTGCTCAGTTTTGCCACATTATGGAGGCCCTAAAAGTATTTGCGGGCAAAGGGGGGCTTGTGCTCGGCATCTGTAACGGCTTTCAAATTTTGCTTGAAATTGGATTATTGCCTGGTGCCATGATGCGCAATCGTGACGTGTCATTTATTTGTGAAGATGTTTATGTGAAAGTTGAAAATGCCGCAACTCCCTTTACAAATGCGTGCAAGTCTGGGCAAATTCTTAAACTCCCTATAGCCCATGCCGAAGGCAATTACTATGCTGATGCTGTCACGCTTTCTTCACTGCAAGCCAACGCTCAGATTGTGTTTCGCTACTGTACTGCTGATGGCCGAGTCACCTCGAAGGCCAACCCCAATGGATCCTTAGATAACATCGCCGGTATACGAAACGCCGACGGCAATGTCCTGGGTTTAATGCCTCATCCCGAAAGGTGTACGGAATCTGTGTTGGGGAATGAAGATGGTCTCAACTTGTTTCGATCAATGCTAACTTCGTCCTTGGCTACTGATTCTGTGCTTTTCTAGTTTTTTAAAGGCTATTTCTTAAAATCCCTATTTTATTTTTAAGATTTAGTTCTTTTGCGATTTCTTTATTTCACTCTAGTATTTTCCTAAATTTCACGATGGAATTTGCAGGTTAGGTTGCGGAGGGGTTTCAATCAATAAACCTGTCACTATTCAAATATTTTATTTTTTTAATAGGGAAAAAGACACGGTAGTACTGTTGATTGTGAAATTGGATTTATTGATCATAGACGGGCGAGGTATTACGGACTGGCTTCGGGTCTTTGATAATTTACCAGCCGAGGAATGGGAATCTTGGTTAGGCGTGACCAATTTGGGTGTCGAGGTCATCGATAGAGGATGTGAAAGAATCATTGCCATTGCCGGCTAATCCAAATTCCTGATCAAGAATAGAGCCGATGGCTTGATGTAATCGCGCGCTGACTTCTTGCTCGGAGACATGCTCTGGGACTTGGATATTAAACACGATTTGAACATTTTTCATATAGAATACTCACTCCTTTTTCTTTAATCCCCGCTGATTAGTTTTTATCATCTGTACATAACGTTACTCTGAATCAGGAGATAATAGCAAGGTTGGGTCTTTTTCACTGTGTGGGTTGATTAGGTTCTGGCTCTACATGGAGTGGCACATGGGGGAATGTGGCAAAAAATCTGAATTGTTTTTTTTGCAAGAAGTAAATAGTTTTCAGGTTCAAAGCTACGTTCAAGCTTGCTATAATCAGGGCTGATGGTATCGAAATTCTAAATTTGTGGGCATGACATTAAATGGAATGATAATCCATTTCGTTCATTTTGGTCAGAGAGGTGCTAGGTGGTTGATTTGGGAACTTGGGCATCTGAACAATACTCAGTTCGTGAAGATCGAGAAAATCCCTCTTCTTTATCTCCAGACCAACGAGAATCTTAACCTTAGTTGTTCCGACATAGAAGCCAGGTTTTTATGGGAAAAATAATTACCGCAAAACGAAAAGAAGGCGCTGTTGAACAGGCCGAGACCTATATCAAAACCTATATTCTCTTTCCGTCTGGTTTGATGGGACTCTTGGCCATGATTATTGGAATTTTGGCTCTAGTCTATCAATTGATTATCGAGACCTATGATGAATGGACTTTTGCAAAAAGCTCATTACTCATTGTGGCAGGCATTATGTTCGGGTGGACGCAAACACGGTATCACCGGTATATTCTTCGTAAAAGTCCTGAGTTTTTTTCTTCTCGAATGAAATCATCAGCAGTCAGAAGTGTAGCACGAGGCAAAAAGTCACCCCCAGAAGTGCAGCTTACGCATCCTGGTCGAAAGCTTATTCCGCTCGCTTATATCTTGGGTATTGGGATCTTGATTGGTTTATCAGTTTGGAGTTACAGCACTGGGTCTTTGGATTATATGGCGGCGTTTTTTCTTCCGTGGGCTGGATTTTTTTGGGGAAAATTATTTACCTGGCACAAGGTGATTCCCCCAACGGGGCCTAGTGGAAAAAAGTAAGAGGAAGATTATTGTTTTTTCGTATTCGATTTCTTTAGGGCGTTCTTTTTTGACTCCAACGCTGTTAGCCGTTTTTCAAGTGTTGCTACTTGCTTGTGAAGTTCGGGAAGCCGTTGGACCAAGACATGTGTGCGTAATGATACTTCGTGTCGGTTGGCTGGACGGCCGGACATAATTGCTCCAGGCTCTACATTTTTTTCAATGCCGGAACCTGCTGCGATCATTGCTTTATCTCCAATTGTCAGGTGGTCGATTAAACCTGCTTGCCCTCCGATGATTACGTGATTTCCTAAACGAGTACTTCCAGCGATTCCAGCCTGAGCAACAATAATGCAATGTTTTCCCATGGTTACGTTGTGAGCGATTTGGACCTGATTGTCAATTTTGCAACCCTGCTTAATAAGGGTGGTCCCAAATGTTGCTCGATCAATCGTAATATTTGCTCCAAGTTCAACGTGGTCCTCAATGACGACGTTTCCTCGTTGGGGAATCTTGTGATGTTGCCCTTCATGTTGAAGGTAGCCAAATCCATCACTGCCAATTACGCTTCCAGCATGAATGATGACGTTGCTACCTACTTCGCACTGATCTTGGATAGTGACTCGATGGTATAGAACAGAATCATTGCCAATTTTCACATTTTCCCCGAGAAATACTCCTGGATAGATCGTAACCCGATTGCCAATTTCGACTCGATTACCTAAGGTCACAAATGGACCAATAGATACATCCTGGCCAATATGAACATCTTGTCCTTTCCAAATATCTTGGGCAATTCCTCGTGCCGGTTGGGATTGGGGAAAGAATTGGTTGATCACCGCCACAAAGGCATACTGGGGATTTGGGACGATAAGTTGGGGTGTGTGAAGTTCGGAATGGTGTTTTGACACGATGAAGGCCGAGGCATGTGATTCTTGGGCTGAACTTAGGTGGCGATGATTCGCTAGATAAGCCAACTCACCTGTTAGAGCGCCTTCCAGGCTATTGACTCCGGAAATACACAAGTTTCCGTCGCCATGAAGAGTGGCTGAAATAGCTTCCGCCAACTGATTCAAAGACACATTCGTGGATTTTTTTTTGCTCATTTCTTTTTCGTTTTTGGTTTGGAGACGTCCGATTTTTTTCTGGATGAAGTTCTACTAGTTACATGCTTTTTTGTGGAACCGGCAGCACGTAACTTGGTCGAAGTCGCGACTTCCCTCGACTTTGGCGAGGTTGATGTTGTTTTGGATTTTGTGGGCATTGTGGATTTGGGTTTGGCCATAGAAGTTTTCGACGAGGCCTTAGGGGTTTTTTTAGCTAGAGTATTCTTTGGAGATTCCGGATTTACTTTACTTGAATTCACACGTTCTTCCACGTACTTCACCACGTCATCCAGGGTTTGAAGGCCAGGAAGATCGTCATTTGGAATTTCAAGGTCAAAGGCTTTTTCTAGATCATAGAGCAATTCAAAAGTCATCAAGGAGTCCAAGCCTAGATCATCTCGGAGCAAATGTTCTGGTTTGATTGAGGATGGGGTGCGTCGAAGCGAGGTAGCTAGTACCTCTTGTATTTGTTTGCCAATTTCTGATTCTACTGACATCTCACTCTTCCTTTTCCGAGTTCTATCAAATCACGATTGCAACGTTATCGTGCCACAAAACGCTTTAAGATGAGTACCCCATTATTACTACCAAATCCAAATGCATTCGTCATGGCGACTTTCAGCCGAGCTTCTCGGGTTTTTCCAGAAATCCCGTCTAATTGGCATTCAGGGTCAGGATCTTGGAAATTTAGGGTAGGGTGAACGATTCCGGTATGCAAAGTCATAATCGACGTGATTGCGCCCAAGGCGCCTGCTGCGCCTAAAGTGTGACCTATCAAAGATTTTGTGGCGTTGATAAACAGTTTGTTGGCGCGACTTTTGAATACCTGACGAAGCCCACGAACTTCGACCTCGTCCCCTACCATGGTCGAGGTGGCATGGGCATTGACGTAATCAACTTGCCCCGGGCGAAGTTGTGCGGCGTCCAGAGCCAATCTCATGGGTTTGGCAATTTCAGCACCATCTTCTTTGGGAACCACCATATGGTAGGCTTCGCTCGAGGAAGCATACCCCGCGACCTCCGCATAGATACGGGCGCGACGACGTTTGGCGTGCTGCAGAGTTTCCAAAATTAATGCTCCGGCGCCTTCTCCCATGACAAACCCATCTCGGCCTCGGTCAAAGGGGCGTGAGGCATGGGTAGGATGATCGTTATAGCGGCTTGATAGTGCCCGCAACGAACAAAATCCTGCAAAAACAAGTGGGGTAATACTTGCGTCTGCTCCAGCTGCAATTACCATATCGGCTTTCCCTGCCCGAATGGTGTTTAGTGCATGGCCAATGGCATGGATGCTAGAGGAACAGGCCGTGGAAATTGTAATATTGGGACCTCGTGCTCCAAAGGCCATGGCAATAATGCCGGAGGCCGAATTCAAGGTAATTGTCGGGATAAAGTTTGGGTGAACCCGATTGGGTTTATTTGTACTATAGAGTTGGGAGATTTCCCGTTCTCCCATCATCATTCCACCCATTCCCGCGCCAATCATGACGCCTACACGATCTGGATTCTCCCGTTCCATTTCGACGCCAGCGTTCTCTAAGGCTTCTTTAGCGGCTACGAGACCAAGTTGTGCGTATCGATCAACACGAGAGGCGTATTTCTCGTCAATGGAATCTAGTGGATCAAAGTCATGAATTTGTCCGGCGATCCGAGATCGATAGGCATCAATCGGCAGATTTTCAAATGAGGGAATTTTAGAAATTCCAGAATGTCCTTCAATGGCTGCATTCCAAAATTGGTTTAATCCAGTACCAATGGGAGTAATAATGCCAAGACCGGTAACGACAACTTTTGGTGCCATATAAGAATTCTGCCTTTCAAGAATCGTTGAGCTATCGTGAAGATTTTTCCATGGAATCGATGTTTAATATCGTATTTTGAGAAAAAAGTTTAGGCTAACTGAGAGAAACAGCAGGCTGGCTATCCAGCCGGCAATGATGGGAGGGAGAGCGCCACTATGACCTAAAGCAATGCCCACTGAATGACTTGCCCAAAAGAGAAAACTAATGCCCAGGGCCTGGCCAATGCTTTTGGTAACGTTGGGCCTTCTTGACCCTAGGCCAAGAAGGCCAAGAGATACTCCAAGGATTGTCATGATCAACACCACAAAAGACAAGGAGATTTTTCCCCAATAATCAGTCAAAAATATTGCGACATTATGCCCCTCGTTTTTGAGGTGTTGAATATGGTTCCATAGTTGATCAAGCATCATATGTTCAGGTTCTAACGAAATCCAGATTTTGAGGTCATCAGGAGTTAGGGACAGTTCTAATGGCAGGTGGGCATGTTGAGAAATCTTGACAGGTCCATTGGGAATCATGTCGCGCTGCACCACTGTTTTCAGGGTCCAACCTCCGGAGGAATAATCCACGGTTTCTGCGGAGAGTACTTGATCAAGTTGAAAATCAGAATCTAGGCGATACAAAAATATCGAGTGCAAGGTTGTTCCGTCAGGTGAAATTTTTTTGACATTCATCATGGAATTGTTCTGAATGCGAAGCCAGAGATTCTCTGCCGTAAATGCCAGAGGCTGTGGCTTTTTCTGAATATCAACGGTTTTAATTCGTTCAGCCTCGGCATTGCCCAAAGGGATTAAGATTGCGGTACATCCTAAAAGCAAAACCGTGACAAGAGCGGTCACCGACAGAAATGGGGCAATAACATACAGCAGGCTAAACCCGCAGCTGCGCATGGCGGTGATTTCATTATTTTTATTTAAAAGCCCAATGGCTAAAAGAGTAGCCATTAATGCTGCAAATGGAGCGAGCTTAAAGGAAATGGCTGGTATTTTAAAGAAGAAATACATGAGCATGAAGGAGAACTCAGCGTCATGGTGCAAAAACCTTCTGAGATTTTCAAAAAAGTCAATAATGAGATAGATAGAGGTCAGGCCAGTAATGCACATGACCAAGATCTTTGTATAATGCCTGAGAATGTACCAAAAAAGAATACCCATCTAGTGCCGGCTAGCTCGATAAAAAAGAATTATAGTGATGATTAGCAAAATTACGTCAGGAAACCAAGCGCCGGCAAATGGGTGAAGTATAAGTTTTGTAACAAAAAACTCCCCCACAATGTTTAATATAAAAAATCCGACCATGATTAAAACTCCGATGGCAAAGCCTCCCAGGTACCCCGACCGTTTGGAAACGATTCCAACCGGTACCCCCAATACTCCTAGAATCAGCGTGGCTAGCGGAAAACCCCAGTCTTTGTAGTACTCCATTAGGCGACGGAGAGTACCGGAGTCACGCCAGCCTTCTTTCTTGAGTTTGTTGATGAGATAGTCGTAGCCTTGGCGTTCGGGTTTGGTGACCTTGAGATTGACAGGAAGATCCACCTTGAGGTCGTAAGTGGAAAACGTCATCTGGTGATGTTGTCTAATGTCATTGGGGATGGCATGAATCGAGCCCTCGAAAAGTCGAAAACCTAACTTTTTTTGTTTAGGGTCTTGGGACAGACTAAACTTATTTGCCGTCACGATGAGTGGCTTCGTCGGGTCCCTTTGATCGGCAATAAAAATGCCCTTTGCCTTATGACCTTTGTCAGGTTTAGGGACATAAATCATCATGCCCTTTGTGGGTTCGTTGAAAACTCCTTCATCCAAAGCTAGGGTGATTTGATCTTTAATTAGGCTAATGGCTAATCGTTTTAAAGACACATTTGACCAAGGTTGACCCCACTGCGAAAGGTAAACGGTGAGGAGGAAAACAAGAAACGAAAAAATAAAAACAGGGAAAGCTATGCGGGAGAGGCTCACTCCTACTGCTCGCATTGCAACGAGTTCTTTGTCATAAGAAAGCCGGCCAAAAGCCGTTATGGTGGATATCAAACATGCAATAGGCAATGTCAGAACGAGGAAGGAGGGCATGAGATGGATGACAATATTGAATACAGCCATAATGCCGATCCCTTTTGATACCAATAACTCTACCAACCGTAACATTTCTTTGGTAAGAACAATGAA
>CAZGFV010000008.1:0-18208 GCA_964524575.1 uncultured Nitrospiraceae bacterium
TGGCGTTGATGGAAGCCTAAATTTATGTTCAGGCGACTACGAAGACAACGGTTATATGATGGAAGAAGAAGGTACGGGCTTCTCTTGGCCTGTCTCCTGGCAGTTTCGGGTGCCTCATATTATTTTTATGCAGAAATTCGTCCAACCGTCATATTTGGGCTCCGCGATGATTATGCCCGAGCCATTCCGTTTCAAGAAATTCCAGTTGGGCTCGAGAGTCTAAAAGCCAAGGAATGCGGTCGGTGTCATCAAGAGATCTATGAAGAATGGAAAACAAGCATACATGCCCATGCGTATAAAGATCCGTTCTTTCAGGCCTATTGGAAAAAAGATGACAATATTTGGGTCTGCCTCAATTGTCACACGCCTTTAGAGAATCAACAGCCTACTCTTATCCAGCGTATTCCGAATGGTCGAGTAGAAAAGGCCGTTCAAATCCAAAATCCGATGTATGATCACGAATATCAACAAGAGGGGGTGACTTGTGCGGCTTGTCATGTACGCAATGGGGTAATTTTAGGACCCTTCGATGATTCGGCAGCTCCGCATCCCACGGAATTCGATCCGGCATTTCGGACCAAGGATATGTGCTACCGTTGTCATAATGTGGTCTCTGGGCCCTTTCAGTTTTATAAAGTCGGGCCTTGTGGGACTTATACCGAATATGAAGGCGAATATTTCATGAAAGAAAAAGGCTACATCTGTCAAACCTGCCATATGCCTGAGGTTTCAAGGCCTGTGGCCAAAGGTGGTCCTATTCGGCAAGGGCGCCGGCATTTATGGCGTGGTGGGCATGATCCCGACATGATTAAACGGGCTGTAGCCATTCAGGTTCAGGCGAATCCACCCAACCCCAAACCAGGGGAGACTGTGACCATGACCTAGACGTTGATCAATGCAGGGGCGGGGCACAAAATTCCAACCGGGGATCCTGATCGGCATTTTACCGTAGAATTTTATGTGAAGGACAAAAAGGGGGATGTGTTAGAGGAGCAGACCGAGACCATGGGCCGGTGGATTTTGTGGCAGCCAGTTATTCTGGAGCTCTATGATAATCGGTTGTTACCCTTAGCGAGTCGAGATTACCAATTTTCTTATGAAATTCCCCAGGGACAGGAAGACTTGGTTATGGAGGCTCGAGTTCGCTATCATATCCTCACAGATGGCCAACATTCCATGTTACGGGAAACCTATGGATTGCGTGCTGACGATCCCTATCGCTTTGAGATTTATCGACGCGAGTTTCCGTTAAGTGAGCAATTAAGCGTTGCGCTGAGTCAGCAGCCTGTTAACCCGCAGATTGGGTGTTCCAAGGATTCAGCAAATCAGGTTTCTATGCATGGCTCATTGGGATAATTTTTTTAGAGGAATGGGAACAGTTTATGTCTAGCGCATGGTTAATTGATACAGAAACGTTAGCACAAAATTTGAGCCGTGAAGATTTGGTGATTATTGATGTTCGTGGTCAGGCTGCTTACTCGTCGCATATTCCTGGAGCGATCAACACTACTTGGCATGAATATAGCGATCCGGAAGCTGTCGCTAAAGGAGTTCTAGACCCAGATATCTCACGCTTGGAGAAACGATTGCAAGAATTAGGCATTAAGAATTCCAGCGATATCGTTATTTATTGCAACCCCTTTGATAACTGGGGTGACGAAGGCCGAATGTTTTGGATGCTTCAATATCTTGGGCATCCGAGCGTAAAAGTATTAGATGGCGGATGGGTGAAGTGGACGGTGGAAGCCCGACCCTATGAGCACGAAGTCCCAAAACTACCTCCAGGGGACTTTAGGGCTTCTGTGAATCTCGACCTTATGATTCTCAAAAACGATCTGAAGAAACTGGTGAAGAGCCCTCATCCTCAATCAGTTGTGCTTGATGCTCGAAGCATTGAAGAATACGCGGGCAAAGAAATTGATGGCCTTCCCCGAGCTGGTCATATTCCATCGGCTATCAATATTCCCTGGAATGGGTTCTTGAACCGTGATGGAACGGTGAAAGAGCTTTCAGCGATCCAAAATATTTTCCTAGACTTCGGCTTGCAACCCCAGCAAGAGCTTATTACTTATTGCTTAGGCGGTGTTCGATCGGCATGGCTTTATTTTGTCTTGAGACTTGCTGGTTATGAGAAGGTGCGTAATTATCCTGGATCGTGGTGGGAGTGGAGTCGAGACTTCGCGGCGCCAGCGGAAAAAGACGTTAAACTTCTTCATAAAGTGACGGGATCAACAAAAGAGCAATCTTCTTGATGTAGGACGAAAAGCATGCGAGGATGTAGCTGAGAGTGTGGTGCAAATCGAATCATTCTCGTTTTCTATCTCTAACCCTTTTTAGGGAGGTCTGAAATGGGGCAAAGAATTCTTATTGTAGCGATCTTGATTTGTGCGTTAGTGTTTATGGCCAGCCCTGTATTAGCTGGTGGTAATCCTCATCTTCAAGAAGCGATTGATCATGCGGAAGAGGCTATTAAGCATGGAGGCATGGGGCATGCGGGTGCGGTGGTGGAGCATGCCGTCGAGGCATTGAAGCATGCCAAAGTAGCAGCAAAGGAAATGAACAATCCGCATGTTGATGAGGGTGTATCTCATTTGGTGGAAGCCATCGACCATGGCGAACAAGGGCATGCCGCAGTTGCAACAAAGCATGCGAAAGCGGGTTTGATGCATCTTAAAGAAGCGCACTAACCCTCTTGAGACATGATGAAGGTTGTCGGAAAACGGGCAGGGCTCTCCTGCCCGTTTTTGTTTGAAAGATTGGAAACAATATGAAGGTCGGGTATTTTCAATCGCATCCTGAATTTGGGGAGGTGGAAAAAAATCTTGAGCAGTTTGCCTTGAGGCTCACGGGAGTGGACTGTGAACTGCTCGTTTTGCCGGAATTAGCATTTTCCGGATATCAGTTTGTGAGTCAAGATGAAGTGCTAAGCTTATCAGAACCGATACCTGGCGGTCCTACGACTCAACGGTGTCTTGATTTAGCTCGTAGGCACGGAATGCATCTTGTCGTTGGTCTGCCTGAGCGTGAGGGAGAACGGTGCTATAACTCTGCCATTGTGGTCGGACCTTCAGGATTTGTAGGGAGTTACCGCAAATCACATTTATTTTTCGAAGAAACTTTGTTCTTCACGCCTGGGGATTCGGGTTTGCATGTTTGGGATATCGGGAAGGCACGGATTGGAGTCATGATCTGTTTCGATTGGTATTATCCAGAAGTTGCCCGCACTCTAGCGCTCCAGGGGGCGGATATTTTGTGTCATCCATCAAACCTTGTCTTGCCCAACTGTCCGGATGCGATGGTCACGCGGTCATTAGAAAATTGTGTTTTTAGCCTCACGGCGAATCGAGTGGGTCAAGAAGCCCGAGGGGGCAAACTCTCACTAACCTACATTGGAAAAAGCGAATTGGTGTCCCCCAAGGGAAATATTCTGAGTCGGGCGTCAATTGATAAAGAAGAATTGGTGGTTCTTGAGATTGATGTGAATGAAGCTCGGGACAAATTGATCAATTCCTATAACGACTTATTAAAGGATCGTCGCCCCCATCTTTACACTTCCTAAGCTTGCTTTTTTAAGTCAATGAATATGATCCAAAGGCAGTCTTCTAAGCTTATTGTCTCGGCCAAATCTAAAAATTCGTGGGTTACCTCTTGGACTGATCTCATGTGTGAGGATGCCGTTAATGGTGACAAAGGAATTCACGAGAGGCTTTTCTAAGCCCCTGTTAAGTCCAGCCCTTCTTTATTAAGAGTTTATCCGTTTCCTTTCACTTCTAGGAGTAGAACATGATTAGAAGTGAGGTTCAGAACGAACCTGTTGTAACACATTCCGGTGTGGCCTAAGTCTCATGTACGATGGCTCGAAGGGGCAATAAATTGTTGATGATTTGACTATGAGGTGAGGACAATGAGATGGAGGATGCATTGTTTTTTGGGCATTGCTCTCGTATTAGGGCTGGATTTTTCAGGAATGGTGGCCATGGTTCCATCTGTTCAACAGGCTCAGGGAGCTACTGAAACTTTGGAAAAAATTGGTAAGGACGGGGCTCCGATGATCCTGATTCCCGCTGGCCCATTTTTGATGGGGGTGCCCAAATGGGCTCGTGATGGGGGACGTGATGAGTATCCAAATCATGAAGTGGAACTTCCGGATTATTACATCGACAAATATGAAATTACCAATGGCCGCTACTTGGAATTTATTCGAGTGACAGGACATCGAGTGCCCAAACACCGGCGCGATTCGTCGAAAGATTTATGGCAAGGTGGGTTAATGCCAGAATCGATAGGCTCTTCGCCTGTCGTAAACGTCGATTGGTTTGATGCTCAAGCCTATTGTCAGTGGGCGGGAAAACGATTGCCCACGGAAGCGGAGTGGGAAAAAGCTGGCAAAGGCACGGATGATCGCCGATTTCCCTGGGGAAATATTGAGCCGACCCATAAACATCTCAATTTTAATCAGAAGTGGCGTGGGGAACAAACTTTGGTTCCGGTCGGGGTCTATGAATCAGGAAAAAGTCCCTATGGTTTATATGATATGGCTGGAAATGTTTGGGAATGGGTCGCGGATTGGTATGATGCTGTGTATTACCAGCGGAGCCCTCGGATCAATCCTCAGGGCCCCAAAAAGGGAATACGGAAAGTGCTCCGCAGTTCTGGCTGGCAGGTTGAAACGCCCCAAGTTCGGGTCTTTACCCGCGTGGCCAGCGATCCGCTTGACCGTAATCATTCCACTGGTTTTCGATGCGCCGCCGATGGCCCCACACCTTGAAATTCTTTTTTCTCTAGGTAGTAGCCAAATCGGTCAAGAAAATTTTGTTTACTCACCTTACCCTTAGGGTGTAAGATGCCTCAACGCGGTGGCTGGTGTCCGCTCGTCCTTGTTTGCGGGCCAATTGCACACCCGCGCAGGTGAGGCCCAGCCGCATTACCCCAACCATAAGGTATGTATTTGTTTCAAATCTCCTTATTCAGCCGTCCTGGTCTATATTTGATAGTTTTCTTCATGGGGATACCCTCCCTTGCTTGGGGGGAAATAAACCAGAAGGCTACAAAGGTTTTTGAATTTCAGGGTCAGCCCGCGGTTTCTCCAGATGGTAAGCGTAGTTATTTTCGAATTTCGGAATCCAAGCTTTCCTTGTCTGAATTGCCCCACGTAGTTTCTGGCCCAAATTATCAAATTGCGGAATTTCATCCTTCTAGTTTCCAAGAAAAATTTGATTCTATCCTAATCGCAGCCGCTGACCTTTCAACAGACCTTTCTTCCACCTCTCCAAATCTCGGTTCGACTGTCCCATTAATAACCTCAGAAAGAAGAACCAGTGAAGATTTGGTGCTTTCGGCTCAAAACGTTCCCGATACTTTCTGGGCACGACCCTCTGAAACATCGGGTGTGGCACGTTTAATTCTTCCAGGTCTGTCATTTCATAACACACAGTTGTGGCGCTACAGGAAACTCTTTGCGATCTTTTCCGGCGAAGCAAAACTTGCACCTGAAATGCCATATGGGGAGGTTTCGCTGGTTCTGAATCCTTCCGTGGAGCGGAACATTCAGTACTTTCAAACGGCCATTCCCGATCGGTTTCAAGAATGGTTAGATCGGTTCCAAAAGTATAAACCAGTTGTGGAACAAATTTTTGCTGAATTTGGATTGCCCAAGGAATTAATTTATTTGTCGGTGATTGAAAGTGGATTTAACCCAAGAGCTTATTCCCGCGCGAGGGCAGCAGGGCCGTGGCAATTTATGAAAGGCACGGGACGAACGTATGGTCTTCGAGTCAATTGGTATATTGATGAACGTCGTGACCCTATGAAATCT
Source organism: uncultured Nitrospiraceae bacterium (assembly GCA_964524575.1). GTDB lineage: Bacteria > Nitrospirota > Nitrospiria > Nitrospirales > UBA8639 > Nitronereus. The sequence continues at coordinate 5,816 of CAZGFV010000008.1, forward strand.
TCAGTGGCGGCGGCTCAACATCTTCGGGATTTATATGATCGTTTTGGATCCTGGCCTTTAGCTCTAGCTGCATATAATGCGGGCACAGGAAAAATTACGCGGGCTATTCGAAAGAGTGGGACTCGAGATTATTGGAAGATTCGGCGGACTCGATATATTCGGCGTGAAACTCGTGAATACGTGCCGAAGTTCATGGCTGCGACAATTATTGCGATGAATCCAACCCTATTTGGTTTTCACTCGGGCACTCATAAAGTGCATCAGTATGATGAAGTTCGCATGAATAGTACGATTCATTTACGCACGGTTGCGAAAGAAACGGGGCTAGCCTTTGAAGATCTTCGGCGGCTCAATCCAGAGCTTCGTCGTAGCATTACGCCGCCGCAAAAGGAAGGTTATTTTTTAAAAGTACCCGTGGGGATGGGGTACCATGTAGAAAATATCCGTGACGAACTGAAGCAATGGAACCAGCCACCGTCCCAGGTGAAATGGTATCGTGTGAGATACGGGGATAGTTTATCTGTGATTGCTTACCGATTTAATATGAGTGTAGGAAAGCTCAAGAGTTTAAATAACTTGTCTAGGAATTTGATTCGGGTAGGACAGCGCTTGCGGGTGAGTGATGGACTTTATGCACCGTCCGATAAGGGAACCACTAAATGGTATCGAGTTCGCAGAGGAGACAGTCTTTGGACCATTGCCAAACGATTTAGTGTGAGTGTGCGGTACTTGAAGGTCTTAAATAATTTGCGAAGCAGTGTGATTCAGGTGGGCCGGATGTTGATGGTGAGCCCGTAATTCTCCAACGGGTTTTTACGCTTATTCCTCTTTCTTTCCAGTCAAATCTTCTCCAGCCGTCAGTGGAGTTTCCTCCTCAGGATCATCTTGTGAATCCTCTGGTGGTGGTTCAAGCACCCGGATGCGTAGAGAGGCTTCGCTTACATATGGTGAAGCGGGATGTTGATCCTGGAGTTGTTTGTAGTAGGTCAGGGCCTGATTGGGGTGGTCGTCTGATTCCTCAAGTTTCGCCAGCTCAAAAAGTACCTGGTCTTCATTAAGCGTTTCAGTCAGAGTGAGGATTTGGTTATAGACCTCTAATCCCTTTTGTCGGTTTCCGGTAATGATATAAGTTGATCCGAGTCGTTGCATGACTAAGCTCCGAAGCGTCGGATTGTTTTGAAAGGACGAGAGGTAGCTTTCATAGGCTTTAATTGCGCCCGAGTAATTTTCTTGCTCAGCCCGGGCATTTCCCAAAAAATACCAAGCCAGTTCAGCACTTGAAGTGTGAGGAAACTCATCCAGGATTTGTTGATACAAGGCAATGGCTTGTTCAAGATTCGCTTTGGCTTTCTCTGGCTGATCAAGAGACCGGTCAAAGTACAAGGTTCCTGCTCGGTGCTCCAAAGCCAGAGCTTTTTGTTCGTGTTGATGTTCCATCCAATAAATTCCGCCAATGCCAGCTGCTACGATGCAAACCAGCAATACCCCAATGATCACTGCGTTTCGGTGTTGCTCGGCAAAGAGCCACATCCGTTCGGACCGTGACAACAAATTCGGATGTTCCGAGGCAAAAGCCCGATTGAGGTCTCGAATTTTAAAAGTCATAAGCTTTGGCGAAAATTGGACTGGTTGAATGAATTCGACGATGTAACGTGGCCTCCGGCCTTATACCCACCTGACCTGACCTTGTCAAATTCTCGTCATCTTTTCAGAACTACCAGAAATGGCAGAGGAAAGTGTTTTTCTCAAGGGTTGTGAATACACCTGCTTAGGTTGACATAGGACACGTGGTTGATATAATTCAGACACGTTTTGAAATTGATCGCATGGGCGGATAGCTCAGTTGGGAGAGCATTGCCCTTACAAGGCAGAGGTCGCAGGTTCAAGCCCTGTTCCGCCTACCAATATGAGTGTCAGACAAGTGGTTTTTTAGAGCCTAGGCATATTGCTCAGTGATACCTTCATGAGGAAGGCAAGCGGTGCTGGGCGTAAATGCCAACAAAAAGGGCTCCCTGTGTCGGTGTACGGGGCCGTCGTTCAGCTGGTTAGGACGCCAGATTGTCAATCTGGAGGTCGCGGGTTCAAATCCCGTCGGCCCCGCCAGACACTTCTCTGCGATAGTCGTTCAAATCCCCAATTCTAAGAGTTTTGGTACCACGGAGTTTCCGGCACCATAGCACTGGAGGCCTGAATGTTCTCTAGTAACCCTGTAGAAATAATTCAATCACTCGGGACGGTTTCGATCTTTGTTTTGTTGATTCTTCTTGTTTTCTCAGTCGCGTCATGGGGAATCATTGTATACAAATGGAGAATGTATCAAGCCATGGAACGCGATGAGGAGCAATTTCTTGAGAACCATGGACGGTTGAATTTTGATGCTAAGGGATTGGAGATTCTAAAAAATTCGATAAATGCGGGATCCCTGAGTCCCAGTGAAGCGGTGTTTGCTGGGATTGCAGCCAAAGTGAATCGACACAGCATACCCCGGGAACGACAAGCCGAACGGGAAAGCCATGAGCCTTGGGGGGTTTCTCTCCGTGACCTTTTTGGTAATCGTGAGATGATTGGCCGATCTCGTGAAGGACGGTGGCCAGACCGCCAGTATCTCGATAAAGTGGTCGAATACATTGTGCAAGAACAAATTTCACAGCAGGAAAGTTATCTCTCGTTTTTAGCGACAACTGGAAATATCACGCCCTTTATTGGACTGTTTGGCACGGTTATAGGGGTGATGAATGCCTTTCGGGAGATTGGTGAGCAAGGGTCGGCGAGTATTGCTGCTGTTGCTCCTGGGGTCGCAGAAGCACTGGTTGCTACGGCGGCGGGCTTATTCGCTGCGATTCCTGCGGTTGTCGCCTATAACTATTTTTTGACCAGGATTCGAAAAAGCACCCATCGTGTGGAGGCGTTTAGCATTGAATTTCTCAATGCCCTGGATCAAGTTGTACGTGATATTAGCGAGGCTGCAGTCGTTCGGTGATATTAGAATCCCGCCACCGCCGGTTTTTATCCGAGATTAATATCATCCCCCTTGTGGATGTCGTACTCGTATTGTTGGTGATTTTTATGGTGACCGCGCCCATGCTTCATCGCGGAATCGACATCACGCTGCCTCAATCTTCCTCGAATACTATTAAACCAGATGAACGGCTCATCATTTCGATTGAATCTGATGAAGCTATCTATATTGGAAAGGATCGGGTTACGATAATCAGTTTGCGTAAACGGTTGCATGAAGCAAAAGCCTTGAATCCCCTTGTCTCCGTGTATTTACGCGCGGATAGTAAGATTTCGTATGGACGAATCGTCCAGGTCATGGATGAAGTCAAGCGTGTTGGTATCAAACGGTTGGGTATGGTGACCAGCCCGAAGGGAGAAGGGATCGATGAAGAATCCGTTGAGCTTTTCTAGCCTGAGGGTACATGAGTAAAAGTCATGTCGTCATGCGCTGATCCATCAAATCTTGTCTCTCTACATTTAGCTGGTTCATCTACGCACTGGGATAGCCGTTTCAACCAGATGTTGGCCATTTCATTGTTGGTACATGCCGTGCTGTTTTTTGGGCTCATGAGTCTAAGATTGGCGCCTACCATTCAACAGCCTATAGCGTCATACTATGTGGATCTTGTGGCTGTGCCTGAGTCACAGGTTGCTCTTCCCAAACAAGAATCCAAGCCCGTGAAAAAGGCTCCGATCCAGCCACCGGTAAAACCAGCACCCAACCCTCAGGCAAAACCCCATTTACCTCCCCCTGAACCGGTTACGCAATCCATTGTGAGTGCGGTTGAAAGTGTCGCGTTTCCTCAAAGTAGGGAAATGACTCCAATTAAGAAAACGCACACTTTGCCACCAAAAACGAAATTGCTTCCCATAAGCAAAGTGGGAAATCCCTCAATGCCGCTGCCAGTCGTTCCTCAGGTACCGGAACTATCTACTTTATCTAGCTCTTCCCAAAAGGTGAGCCCCATGTCAATGAAATCTACTTCTTCCGGTTCACTGGAGGAAACTTTGAAGCAAACTATGAAATCGGTGACCATACCTCAAAAAGTACCAAAACAGCAGGTACCAATTTCAACAGGTACAAAACCCATTGTTCCCTCTACGAAAGCGCGGCCAATAACTTCTCCTAAGATTATAATCCCGGGCCAAGCACCTCGGCCGTTCAAAGATGTTTCTGTCAGTAAGACGAAAAAAATTCAACCTATCCCACGTACTGGAAGCCGCGTGTCGGATTCATTGAAACAAGTGATGCAATCAGTCATTGTGCCAAAGGTTAAAAAATCCAACGTGCCGAAATCGAAATACACTCCTGCGGTTGCTATGCCGGTTCCTTCCCGTCAGGAACTCAAATCCACATTGCCGCAAAAGACACCTGAGATAGTTCCTGAACCCAGGCAACTGGATCTATCTCAACAAATCATCGCAAAACTAGTAATTCCTGAGGTAAAAGAATTTCAAACGCATCATGTCCTCTCGAGTGCCACAGAGGGCGGGATGCAAAAAACCACAACTGCTCTTCAGGTTTCGGGCATTTCTTCAGAAGGGAATGAATACGTGGGGCGGCTATGGTCAAAGATCGATCGAGAATGGATTGCGCCTACTGTTGATGTTCGATCTAATCAACCCATTCATGTGTTATTAGCGTTTCGAATAGAACGCAACGGCGCTGTAAAAAATTTATCCATCGAAGAATCGTCGGGAAACAAGTATTATGATTTAGCAGCCAAGCGTGCGGTTATTGATGCGACACCTTTGCCTGCTTTTCCTTCGAATATATTGGAGTTGTATTACGATATACAATTTCAGTTTTGCGTCCCTAACTGTTAACCTGGATCCCTTATCATGAGAATGGCATGTGCATTGATTGCTTTTATCGGATTGTTGGGATTTAGCGGTCTGGCCCTATTTGAATCCAGGGCCGCCGATGTGTTTTTAGAAACGCAACGGTCGGAGTTTCAAAAGATCCCTATTTGGGTCATGGGTTTTGGCGAGGGAAAAGCTGGCGGGAAAATCGGCAAACCTATTGGAACAGTAATGGCAGAGGTTCTTAAAGCAGACCTTATACGTTCACAGATATTTGAAGTAATTGATGAGCCTATGCCGGCCTTGGAATTTTCTCATTCCCATTGTCAAGAAACGGTGCTAATGGGTAAGGCCAAAGAAAGTGGGGCTACGGTATCTAGTTGGGGACGCATTGGAAAAAGAAATAAGAAGTTGGTGGTGGATGCCTGTGCCTATGATGGTGGGAATGAAAACTTGGCTATGGGAAAGCGGTATATCGGAGAGCCGATTAACTCCAAACTGCTTCGGCTCATGGTGCATAAATGGGCGGATGAATTAGTCTCACTCTACACTGGCGATTCAGGGATCGCGAGGACAAAAATTGTATATGTCAAGGAAGATGCTAGGGGAAATCGCGATCTCTATATCATGGATTACGATGGATTTGATCCCAAGCAAATGACCGCGGAGCGTCGACTGAGCTTAATGCCAGTGTGGTCACCTGACCTAAGTTCTCTGGTCTATACGACATATAAAGAAAACAACCAGGAAATTATCCAACTCCATTTGGCATCCCGCGCCGAGAAAATCTTAGTGAATGCGCAAAGTTTAAATATTACCCCATCATTTTCCCCTGATGGGGACTTACTAGCCTTTGCGTCAGCGACAGGGGGAAATTCTGATATCTATACTCTTGATCTTGTTACTCAAGAGAGGGTGAAACTAACCTTTCATAAAAGCGCTGATCTCTCACCCACATGGTCTCCCAATGGTCGGGAGATTGCTTTCACGTCGGATCGAGGAGGCCGGCCACAAATCTATGTCATGGGTGCAGATGGATCAAATGTTCGACGCTTAACGTTTGAAGGAGAGTATAATGCAGCTCCAGCTTGGTCCCCTCGTGGAGATTGGATTGTCTATGTTTGCAAGCTGCCCGATCAGGGTTTCAAATTATGCCGAATTACTCCCGATGGACAAAAGCGGGTTCAGATAACCTCAGGGCGCAAGAGAGAGATGGATGATTCTCCGTCATGGGCTCCGGATGGCCGTCATCTTGTGTTTAGTTCAACGAGAGGTGGTACGAGTCATATTTATATGGTTAATATGGACGGAACTGGGCTGGAAAAATTGACCTCGGGGGGGATGCATCACAGCTCCCCTTCATGGTCGCCATTATAATGCTCTCTCATTGCCTACCCTTGCCGGCCCGTTCGTTAGTCGTGGCACTATGAAGTTCCAGGAGTACCCATTCGATAATTCTGCTTGGTTGTGGAATGCTAGTAAGTTGTACCATTATGGAAAGAGATGATCAGGAGTATTGTGGGAAGAGTATGAATTTTCGATCACGCACACTTTGTATAGTCAAGATGGTTTCGATGGGATTCTTGCTTCTTAGTTTATCATCCTGCGTGGCTCAACAAGCTGACTTGGTCAAGCTTGAAAAAGATTTTAAATCCAAAGTCGCCAAGTTAGATCATGAGAAGAAAAACCTTGAAAAAGATTTTAAATCCAAAGTCGCCAAGTTAGATCAAGAGAAGGAAAACTTAGAGCAAATCCTTGCAGAAGCGAATCAGGCTATTGAAGAATCGCAGGCGATTTTGGCTCAACAAAAATCCGAGGTGTCGGAGTTGGTTCGTGCTCGAGCTGAGATCAAAAGTGATTTGCGTAGCATTCGAGAAGAGAATCTTGCGCAATTGAGTGGGGACTTAGAAACCGAGTCGAATCGGTTGCAAGGTTTAGAGCGTTTAGTGGATGACCTTACTCAAGAGGTCAAAGTTCTTGAAGGTGATGTGAAGACACGTGATCAGGCACGAGTAAAAGAAATTGCTACCCTTGGTGAAAATGTGAAGAAAGATTTTACTCAGCAAAATAAAATCATGAGTGAAAATTTGGCGGGGTTGCGCGCCTCGTTGGTCGAGTTTAAAGAAACTATGGCTGCAATTGATAGGCGCCTGGTTGGTGAACAAACCCGAGCCACTGCAGCCGAAACCAACATGAGAAACGAGCTAGAGGCTCAACAAGCTTTTCTTCGAGAAGCTCTGCAACAACAGGATGCAGTAACTCATCAAAATCTCGAGAACCTGGCTAAGTCCATAGTCCAACTTAAAACAGGCTTGGCTAAAGTTGGGGAACAACTAGGCTTCAAGATTGATGAGCACGCTCAAGGCCTCGAAAAGTCTGATGGTCGCCTTAAGCAAGTAGAAAGCCAAATTCCAGCTCTGTCAAAAAAAATTAAGTCGGATATCGAGGCCCTGCGTGGATATTTGGATAAAAACATTCGAGCCAGCATTCAATCGCTTGCCAAAGCAGTGGAGGCTGAGAAAATCCGTGGATTAGAGTCCTCGGAAAAGCTAGAAGGTTTTGTTCAAACCATGAGCAAAGCGACTCAGTTAGACCTAAAGCAGGCCAAAGTGCAAATGGCAGAACAGAACCAGTATGTAAATGACCTCAATCAGTCGGTGGTGAGTGCGAGGGAAGTGTTAGATTCCATGGCAACCATGTTGGGAAAGCGGAGTGATGATCAAATGCAGCACGTCGGAAAACTTTCGGCCCAATTCGAGCAAATGAAACAAAAGCAGTCATCCGTTTTGTTGCGTCAAGATGTCAATGTTCAAACCCTTTCTAAGCATCTTAAGGAAGTCACCGCCAGCCTTCAATCGGTCGTGAAATCATTGGCTCAAGTCAAAACCACCTTAACTTCAAGGCTTGATCAACAGAATACGCGCCTAGAAGAACAGGATCAACGTTTAACGGAGACAGCCAACCATTCGGTTTCTCCAGAGAAGGTCAACCAAGAGTTGATAGCGAATGTGCAGTATATGAATCAGTTGCAGGAATCCTTGCGTCAACTCCAGAAGGTAGTGCATGAAATTGGCAGTAAACTTGGGGGAAAAGTAGATGGACATGAAAGTCAGTTAGCTCGTTTAAAACAGCAAATACAACAATCCTCGGCGTCTCTCAACACCTTTGGCGGCAAGCTTGGGGAAAAAGTAGAAGAACATGAAAGTCAATTAGCTCGTTTAAAACAGCAAATGAAACGAGCCTCGGCATCCCTCAACACCTTATTTAAAAGACTCAAACCTCTGCTTCAGGCACCAGGGCTCCAATAATATGAAATTGGTTGTCGTCGCGGTCTTCAGTTTCTTTCTGGCAGAGATAGGGCATACTGAATGGGTCTCAATGGTATTCCCGCAATCTGAGATGAAGGTGCTTGTCCAAAAAGACCTGGCTATTCCGGTTGGTAAGCGGGTCAAACCAAGTCATGCTTTTCATTTTGCATATCAGGATTACTTAAAAGGACACTACGGTTTAGCGCTATCTGGCTTTCAACAATTCATTGCGGATTTTCCTGAAAGTTCGATGACTCCCCAGGCCTATTATTATCTAGGAGAGTGCTATGAACAACAGGGTAATTTAAAAGAGGTAGAGCGTGCGTTGATAACCATACTTGAAGCGCATTCGACAAGCCGACAGGTTCCAGCAGCTCTGTTTAAACTCGGCAACGTGATGGCAAAAGTTGGGGATTCTTATATGGCTAAAGTCTATTGGAACAAGCTGATCAAAGACTTTCGTGAATCACCAGAAGCTAAGTTAGCATCCAGCCGAATCAACAGAATTCCGTAACCCCCTTTTCAAGCACTCCCCTCTTCTATTACGATGGGCCGCCTAACTATATTTTTTTTGGATACATTGCGCCATGGCTACTAGTACAAAAATACGGGTTCTGCCTGATTCTGTTTCATGCCAGATCGCAGCAGGTGAGATTGTCGATCGTCCTGCCTCGGTGGTGAAAGAACTAGTTGATAATAGCCTGGATGCTGGCAGTTCTCGGATTTCCATCGATGTGCTCGAAGGTGGCAAACGCTTAATTCGGGTCACTGATGATGGCGAAGGTATGACGCGGGAAGATGCGCAATTAGCCTGTCAACGGTTTGCCACTAGTAAACTCACGTCCGCGCAAGATTTGTTGAGTGTAACGACCTATGGTTTCCGAGGCGAAGCCTTGCCGAGTATTGCATCGGTTTCTAAATTTCAATTATTAACTACGCGGAAAGAGGAGTCAGTGGGTACGCAGCTTCAGTCTGAGGGGGGATCAGTTTTGTCGATTGAAGATCAAGCGTCTTCTCCAGGAACAAGAATTGGGGTTGCCGAATTGTTTTTTAATACTCCGGGACGGCAGAAGTTTTTAAAGTCCACGCCCACCGAGTTTTCTCACATCTGCCATGTTGTCCAACAAGCTGCCTTGGCTAATCCATCAACCCAATTTCGGTTGATGCATAATGACCACTCAGTGTTTGACTTCCCTGCTGTGAAGTCGCTGAAAGATCGTTTACTGCAACTCTACGGGACAAAGTTGATGGATAGTATGCTCCTCATTGAGTTTGACTGTGAGACGGTGGTCGTGCGGGGGATTGCCATTAATCCCTATCATGCCCGAACAAGTCGAACGCCCCAGGAGATTTTAGTTAATGGCAGGTCGGTCAAAAATACGACCATTTCTCATGCGATTTATGAAGCTTATGGCTCATTCCTGCCCAAAGGGCACCACCCAGTGTTTGCTGTATTGCTTGATATTGATAGCAAAGATGTTGATGTCAATGTTCATCCCTCTAAACGAGAGGTTAAGTTTTCAGCACCCGACATTGTCCATCGTGTAGTCAAAGAAGCTATTCGACGTTTACTTCAGCAAAAGTCCTCGATGATCTCAGTGCCAGATCCGCCAACCAGTACATTAGGGCAATCGATTGAATTAGAAGTTGATCGTCGACCCCAAAGTCAAGTGAGTCCCAAGGATAATGGTATAAGCTTTGTTGAAAGTCACATAACCCAAACCCCTGAGAGGGGTTCGGGGAGGCCGTCAAAAGATGTAGTGCAGTTATTTCCTCGTGATCCTCGGGAAGGGGCATTCGTTCCTGAAATACAGGCTTCCTATTTTCAGGAACCCGATTATACGGTCCGTGTTCTTGGCCAAATAAGTCACACCTACATCGTGGCTCAAGTAGGAGAAGAATTTCATGTAGTAGATCAACACACGGTTCATGAGCGAGTACTCTTTGAGCGTTTGTGGCGAAGCTGGCTAGAAAAGAAAGTGCCTTCCCAAGCTTTACTAATCCCAGAGCCTATTGAAGTGCAGCCACACACCTCGGCATTGTTGCAAGCAGCTTTGACAGAGCTTTCGAGTTTGGGCCTAGAAATAGAGCCCATAGGAGAGAGGGCTTTTGTGATACGAGCTGTACCGGCTTTGCTGAGACAAATGGATTATGCAGCATTAATTCAAGATTTGGTTGATGACTTGACAAAATGGAAATCCCTAGATTCCATTGAAAAACGCATTCGTCCTATTTTGGCCTCAATAGCTTGCCAGGGCGCTGTGCAAGCTGGTCGCCTAATGGCTGAACCGGAAATGAAACTGGTCTTGGAAGATTGGGTTAAGGAAGGATTTCCCATGACCTGTCCTCATGGCCGACGCGTGACAATGCGATTTTCGATGGAAGAACTGCATCGAATTTTTCGTAGGATTTAGTAGGATCTTAGTCCTCTTTATGAGCCCAAACCTTACCGCTGATTATGATACAAGCCGGAAGCCCGTAATAGTTTTGGTGGGTCCCACGGCTATTGGAAAAAGCCGTGTGGGTCTTGAAGTAGCCAAGGCGCTGGGCACGGAGGTCCTCACTGCAGATTCCACACAAGTCTATCGTGGTATGGATATTGGGACGGATAAGCCCTCTCAGGCAGAATGCCAAGAAGTTCCCCACCGCCTCATCGACCTGGTGAATCCTGATGAACCATTTAACGTTGGAGAGTATCGCCGTCATGCAGTTGCGGAGATTCATCGGTTGCACCATGAACACCGAATTCCTTTGGTGGTTGGGGGGACGGGTTTATATATTCGGGTCCTATTGCGGGGTCTTTGGTCAGGGCCTCCTGTGGATCGGGCGCTTCGAGGGCAATTAGAACAAGAAGCCCAGGAACGAGGGCTAGCAGCTTTGTATGACGAACTAGGAGAGGTTGATCCACTGACTGCTCAACGAGTTCATCCAAACGATTCCATTAAAATGTTGCGTGCTTTGGAAATATATCGGCAAACAGGATTCCCTGCTAGCCAAGTTCATCTGGAGCATGGATTTCAGGACCAACCCTTTTCTGCTTTAGTGCTGGGACTGACTATGGATAGAGAGGCGTTGTATCGACGGATTGACGACCGCGTGCATGTTGAGATTGACAACGGGCTTGTGGATGAAACTCGTCGGCTTCTGGCGAAAGGATATTCGCGAAACCTGACGTCTATGAAAAGTTTGGGCTATCGTCAAATGGCAGGTTTCCTGGAAGGCGAATACAGTTTCGAAGAAGCTGTTCGCCAACTTAAACGCGATACTCGTCATTTTGCGAAACGGCAAATGACCTGGTTTCGGAAAGAGCCAGATATGGAGTGGCTGGAGATTGATCATGACGAGGCCATGACCAACATCACTAATCGTGCTTTGGATAGAATTGACCAATTCTTGCGATCCAGCAAGGATGAAACACACTGTGAAGGATCAAAAGCTTCACCAAAACCTATAAACGTAGGAAGATAGCAGAGTAATGGCTGGAAAACCTCGGGCGGATATTGGTGTGATTGGTGGCAGTGGTTTGTATGAAATGGAAGGGCTTACTCATATTCGCAAAGTCCGGATGGTTACCCCGTTTGGGAAACCATCAGATGTTATCGTTACTGGAACGCTCGCGGGCCAGCAAGTGGCTTTTTTATCTCGGCACGGTCGAGGGCACCGAATTAATCCCTCGATGATCAATTATCGCGCCAATATTTATGCCCTCAAATCTCTAGGTGCGTCGAGGATTTTTTCTGTTAGTGCTGTTGGAAGTATGAAGGAACATATAGAACCTGGGCATTTGGTGTTGCCTTATCAGTTTATTGATCGAACGACCCAGCGATTAGGAACCTTCTTTGATCAAGGTTTGGTAGCCCACGTGTCCTTTGCTGAGCCTATATGCCAGGACTTTTCGGGAATTATCCTTCGCGCGGCGGAACAAGTAGGGGCTACGACTCATGCCGGTGGTATATATGTGTGTATCGAAGGCCCTCAATTTTCTACTAAGGCTGAATCGAATTTATATCGGCAATGGGGTGTGGACGTGATTGGCATGACGAATATTCCTGAAGCCAAACTCGCTCGGGAGGCTGGAATGTGTTATGCCACTCTCGCATTGGCTACGGATTATGATTGTTGGCATGAAGTCGAGGAGTCAGTCACGGTCGAAGCGATTTTGAAAATCATGCACGATAATGTCGTGCAAGCCAAAAAAGTTATTCAGCATGCCTTGCAATATACGACCGCCCCACGAATGTGCGGTTGTGGAACTGCCTTGCAGCAGGCGATTGTTACGTCG
>CAZGFV010000009.1:0-17477 GCA_964524575.1 uncultured Nitrospiraceae bacterium
AAAGTGTGCTCATGGTAAACCAGCCGTCATAGTGCCATGCCCAGTTTCCACGACGCAAGATTGGAATTGTGATGCGGGATATGAAATATGTTTGTTAGGCATTTCCTGAAAGTCCGTTCTCAGCTTGCGCTTCTCCGCCTCGGCGATCTTCACCTTACTTTAATTCTTTCATTGCGTTGAGTTTGATAGAATGCCCGCAACAAATAATTTCTTTGAATCCAGCGCCGCCGTCAATTATCATAACACGAAGCCCGCAGGAGTCAGGGTGGATTTTTTTTTCATCTAAGAGCACAGCAGGGGGTAATGTGCCGCGCTTGCGGCCTCGGCCACGATTGAAGGTTGGAGTGATATCTTCTTCCGTTAATTCGTGATCACAGCATACTACTTTCTCAAACCCTTCTCCTCCAGCCATGACCTTAATTATCAACCCACAACTATCTGGGTGGTGCTTGTGTTCGTCAATGATATTGCCTTTTTTCAGACCCATGAAATCTCCGAAAAATAGATGATGGTATTTGATACCAAACAAGTTCGTATTGCACCCATGCTAGCTAAACAAATTAGAGGGAAGAAAGTCCAGCCCCTGGAAAGTAACACACAAAAACCTCCATCGTCTAAATGGAGAAAATTAGATTCGCGCAGCCACTCGTTGGATTTTTTCCGAAAAGGCTTGGTGTTCAGGAATTCCAACAGTTTGAGCGATTTCTGAGGGATCGACTGACTTGAAGGAGTAAAGATATTTTTGTTTAAGGAAAGATATCCTATTCACGCTAGCTTGCAGAATATCTAGACCAAGCTTGCCGCGATCAAGTGCTTGTTCTATCGCACGCACAACTTCGGTTTGGCGTTCCCGTTGGTGGCAAACAAGCACTATGTTGGCCCCAGCTTTCAGTGCTTGAACCGAGGCCTCTCCAATAGTGCTATGATCCAGAATCGCTCGCATTTCCATATCATCAGTAAGGGTCACGCCCTCGAATCCTAATTCTGTCCGCAGGAGATCAGTGAGGATTGGGCGTGAGAGAGTGGCTGAGGTCTCAGTGTCCAGGGCGGGGTAGTGAACATGTGCAGTCATTATTGTGGGAAGCCCTTGCTGAATCGCATAACGAAAGGGCCCTAATTCTATTTCGTTGAGTCGTTCTCTGTTGGCGCTGACAATGGGTAAGGCTTTGTGTGAGTCAGTGGTGGTATCCCCATGTCCAGGAAAATGTTTGCCGCAGGGAATGCCACCTTTATTTTCCAGTCCCCGCATAATAGCCGTACCAAAAGTGCATACTTTGCTGGGATGGTTACCATAGGCGCGGTTGCCAATTATAGGGTTCGCCGGATTGCTGTTCACATCCAATACGGGGGCCATGTACATATTAATGCCGACGGCTCGGAGTTCTTTGGCTGTAATCTCGGCAACGCCATAGGCTATTTCAGGAGATTGACATGCTGCTACTGTGGAGGCTGAAGGAAAAATCGTGAAGCCTTGGGGTAATCGAGAGCCGCGCCCGCCTTCTTGATCAATGGCAATCAATAATGGAGAGTTTGGTGCATGTTCTTGAAGGGAATTGGTTAGTTGTGCAATTTGTTCCGCTTCCACTAAGTTTCGGGAAAAGAGAATAACTCCACCCGGACGATACTCTTGAAGCCAGTCAATAAATTCCGAAGAGAGTTTCGTACCTTGGAATCCAACCATCATGAGTTGGCCTATTGTTTCTCGAATGTTCATGAGAAGTAGCCCTTCAATCTGAACCCTGCAGTGTTTTAAGACCGCTAATTTACAGCCTGGTATTCCAGAAATTTTTAATCGGGAATCGGAGTTTGTGGTCTTTTCCTTGTGGATGGATCTTCAATGACAAACACTGGGGATAACGAAAGAATATTAAGCCTCGTTTCTATTTCAGGAACGTCCTGCACGATTAATCAAGAATTGCACCAAAAGTCGTGTGCCGATGGCCGTTGGGCCTTTACCAATATATGGACGTTCCGATGTACTCCAGTCGGTGCTCGCAATATCGAGATGTACCCAAGGATAATCCCCAACAAACTTGCTTAAAAACATGCCGGCGGTAATCATGCCGCCCCCACGTCCCCCAATATTGCGCATGTCTGCCACGTCGCTTTTGAGTTGCTCAAAATATTCATCCCAAAGCGGCATTTCCCATACGCGTTCTCCAGCTTGCTCTCCGGCTTTTTTCAATTCAGCTTTGAGCTCATCATTATTGCCCAACATACCAATAGCAAATTGACCAAGTGCTACAATGCAGGCGCCAGTTAAAGTGGCTATGTCCACAACACACTTGGGTTTGAGTCGTGAGGCATAGGCTAGACCATCTGCTAATATGAGTCGGCCTTCGGCATCAGTATTTTGCACTTCCACGGTTTTGCCATTGAGCATATGAAGAATATCACCAGGCTTGGTTGCTCGTCCTCCTGGCATATTTTCCGTGGCTGGAAGAATGCCAATTAAATTAATAGGAAGACCTAAACGGGTGGCAGCTCGTACCGTGCCTAATACCTCGGCGCCACCAGTCATGTCGGCTTTCATCTGTTCCATATTTTCTGAAGGTTTAAGGGAAATGCCACCGGAATCGAACGTCACAGTTTTGCCAACTAAGACAATGGGCGCGTCTTTTTTCTTGCCTCCGGAATATTCTAGTATTAGAAACTTCGCCGCCTCTTGACTCCCGCGGGATACTCCGAGCAAACCGCCCATGCCCAACTTTTCTTGGTCCTTGCGTTCGAGGACGGTTAATTTCACTTTGCCTTCATCGGCGATTTTTTTTGCTTCCTGTGCCACTCGAGTTGGGGTCATGATATTGGCTGGGTGGTTGCACAAATCGCGTGCTAATGAGGTTGCCTGTGCACTAGCTTCCCCTCGCCTGGCCCCGGTTTTGATCGCATTGACTTGATTCGCATTATTGGCCAGCAAGGTAAACGATTTGATGTTGTTGGTGCCATCCCCATTATCAGATCGATAGTAGTTGAATCGGTAATTCCCTAGGATGGCTCCTTCTACCATAGCTTGGGCAATTTCAGAAGCAGAGGAATTTAAGGCTTCGGTTCCCATGATCGGTGCAGAACAGGTTTGTGCTCCAGTTTGTCGGGCTTTTTTTGATGCGGAACCCATGGCTTGGCGAATGCTGTCCAAGGTAACTTCTTTTTTCTTTCCCAGACCCATAAAGAGAATCCGTTTGGCGGGAACGATTCCCCGTGTATGGATTAAGACGGATTGTTGATTTTTCCCTATGAACTCGCCACTTTTTCTCAACTCTTGGAGTTGTCCTCCTAACGCTTTATCCAACACTTGAAAGTTCTTGGGTAAGGTTTTGTCGTCTTCATAGCTACCTAAAACCAACACCTCCGTATCTTCTTTGTTGATATTTCCTTGCTTGATCTGACAATTCATAGGTATCTCCTATTTCTCTTGATTTAGGATTGATCGTGCATAGAAAGGATTACACTCCGCGTGCTTCAGGATCCCAAATAAACTTATGTAATTGCACTTGCAAGCGGACCTGCATCCGATCCTCAAGAATCCATTCTGCCATGGGCCGTAAATCCTGGCTGCCAAATGCTGGGCTAAACAATACAGGACATCGGTCTGTGAGGTGACGGCGTTTAACGATATCCACAGCCCAATCGTAGTCTTGGCGGTCGCTTATGACAAATTTTATCTGATCTTTTGAAGTGATGTGCTGAAGATTCTCCCAGCGCATCCGGTCTTCCATCTCACTGCTGGGGCATTTGATATCCATAATGATTTGGGCTCGTGAATCAACAGAGGTGATGTCGATAGCTCCGCTTGTTTCGATTAATACCTCAAATCCTTCATTGCACAGCTTACTAATGAGGGGCAACGCGGCTGGCTGAGCAAGGGGTTCGCCTCCAGTGACTTCAACCAAGGGGCAGGCATAACGGTTGACCTGTTCTAGAACAGCTTCCAAACTCATATCTGTGCCTCCATGAAACGCGTAGGTCGTATCGCACCATGAGCATCGAAGGGGGCACCCTGTCAAACGAACAAATACACAAGGTTGTCCCGCATACGTGGACTCACCTTGAATGCTGTGAAAAATTTCGGTGATGCGGAGAGTATTGACATCGCTGTTTAGTGGGGAATGAGGCTGAGTCATGGAAAGACCAGAGGATTATCGCAAGGGGTTAAAGGCTAGGCAGGCTTTGGAGCCATCCTACTATGCCCACAAAGCAATAGGCCACCTATGCCGTCTTGCGATTCGAGCCATTCCACGAATGGGATTGACCACCAGTGGATGCCCCACAGATTCGAGGGCCTGAATATCCCCCGGACTATCGCCATAGGCGTAGCTTTTGGAAAGATCAACGCCATGGGTTTCCGCAAACGCTTGAAGTAGCCGCCGCTTGCCTTCACCATATGGGTAAGGGTAGAGGACGCGACCCGTGTAGCCATTCTCATTAGTCTCGAGTTTTGCAGCAAGGATATTGGATACATCCAAAAAATGCGCCAAGGGTTTGATGAGAAATTCTGGTGTGCCGCTCACTAGAGCTATTTGGTGCCCAGCTTGTTGGTGTTGGGTTAAGGCCGAAGTTCCTTTTAAGGAAAGCCGTGGGCAGATCTCTGATCGAACAAACCATTTCGCCAGAGGTTCAATGCCTTCAGGGCGCTTATCAGTTAGGTAAATTTTTTGTTCTCGCAATGGGCGAAGGGAAAACTCAAGAATATTGAATAGCAAATAGAAGCCGCTGTCGATGAGTACTCGCTTCGATAAAAAGCCGTTCTTACACAAATAACGAACAAAACGGATCTCAATGGATTGTCCGGGAATTAAGGTATTGTCAACGTCAAAGAAAGCGCCAATGGGTTCGGCAGTCGAAGTATGAGAAGGAAGATGCTGATTAGGATAAGACATCAAACTTCGGAGTTAGGAGGTAAGAAGTGCAACACAGCTGAGCAATTGTACCGAAGGTCTGCTTGATTGACAACCGTTTAAACCGCTACCTATAATCCGCGCCAAGCCGAAGTGGCGGAATGGCAGACGCGCACGTTTGAGGGGCGTGTGGGGAAACCCGTCCGGGTTCAAGTCCCGGCTTCGGCACCAACTTTTTGCAGTAGCTTTCCCATAAGAATTTAGCGTGTTTTCTCGAGTTCCATTCAAATCCTCAATGGGATAATTTTTACTCTCCCATTATTAGAGAGATGTCGAATCAATAGCCCGCTTGGACTTTAGATTCCGTTTTAGGAACGTTTAGAGGTGAATTTCTGTGGTAAGAAAAGAAAAAACGATTTCATTTTTTATTTAGTATTTAAAAGCAAAGGAGTGGGCATTCTTTAGAACGGTGTCTCTCCTTCCCGAAGTTTAACAAGGGCTTGTTTGACAAATTCGGCGTCCTGGCTATCGGGCTTGAGGTTTTTGTAGGCGGTGGCCCAGAATTCTTCGGTTTCCCGATGCCGTTTCAAGAACCACAGGGCCTTCCCTTTGTACCAATTAACGCCTGGTTGATTGGGCAGATCGACTAACACTACATCGAAATGTTTGAGCGCGGCTTCAAAGATTTTCGGATCGTCGAATTTCCGTTCTTCAATCATAATAATGCCCAAGTTGTAGTGAGCTTCATGGTTTCGGGCGTCTAATTCTAAAACCTTCTCATAAGCTTTTTTTGCATTGTCGACACGGTTCAAAGCCATGTAGGATCGGCCCGCCATCATTTGACCTTGGACATCATCGGGATTTTCTTTGAGACGAGTTTCGAGCCTGGCAACCATTTCTCGTGGGTCGGGAACTTGTGGGGTTGCCATTTGGGCTTGGACATCTACGAGTCGGTTAATGGTCCGCCATTGGAGAAAACTATAAATTCCGACTGATAGAACAAGTACGATGAGACTTGCAGCGATCGCTGAGCCCCATGCAGCCCCAGTTTTCTTGGTTTGTTCTGTTGATGATTCATGAATCTGAGTTGCGGCTAAAGCTTCAAGTCGGTCTAAAACATCGATTAAGCGTCGTTCATCCGTGGCCTTTAAGCGATCGTAGTCCTCTTGTTCTAACCGATCTTGTGCTAGTTCTACATCAAGTTCTTGAAGGGATTGGCGGAGTACTTCTCGCTCTACGGAAAGATCTGCCCGTTCTTGGTCTTCAGCAGCTTCTTGACTGATGAGTGCAGGCGTAGTCGGGTCCTTCTTCCAAAACGGAGACGAAATGGCAGCAAGGACGAAGATGAGGATAACGAAACAGATAATAATGAATATGATTGACATGCAAATAAGCCGGAAGGGTTTAGAGATTTAGCTCTTGTTGAATTCGTCGTTGTGACTTTTCATCAAGAGGTGGAGAAACTTTGGCTTCAGGTTTGGGGCTCCGGGTGACCCATCTTTTTACTTCACGCCATAACAGGATTCCACCTCCTAGTAGTAAAATAAATGGGGCCAACCAAATAAGCCAATTCAGCCCATGCTTCGGGGGCTCCATCATGATGTAATCGCCGTAGCGGCCATGAAAGTATTCTCGAATTTCCTCAGCCGATTGGCCTTGAATCACACGTTCTCGAACTGCATCTCGCATTTGGTGGGCCAAGGGCGCACCGGACTCCCAAATGTTTTCGGTCTGACAAACCGTGCACCGAAGGGTTTTGGCAATTTCCCGGACTTTTTCATCGATCTCAGTTTCGTTGACAATTTTGGCTAGTCCCGAATAGGGAAATGCAAAGCACAGGATAAGTAGAATAGAAAACAGGCGTGCCATTTAGATTGTGGGAGCTGATTTATTTAATAAAGGTGTTAAAATCTTGTTCGTGAGATTGGTGTACACATCGCCCACAATAGGGCCAATCCATTTATGCCGAATCACGCCTTTTTGGTCGATGACAAACGTTTCTGGAACTCCATACACGCCAAAGTCAATGGCCAACGCGCCTTTAACGTCACGAACATGGGGAAAGCTTGAGCCATACTGTTTTAAATAGGCACGAGCTTTTGGTATTTCATCTTGGTAGTTAATGCCAAGCATTATGAATTCTGGGTGATCTTTAAATTCATCGTACAGTTTCAAAAGATTATTATGCTCGACTTTGCACTCCTGGCACCAAGATGCCCAGAAGTTCACAAGAATCACTTTACCTTGGTATTTCTTAGAGGAAAGCGGTTCGCCAGATTCTACGTCAGGCCCTTCAAAGATGGGGGCTTTAGTTCCAATTAGAATTGGGGGAATATGCCGTGGATCACCCCATAGGCCTTGGTAAAACAAGGAGAGTAAGCCCAGAAGAACAATGAGAATAGTAATTTGTGTTGTACGAGTCATAATAAAATTACAATAATATTTAGTCCTGCTATTCGTCTCGTTTTCGTGGTCTGAAAATATTCAGCAATACCCCGAGCCCCATAATGCCGCCCCCGCCCCAAACCCAAAGGATCAGAGGATTGATCACCCCTCGGGCAACGGCTACTCCGTCTGGTGACACGTCGGGCATGGTCAGAAAGATGTGTCCCATATTTTTGGCGTAAATTGCGGATTCGGTCGTAGGCGTTTGGCTTGCATCGTACACTCGCTTCTGTGGTCGTAATTTAGTCAAGAGTGAATCACCCTCATATACTTCAAATACGCCTTCCTGCGCACTCCAATTTTTTCCTCGGACCTCATGGATGCGTTCGAGTTTCACTCGATAATCATCGATGATAAATTCGTCGCCGACTTTCAGCGATACAACCTTTTCTGTTTGATAGACAGTTGAAGCAATAATGCCAATTACCAATACTAAAACTCCCACATGTGTTAATAGTCCTGAATAGCGACGTTGGTTGGACGTGAATGCCGAAAGGGAACCTTTGACAAAACTAACAGAGGCACGCCGAGAATACAGCGAGGAAATTTTTCCAAAATCAATGCAGATAGCTGCGCCGGAAAACCCCACAACAAAAGCACCTGCCAATGCAAAAATACTTCGAATGCCCAAGGTAAATAATATTATTGTTGCAAGCAGTCCAATCACCAGCGGAACTAAAAAGTTTTTCTTGAGGCTCGCTTGTGATGCCTTGCGCCAAGGAATGTAAGGGCCGATACCCATGAGGAAGAGCAACCCAAGTGCGATAGGCATGAAGACAGTATTGTAATATGGCGGCCCAACTGTAACTTTGGTGCCTTGCCAGGTTTCTACCATGAGTGGATAAAGGGTTCCCAGAAAAACAGTGGCAGTGGCAACTAAAAAAAATAAATTATTGAAAAGAAACATTGATTCACGGGACACCATGGAATCCATTTCGACTTGGCTTTTGAGTTTGTGGGCTCTTATCATCAAGGAACCAAAGGCAATGCCAATGATCGTAGTCACGAAAATGAGGATGTACAATCCTCGTTCAGGGTCAGTCGCAAACGTATGGACTGAGGTGAGGACTCCACTTCGTACAAGGAAGGTACCAATTAAGGAAAGCGAAAACGTTACGATAATGAGGAATAGGTTCCAGACTTTAAACATCTTCCGTTTTTCTTGGACCATCACAGAATGGAGAAAAGCTGTCCCAACGAGCCAGGGCATAAATGATGCATTCTCTACTGGATCCCACCCCCAATACCCGCCCCAGCCCAGTTCGTAGTAAGCCCAGTATCCGCCCAACAAGATCCCTGTGGTCAGACACAACCAGGCAAAGATGGTCCATCGCTGGGTAACTTTGATCCATTCTTCGCCTAGACGTCCAGAGAATAACGCCGCCATGGCAAAAGAAAAGGGAATCGAAAAGCCAACGTAACCCATGTACAACATGGGCGGATGCAGGACCATGGCAGGGTCTTGAAGTAATGGATTTAAGTCTTTGCCATCTGGAGGAGCAGGGATGAGTCGATCAAATGGGCTAGAGAGAAACAGGATCAATAATAGGAAACCCATAATGATGAGGCATTCCATGCCAATGAGATATGGCATGATAGTTGGTTGGGTTCGCCAGTGGAGCCAGACTGCGATGGTGCTGAACGTTGATAAGATAAAGACCCATAGCAAAAGCGAGCCTTCATGGCCACCCCACACTGCGGCAATTGTGTAAAACAATGGAAGTTGAGAGTTGGAAGTTGTGGCAACGTAGTGGACAGAAAAGTCGCGAATGAGAAACGAATAGATGAGCGATGCCATGCCGATGGAAAGCAGAATAAAGATCGATGTTAAGGACACGCGTCCGACTCGTACCCAGTCTACATTTCGAGTTTTGAGTGCAAGAATTGATGAGACAATCCCAAATGCAGAAAGCACAAGAGCAATAACAACGGAAAAATGTCCGATTTCAATAACCATAGATAAAGGGGATTCTCGGTTCTACTGAATCAAGGATTTCATGAAGTCCTTGCGCGGAAGTTCTACGCCGGCTCTTTTGAGTTCAATGGGCATGTAGTCTTCGGAATGTTTGGCCATGATGAGGTTAGATTGAAATTTATGTTGATTGGTCCAGTAGCCCTCGACTACCGCGCCTTGCCCTTCTTTAAACAAGTCAGGAGGAATGCCCTCAAATGTTACGGGAATGGTGGCTTCACCATCCGTTAACTCAAAGATCATGCCCAAGCGATCAGCATAGGCCTCCATGCTTCCTTCCACAACCATCCCTCCCACGCGGACTTTCTTCTGGTAATAGTCTGGAGAAAATGCTTTTACCTCAGATGGTGTAAAAAAGTACACGAGGTTTTCGCCGAAATTCCCAAGAGCCAAATAAGCCAGTGCTCCTCCCACCAGCAAGATACTGATAATCAGGCTAACTTTTTTATTTTTTGAACCCATAAATTATTCTTCCTGATACAGTTTAGATGTTTTAATCTCTTCGTACAAAAATCTTACCCGACGACTCATAGCAAACAAAATAATCGCCAACGGAATGAGGCCGATCAAATAGGCGCTGACTACAAATCCATAATTCGTAACTAATCCAATATCCCGAGCTTCAAAGACATTATTGGAGGGATTCCACTTTCCAAGCAAGATCAGAGTTTTGAGTTCGCGAAGATTATCGGGTGTTGGCCCCTTATAATGCACAGTAATAGCTATTTCGTTTTCAATCAATCGAAAGGTTGCGTCGCCATCGCTTACGTCCCCTTTCAATGTGCCTCCTTGTACCATGCCTAGGGCTCGAATCTCTTCGGTTGGTTGCTGTATTTGTACTTGACTTGGGGCCCATGTTGCCAAATTTTGCTGATAATGATTGTAGGTTAAAATGCTGATGAGCACCGCTACAATCAATACTAGGCTCCATCGAGTATATAAACTGGTCATGAATTGGACTTCGACATGTGAAACTGACTCAGCAGCCGTCCCTTTTTGGTATGCAGCAACCGATCGAGATAGAGCAATTGAGTGCGAACCATGAGCATATATGAGAACAGTAATGACATCCCGATGCTCATGGATAGCAGTGGTACTAACAAGCCTGATGAAATGCTTACGCCTCGCATAGAAATTGATTGAGGTTGGTGCAGCGTACGCCACCATTCCACCGAAAAGTGAATAATGGGTAAGTCGACCAACCCAATAATCGCCAATACCGCGGCATAGCGCGCTTCTTTTTCCGGTTCATCAATAAAAGTCCGAAGCATTAAGTAGCCAATCAATATTAATAGCATAACTGTATAGGATGTCAGGCGAGCATCCCAGGTCCACCAGGTATTCCACGTGGGTTTGCCCCAAATCATGCCTGTGACCAGGGCCAGCGTAGTAAAGATTGCCCCTAGTGTGGCTACGGCATGACACATGTTGTCCACAATGGGATCACGTTTCCATAAATACCAGATGCTTCCCACAGATAAGACGATGTAGGCGAAAAGTGAAGTATGGGCTAATGGGACATGCACATACATAATCCGCACGACTTCACCTTGGTAGTAATCCGGCGGGGAAGCAATGAGGCCCATGTAAAGACCCGCTATGATCAATATGGAGGCTCCGCCCCCAAACCAGCCTTGGAAGCGTTGTACTTTTCGAATAACTCGATGAATTACCATAGCGGTGTTATTTTTCTAACAGTTCCGAACAGGTCTGCTAGTTATCCATCACAAATTCAAACATCCAAAATGAAACCACTGTAAAAATTATGTCAAAAATGGCAAGCAACTCAAGCCATTGACTGTACATTGTCAGGGGATCGCCATGCAGGGCGCCCTTGGTGGCTTCGACTGCGGCGATCATGACTGGTACCACCAGGGGAAGGAGCAAGATTGGAAGCATCACTTCTCGAGCCCGAACTTGCACGGTCAGGGCCGAAAAGAGCGTTCCCACAGCAGAAAGGCCCACTGTGGCTAAGAAAAATATTAACAGAAGTAGGGAAATCTCTTCAACGACATTCAGGTTAAAAAAGATCATAAACATTGGGAATAAAAGGATTTCTACGACAAACATAAATGAGAAATTTGCTACGACTTTTCCGAGGTAAATTGCCCCTTTTGATTCTGGAACCATTTGTAGGGCTTCGAGGCAGTCATTCTGGAGTTCAGCAGAAAATGATTTCCCTAAACCAATAATGCCAGTGAATGCAAACGCTACCCAAATAATGCCCGCAATAACTTCTCGTGCTGCCTGTTGGTCCATGGAAAAGCTAAAACTAAAAATCAGTATGACAATGAGGGCGAAAAAGAGCATGGAAGAGATGGTTTCCCGGTTTCGCAACTCGGTTACCAAGTCCTTCCAAACAATCCAGCGAATGACGTTAAAAAAAGTCATCGGGTTTCAATGTGTCAATCGAGATTTCTTGGATCGATCCTTGCTGCAGCACGCCAGCCCGACTTGTAATGGGACGCGCCTTATCATAATCGTGCGTGGCCATGAGGACGGTTCCGCGTTCAGACAACTGTTCCCGGATATATTCTCGCATGATTTGGGTTCCAGCTGTATCAAGAGCGGTAAAAGGCTCGTCTAACAATAAAACTTTTGGTTTGGCCAATACTGCCTTAGCTAGCGCCAATCGTTTCTTCATGCCTGCGGAATAATTTCGAACCTTCATCTCAGCAAAGGCCCCAATGCCTACGCGATCCAAAGCCAGTTTCATATCCTGAGTGGTTGGGGAGTCCCCTCGTAGGGCCAGGAAAAATTCTAAGTTTTCATAGGCATTTAGATCATCATAGAGGTGTGTTCCATGACCCAAAAATACAATATGACCTCGAATAGCTTCCTTGTCTTGAAGCCCATCCATTCCTAATATTTCGTAACGTCCTTCACTAGGCCGTTGAAGTGTGGCTAGTATTTTTAACAACGTAGTTTTCCCTGCACCATTAGGGCCGAATAAAGAAAAACATTCTCCTTCATGGATATTCAGTTTGACGCTGCGTAAAACCTGATAGTGTGCGTAGGACTTACTGATTTCGTGACACGAGATAGTTGGCATGGATTTAGGAATCGTGTTAACTTTTTCCCCTAGAGTTCAGATTTATGAAGATATTATTTAAAGAGTAGTAAAACAATTTATAAGTATAAATAACTAACTAAATAAATAAAATGGTACAATGGATAAGGTCGGATAAGACCATGATAAAAATAAAGACTTAGTATAGTTGTTGGCCTGGCCTCGTGTCCAGAAAGAAACTTTTTACCCATTTATCTCATGGTAAATTGACGCTCTCAATAACATCAGAATATTATGATGAAAATAGGGAGGAGAATAACTTCTTGGCAGATTCGGCCTTGTGGAAGTGAAGAATTAAGCGAGATTAGGGCCCTACCCTCATCTTCGTTTCGGTGGTATTCTAGGTTATATGAAGAATGTGTGGGTTGGACTGGTGGTTTTTTTTGCATTTAGCCTGGGCTGTGATTCCGGAGTGTCTGAGGTTCCTCAAGAATCCAAAAGTGCTCAGGGGGTGGTTTTTAAAAAGAGCGGTCTGACACTCGGGACGCCGGCCGCTGAGTTTAAACTCATTGATCTAGAAGGAAAGTGGTTATCTCTCTCCGACTATAAAGGCAAGGTTGTCCTTCTCAATTTTTGGGCAACGTGGTGCGGCCCGTGTCGTGTGGAAATGCCAAGTATGGAGGTCTTGTACCAAGAATTTAAAAAAGATGGGTTCGAAATTTTGGCGATTTCCTCGGATCACCAGGGAAGCATTGTCACTCGGCCTTTTGTGGAAGCCCAAGCACTTACATTTCCTATTCTGCATGATGCGGATTATCGTGTGAGTGGAACCTATGGTATTCGGACTTTGCCTATGAGTTACCTCGTCGATCGACAAGGGATTTTGCGCCATCGAGTGTTTGGTGCGCGGGATTGGAATAGTAAAGAGGCTTGGGTGTTCATTGAAGAACTTTTAGAAATATCTTAACCCCATGATCGATTCACTGAATCAAGTGTCGTTGTTTGCCGCGTTTAGCGCTGGTTTATTGTCATTTATCTCGCCCTGCGTGTTGCCGCTGGTTCCTTCTTACGTTTCTTACATCACTGGACTTTCTCTTGAACAATTAACGGATGTCGAAGAACGTCAGCATTTCCGAAAGGCCATTCTGCTAAATTCATTACTATTTATTCTTGGGTTTTCCACGGTTTTTATTGCCTTTGGTGCATCTGCGAGTTTTATTGGTCAAATCTTGTATGAGTATCAAGACATCATTCGCAAGCTTGGTGCTGTCCTTATTATTATCTTCGGCTTCTATATGCTCGGAATTTTGAAGATAGATTTTTTAATGCGGGAGCACCGCCTTGTGCAATTTAATAATCGACCGGTTGGGTATGTGGGTTCTTTCCTAATCGGCACTGCCTTTGCCGCGGCTTGGACTCCCTGCGTGGGGCCTATTCTCGGCGCAGTTCTGGCGTACGCGAGTACTACTGAGTCCATGAAGGATGGCATTTTCCTGTTGGCTTCGTATTCGGTTGGCCTAGGCCTGCCGCTTTTTATCACAGCTTTTAGCGTTGATAGTTTTTTAAACTATTTCAAAAAGGCCCGGGTATTTATGCGTGGTGTCTCGGTGGTGGGTGGGGCTTTTCTCATCGTGGTTGGTGTGATGATTTATGGAGACTCCCTCGCCCGCCTGACGAGTTTTCTCGAACGCAATAGCATCGGCTGGTATATTGGGCAGTAAATAACGCCTTCAATTTGCAAGAAATTCCTGATTTTCCTCTTATCTAAACATACCCTACTGTTTCTATTTTCTAACCAATAAGGTCAGTATACCGTGGGCTTAAGTCTTTGTCGCGGGGATTTTTAAGCGTAAGTCGTAACCGGCTTTTGCCGGGCGTGAAAAGATTTAGCCTACTCGCACCACTGACCTGGTTGACAGGTTATAGGAGCAGGTTTAGGTGACGCGTAAGTAGCGGTTTCCGGCGAGCCTGACGCTTCGCACCAAGTTCCAAGGCTACATTCTGAAGCAGATGGCGTTGATTGAACGGAGATTGGCGCTGACCCAGTAGGAGAAGCGAAATCAGCTATAGTGCTAGAGGCTAAAACGGGACTCGATTGCTCCAAAGGGAGAACGCTAGTTGCGAGAAGATTGCTGCCCACGTTTCCGAGGTTTTGGGCGACCACAAGATCGGGATTTTCTTCTTGCAACTTGTCCAACATTTTCAAACCGTCATCCCGTAAGTCGTGACTAGGATGTTCTTGGACCAAGGCAACCAGCCAATCTCGAGACCAATCAGTAGCGCCTAAATCTTTATATGTTTTGGCCAGTTCATATTTGGCTTTAGCCACGGCTTTCGAATGAGGGTAGGAGTCAATCACTAATTTGTATCGTTTGGCTGCTGCCAGATACGCTTCTTTTCGATAATAGAATTTAGCGACAAAGAGATGGTGTTGGCCAAGGAGATCTTCACACTCATCAATCTTAGTCTTGGCTTCAGCCTCATATTGGCTGCCTGGATGTATTTGGATGAGTTTAGCAAACACATCAAGGGCCTTTTCAATAGGACTTATATCACGGTCAATGGTTTGGATCATTTTGAAATGGCTAAGGGCGAGTCGATACCAAGCGTATGGCGCTAGCACATGGTTGCGGTGAAGATCTAAAAAGTGTTGATATTCGACAACGGCTTCGGCGTACCCCCCTTTTTCATGGTAGGCTTCAGCCCGTTTCATGATTACATTAGGGTCGTAGTTCATCTCGATCGTATCGCCAATGAAGATTTGTTCGTCCGTTCCGCTCAGGGGAACATTTGCGTCCACGGATTCTTTCTCTTGTGTACTTGAGCAGCCGGTAATGAGAAGACTGGCCGCAAAAATAGCACTAGTGATGCGAATGAGCTGTTTATTTTTCATCTCCATAAGCTTTTGATTTTGTGAAAATAACCAACTTTCTACAGGTAGCTCAAGGTATCACGGTTACGTACTTTTACGCAAGCTTTTCGCTTGGCCGCCAGAATATCTAATCGTGACCGAATATATTAAGATGTGATGTCGCCTATAGTTCCCATCTTTGAGAACAGTCTAAAATTTTTTCATGACAAACATGATACCTAGTCGAATTGCAGGCACTGGTTCCTATTTGCCTGAACGGCTTGTGAATAATGAAGAGGTAGCTGATTTTTTAGGATTGAAGGATGAAGATATTTTTCGTGTAACGGGAATAAGAAGCCGTTACTGGTGCGGTTCTGAACAAACCTGTTCCGATTTGGGGGAACAGGCAGCCCGGCGCGCATTGGTTTCTGCGGGCCTTCCCATTGAATCGGTGGATGCGATTTTTGTTTCCACGACCTCTCCAGATAACGTTTTTCCGTCCACTGCATGCCACCTCCAACACAAATTACGAGCCAAGACCGTCCCAGCTTTTGACTTGGCTGCGTCCTGTACAGGGTTCTTGTATGGGTTGTCAACGGCGAATGCGTTTATTCAGTCGGGGCAAGCTCGTTGCTGCTTGGTTGTGGCGGCGGAAGTGAAATCCCGCTACCTAAGCTCTTCCCAAAAATCCAGCGCCATGTTATTTGGCGATGGAGCAGGTGCAGTCGTGGTGATGAAAGGGGATCCTAGCCAAAATGGCGGGATGAAAGCCACCTCAGGTTTTTTAAGTATTCGATTGCATTCAGATGGACGATGCCACGATTTCATAAAGGTTCCTGCTGGCGGGTCCAAGTTTCCCTCGAATACAAAGACCGTGAGGAATCATCTCCATGCTATAGGCCTAAAAGGTGGTGAGGTGTTTCGAGCAGGAGTGAAGCGTCTTAGTTTAGCCTGCTCCGAGACGCTTTCCGAGTATGGTTTGACCGTTGAAGACATTGCCCAAGTCATTGTCCATCAAGCCAATGCGCGAATGCTTAATGCCATTGCCAAACGTGCAGGTGTGCCATTGGATAAAATGTTTTCCATGATTGAGCAAGTCGGCAATACATCATCAGCTTCCTTGCCTATAGCATTGGATGTGGCCCATCGTCAGAAAAAATTTAGCCAGGGTGATTTGATTCTTCTTGGGGCTTTCGGTGGGGGGCTGACGTGGGGAACAGCACTTATTCGTTGGTAGGAAGCCTACTTCTTGTTAGATTTTCGTTTTGTGTTTTTCCCCAACTATTAGCGACGAGTGATCAGCAATTTCCCCCCAGACCCAGTTGACGAAATAGCGGGTCCTGGCCTAAGGTTGGGAATTATTTTTGGGCGTTTTCTGATGCACTAATAATCTGGTGCAATCCCAACTTTACGTCAGTGTTAAGGAGGCTCAGGTGAGAAAAATATATTTAGCCAATCCCCGAGGATTTTGTGCTGGGGTCGATCGGGCAATCGAAATCGTTGATTTATCGCTCAAGCGGTACGGGGCCCCGATTTATGTCCGGCATGAAATCGTGCATAGCCGGCATGTGGTGAATTCCTTGCGCGAGCGGGGAGCTGTCTTTGTTGAGGAACTAGATGAAGTGCCTGATGGAGCATTAGTGATCTTTAGCGCTCATGGGGTAGCTAAAGAAGTGTGGGAAGATGCCAGAAATCGAAATTTAAAAGTGATTGATGCCACTTGCCCGTTGGTGATTAAGGTCCACAATGAAGTCAATCGCGACTATACCAACGATTATGAGCTTATTCTTATTGGTCACGCTGGGCATCCAGAGGTGGTTGGAACGTTGGGACAAATACCGGACAAATTCCATCTTGTTTCTTCAGTCGAGGATGTAGAAAAACTGATTGTGGAGAATGATAACCATCTCTCTTATGTGACCCAAACTACTTTGAGTGTTGATGAATGTCAGGAGATTGTCGAGGCCTTGAATAAGCGGTTCCCTGGAATTAAAGGTCCTCATCAGGAAGATATTTGCTACGCTACTCAAAATCGGCAAAACGCTGTAAAAGAGTTAGCCAAGTTCGTGGGGCTCATTCTTGTGATTGGGTCGCCGAATAGCTCGAATTCGAACCGGCTTCGGGAATTAGCTGAACGCTTTGCCATTCCTTCTTATCTCATTGACTCGTACAAAGATATTCAAAGTGACTGGCTCAAAGATGTTGAATCGATTGGTATTGCCGCTGGAGCCTCGGCTCCGGAAATTTTAGTCACCGAGTTGGTTTCTTATCTCAAAGGATTGGGGGCAACTGAAGTTGAAGAGTTGACCGTGGTGGAAGAGGATGTTGAATTTCTTCTTCCAAAAGAATTAGCTATGCTGAGCC
>CAZGFV010000010.1:0-1592 GCA_964524575.1 uncultured Nitrospiraceae bacterium
ATAATGTCTAGATTGATTAGAGGTCATCACCCTTACCTATTGTTCAAATTGCATAGTCTTTTCGGACGAGTTCTTTACAAAGGACTTAGAGAGATTTTCTTCAGGAAGTCCCCCCTAACTCATTCAAAAAAAAGGGAATTGTTGGACAAATGGTAACGTTGGAACTTACTTGATGACTTTGAAGAGTGTCAAGGACGACCCAGGTCATTAAGCACAAACTCGACCTAACTGTTTAATTTTTAAAGAGGCAT
This sequence comes from uncultured Nitrospiraceae bacterium, assembly GCA_964524575.1. Lineage (GTDB taxonomy): Bacteria > Nitrospirota > Nitrospiria > Nitrospirales > UBA8639 > Nitronereus. Next base: position 252 of record CAZGFV010000010.1, read on the forward strand.
AATTCAAACAATTCTCTATTGAGCCGAAAAACATCACATAAACATTTACTAATAACTTCTGAGAGGCTCTGCTATGAAAGCCATAAACCCTATTAGGACGACTCCACTTTTGTCATTCTCTCAGCCCGCATGCTCCACAAGCCTCCAGCCTGCAGAAGAAGATCATGCTGAATTCAAGACATATCCATTTTTGGTTAAGAATTTTAGAACCCGAAACAAGCTGTCAGTTTGAGACTCCTCAGAGGTTTTGAGAATTAAATCGGGATTAGTTGGTATTTCATAGGGATCAGACACACCCGTGAAATGTTGGATTTCACCGGCTCGGGCTTTTTTATACATACCTTTCACATCACGCGATTCGCATACTTCTAACGGACAATCCACAAAAATCTCGATATAGCTTTTAACTTCTTTTCGGATTTCGTTTCTCGACTCTTGATACGGTGAGATCGCAGCAACAATTGATAGAATCCCATGACGAGCCAAAAGATCCGCAACGTAGGCAATACGTCGGACATTTTCCATGCGGTCTTCTTTTGAAAAACCAAGGCCTTTCGCTAAAAACTGACGAACGATATCTCCGTCAAACAGTTCTGATGCTACGCCCTGACCACTCAAGCTTTCTTGAAGAAGACGAGATAACGTGCTTTTGCCCGAACATGGCAACCCCGTAAACCAAACCACTGACCCAGATTTCAAAACCTCCTCCAAATTCTTTTATTTTCTCAAATGTTTACGAATACTTAATCCTGAGAGTTATACATTAATCACATTAAAGCACCAAACCTCTGTGTAAAATCCTACTCTTTTTTAAAATTTCCTTATGGACTTTACCCTTCTGCTAAAATCTTGAGATCTGATTTCCATCATCAACTCTAAAACGGTTTGGGCCATCAAATTGAACCTCTGCCTCAAGAATATAACACCTTCCCTTCTTGACAATCATCAGACCAACACCTACTATCCCCGCATGTCTAAAGGTCCTCCTCCAGTTATCCAAACGTATCTGACCATAGAAGAGGTCTTCGAAGCTTATCGAGAAGATCTAGAAGAAATTGAAGCCCATATTCGCCAAAATCTAGATTCCGAAGCCCCGCTGATTAACGAGATTGGCGCCCATATCTTGAATGGCGGAGGCAAGCGCATTCGCCCTCTTCTTTTGAGTCTTTGTGCCCGCCTAACTGGTTATTCTCCAAAAGAGGACTTGGTTCTTGGAAGTTTGATTGAATTTATTCACACCGCAACTCTGCTTCATGACGACGTACTAGATGAGGCTGACCTTCGAAGAGGACAACAGACTGCCAGACGAATATGGGGTAATCATGCAAGCATCTTGGTTGG
>CAZGFV010000010.1:1602-12433 GCA_964524575.1 uncultured Nitrospiraceae bacterium
CAACAAATCGCAGCTTTTCAAAACCATGCTGTAAACGATGCCATGGCCGTTGCATGCCGAAAGATGGCAGAAGGAGAAATTCTTCAACTGTGCGCTAGCAATCAACCCTTGCTTAAGGAAACAGACTACCTAAAGATCGTTGAGTATAAGACCGGAGCCTTAGTAGCTGCCGCCTGTAAGGTGGGAGCTACTATTGGAGGAGCATCTCCGTCCCAACAGGAGGGTCTATATCAATTCGGTCTGTACTTAGGCATCGCATTTCAATTAGCCGACGACCACCTTGATTACTCGGCAACAAGAAATAATCTCGGAAAAACCTTGGGACAAGATCTCATGCAGGGCATGATTACCCTTCCACTCTTGCATCTTCTACAATCTTGTTCGCATGAAGAACGTCAGCAACTCGCAAAAAAAATAGAATCTAAAACCATTGAGGCCAATGATTTAGTTCGCATTACTACCATGATGGAAGAATACGGCTCACTTCAACACACCACTGCCTGCTCCCAAGAGTATATTGATGCAGCTTTGCTCAAGCTCGACTCCTTTCCTGATTCTCCTTCCAAACAGGCGCTTGTCGTCGTTGCCGATTACATGGTCAACCGTGACCGGTAGAGAATAGACCGCGTTAATACTCCTTCTTTGACAATTGTAGTCCTCTTATTTGTCATTTCGAACAAAACCAAAAATCTTCGATTTTCATTCATCCCATGCACGCGAGACATAATCCAAGGGGAAAGATTTTCCCCTTGGATTCGAATCAAAATATTAGGAAAGAGACGGAAAAATAAGAAAGTTACGAACTAGCTGGAAGAGGTGTTTTTTCTTTGAGCGCAGCAAGGATTAGGAGTCCAATGACAATCCAAATAATTTCTCGAAGCCGACGATTCAGAGCAAAAGTTATGCCTTTGAATTCGTCATAGACGAAACTAATGACCAAGAAAAGATACCCGCCTTCCTGTGCACCAAGACTGCCGGGGATAAAAAATCCTGCGCCTTTGATTAAAACCGAAATCGCTGCAATGGAAAAAGCCGATGGCAGAGTGATGTCCATACCCAAGAAGTACAAAATGGCATACACCTCAAACGTTTCAAGAGCCCACGAGACAAAATAAACTAATACAGAGAACCAAAAGGTTCTCGCCCGGTTCTGATAAAATTCGCGAATAGTATTATCTAACTCTTGTAACTTAGCTTCACGAGATTCTAAAAACCTCAAGGGTAAACGCATTTTTCGAAAAATATTCAGCAGGCCCATTCCTCTGCCATGACGCTGAATCATGAACAACATCACAAGCCCAAAAGCCAGCATAGCCAGGCCAATGCCTGCGGCCAACACATTGTAACCTGAGCCGCCTAAAATGATGACCATCAAACAGATGCCCAGCAACATAAAAAGCACCTGAGCTAACACCATTGCAGTTTTAGCAGTCACGAGTGAAGCCAAACCGTCGACCATGGGAACATCATATCGTTTCAGCAAATACGCCTTCATTGGTTCGCCCCCCACCATGCCTGTTGGGGTCGTGGCATTGATGGCTTCTCCAGCCATCCTCACAGCGAACAAACGAAAAAAACTGACTTGCTTGGTCCATGGCCCAAGAGTCAGTTGCCATCCGTAAGTTTCGAAAAGATAGACTGCCAAGAGTGGCAATAGAATAATACAAACTGACATGAAACCAAGTTGTTTAGTTGTTTCGACAATCTGAGAAGGGCCAATGTGCCACACCAACCCTCCAAGGACGGCGATGCCAATTAAGAGAAAGAGGAGTCGAATCACGAAATTAGTTCGATAGTTAATAGACAGACTTCAACAGGCATAGAATACTACAGATGCTACGAAGGTTTGTGAAGGAGCGCCTGTTGGATGGTCCATCCCATCATGAGCGCAAAGAAAGCCGAACCCACTGAAGCTATCCAGAGAAACCAAGGAAGAAGAGCGAAGAAAGCAGAGAGCAAGACCACCACAGAAAAATCTCGGTTGGCCACATTGCCCAGAATAAACTCTAATCGCGTTCGTTGTACGGAAGGAATCTGCTGCCAGACCATAGGCTGAACTTTCAAATGCCGGACCCGATTTACAAATAAGAGAGAAAAACCATTGGCCACGATGGCCACAGTTCCTAAAACCAGAGGTAATAGGCTATGCTGCCAAGGTCCTTGCAAATATCCACCCCAAGCAATCCCGGCAAAGATGGCCATATGTACAACATTGTCCGCAATGATATCCAGTTCTTGCCCAAAGGGAGACTCAGTGAACGTCAGACGAGCAACTTCTCCGTCACAGCAATCCACAATGACAGACAGCTGGAAAAGTAAAGCTCCTATAATGCCCAATTTATAAGAACCTACAGCGAAACAGGCTGCACCCCCTAAGCCAATTAGCATAGAAATAATCGTAATGGCATTGGGTGAAATTCCTAACTTGATAAAGAAGGGAGTCAAGATTCCCGAACACTTGCGATTCACATACCGATCAACAATTCCATCTTCTTGCCTATTAATCGTACTATCCATAACGTTTGCTAGATTTGCCCCTTCACGTAGGAAGGCGAAACAGCTCAGGCCCTACCATGTTCAGCCAACTTCGGGAAGACGTGATTTTTGGCACGCTCCACATCTTCGGAAAAATCAATTTCGATCCAGGGCAAACCGCCGATTTTTTCTACCCCGACAGGAGTAGAGACAAAAAAGCCCCGCAGGGCATCCTCATACTCCATATCCATAAACCCCTGGTTGATGCACTGTTCAACGGATTTAAATACACTTGGAACATCCTGCCGACTGACTCGCAAAAATCCCACGCCTTCTCCAGCTTCATCATACGTCTCTGGCATTTGCTTCGATAATGCAATCACACGGCCATGACGAACAACCACCATGCATTCCTCCGTTTGTTGAGCCACAGTTTCGTCCATTAGCAACGCATTAGGGTGAGAAGAGGTCACCAACCGTTCAAGAATCATTGGGTGAAATAACACATCCGCATCCATAATCACGGTATCATCGTCCAATGCATGCCGAGTAACCCATAACGACCCAATACTCCCTCGTTCGTACTGCTCATTGACGAGAAAAGCGACGGGCAATGATCCTGGCCATGCGGCTACAGCTTCTCGAATGAGTTCCTCCTTGTATCCAACAACGATCGTCACATGAGAGATCCCAACCTGTTCTAGATTATTCAGGCAACGACTAAGTAGGGTTTCCCCACCTATAGGGAGTAAACATTTCGGAAGATTTTGAGTCAGGGCATGCAAACGTCGGCCAACACCAGCAGCAAGGATAACGGCTTTCATGCTCTTACTGTTCCTCTTAGAAATACATGAAACATGCCATTACACGACTTCTTTAAAAGCGGATAAAAACCCTTCAAAATCAGCCTGGGCTAGGCTACCCATATTCGCAACACGGAAAATTTTTTCATTCAAATGGCCTTGTCCCGCATAAATGACGTACCCGCGCTCCTTTAAGCGATCATGCAAATCTTGATAGGTCATGCCTTCTGGAACATAAAAGGCCGAAATCGAATTGGATTGCCGTTCAGTAGGTAAGACAGCCTTGACGCCCAGATTTCTCAGCCCTTCACGAATCAATTGCGCACAACGGGCATACCGCTCCACTCGGTTTTGTACACCTTCCTCCAATAGTTCATTCAGCGCTTCGTTAAAAGCTGCATACACCTGTACTGCAGGTGTAAACGGAATACTGCCTTGTACCTGCGCTTCGTAATAGCGGGCGAGATTGAGGTACATAGACCGTTTCGGGAATTTCACAACTCGTTCGATAAAACCTCTTCGTATCAGGACAAAGGATACACCAGGGAATCCTTGGATGCATTTTCCTGCAGTGCCCGCGACCACATACATATGCGACCCCGCCACATCAATCGGTTCACCACCCAACCCACTAATGGAATCCACCTCACAAACTCGGTTTAACTCATCCGCCACTTTTGCTATTTCACTGACGGGATTTATTAATCCCAAGGTAGTTTCATGATGAACAATGGCCAAAGTATGTACCTCAGGATGATGCTTCAGGGCTATAGAAATCTTTTCAGGGTCTGGGGTCACATCCCAATCCAATTTTATTTCAGGAACGCCAAGACGTTGACTTGCAACTATGTCGGACATACGTTGGCCGTAGATTCCGTTATTAACGACCAAAACCCGCTTTCCAACTGGAAGACAGGACACCAGTGAAGCTTCAACCGCAGCCGTTCCCGAACCCGTTAACAGAATCGCCACATAATCAGACTCTGCTCCTGGCACAAAAGCCTTGAGCAATTTGTCTCGAATATTTTGCATAAGTTCTGCGCATTCAGATTCCCGATGACATATGTCTGGAAAAGTCAAAGCTTTTCTGACACGATCGGAAACATTTACTGGCCCGGGATTAAGCAAAATCATGGATTCAATGGCTCCTCGTTCTTCTTTCGATTGAGAAGGTAACACCTGACGCATGCCCGAACAATCTTCATTTTCTCTCGCTTCACGCCTGATGCTCTACGAATTCAACGCGGCTCGAAAGCGTTTAGATAAATCAGCGGGTGGAACCTCGACTCGATCCGCATCCTCAATTTGTTCATTCACTTTGATGAGTAAAAAACTCGGCCCTTCACCATTCAACATGTCCTTGAATTCATAAACAATATCTTCCCGTTCCCATACTCTTTCAATGCTGGCATATCCTGCTGACTTAGCCATTTGATCCAGCCGAACTGTGCGAGAATAGGAGGGTTGATTGCCGGTAGACCCATATACCTCATTATCAAACACCACATGAATAAAGTTTTTCGGTTTTAATGCTCCGATAGTGGCCAAGGTGCTTAAACCCATCAAAAGATTTCCATCTCCATCAAACACAATAATTTTTTTCTCGGGCTGCGCGAGCGCTAAGCCCAATCCGAGAGAAGCAGCCCCACCCATCGCACCCATGAGATAAAAATTTTGCGGACGGTCTTTTAGTTTATAGGCCTCACGAGAAGGGAACCCGTTACAAATCACCACAGGTTGATCCGTGACAAGATCAAGCAACGCCTGCATGGCTTGAGCTCGGCTCTGCATGACACCTTCTTCGGGTCTCACTCTTTAAGCACCTTTTCTTTTTATGGTTGAAGGGTCTTCACAATTCCCTTTTTTATTAATAAGGCCACAGGAACACGTTGTTCCATGAAAGTTTTCGCCATCCACTGAAGATCTTCAATAATTGTCTGTTCCGAAAGCGTCCTATGAGGGATTCGAATGAGATCAAGAAGCTGAGGCATGGTTTGCCCCATGACTAAATGCTCGTTGGCATCCTTTCCCTCAAAACCCCGCCAAGAAATAATCATGATACAAGGAATTGTGTATACTAGATTCAGAGACATCAGAATATTGAAAGCATTACCTAGACCAGAATTTTCCATAAGCACTACAGGAATTTTTCCTCCGAAAAACGCACCAGCAGCTAAAGCCACAGCTTGATCCTCGCCCACAGCCGGGGTATAGAGCCGTCGTTCGCTGAGCACGTCGATAATTCCAGCCAACATCGTATCCGGTACCCCGGTAAAAAAGTCACATCCAATATCCTTTAGGGCTCGCACAAAATCTTCGCTGTCAATCATTTGGAGGTCAGACCTCGTAGGTTTAGTGTGACGATCGGAGACGCACGAGATTGAATAGCCTTTCGGAAGTAAAATACAGCAATCAAAATCAAAAAAACGGCCAGCAATCGGTTTCGCCGGCCGCTTCCTGGAGAGAATTATATCGAACCAGTTCTTCGGTTCTCAACAAGCTGAAAAATTCATTCATTCCTTGGTGGCTAAATGAAGTTTGCAGCCTCCCTCCACCCAGTGTAAACTTCCACCGCTCCAGTTGATCACCAGTGTATTCAGGAGCCACCACAGAGGAGTGTCGATCCTATGAAACACAGAAAGCCCAAAGTCACCGCCTATACTGAAGACCATGCCCAAAGCGGGATTCACGCACCATTGCCTGGACTGGAAACCTGGCCGAACCAATATTCAGGCTATCAAATTACGATTGAGATTCCCGAATACACTGCAATCTGTCCCAAAACTGCGCTTCCTGACTTTGGTACCGTCACTATCCGCTATATGCCCAATAAAGCCTGTGTCGAGCTTAAATCCTTAAAAGTCTATATCCATGCCTATCGCAACCTTGGGATTTTCTATGAAAACGCGGTGAATCGCATTCTGGAAGACTTGGTCGAAGCTTGTAAGCCCAAATGGGCTGTGGTGACGGGAAATTTTACAGCACGTGGTGGATTAAGCAGCACCATTGAAGCCAAGTACCCGAAATAAACTCTAAACCTGGCCTTTCTTGACGAGCGGAAAAGGTTGAATGCGACGAAGAAAGAAAACCACAAGAAAAGGGGCTAATGATTTTGGTAAAATTCTTTGATTGTTTCGACAACCATCTCCATTTGAGAATGTGATAGCTCCGGATATATCGGTAAGGAAAGGACCTCCGAAGCCATCTGCTCTGAAACTGGCAGATCGCCTTTTTTGTATCCCAGCAGTTGATAACATTCTTGAAGATGCAACGGAACTGGATAATACACTTTGTGCCCAATCTCCTGTTCTTTGAGATGGGCCATTAACTGATCGCGCTTCTGTGCACGAATCGTAAACTGATTAAAGACATGCAAATTTCCTAAGACCGTGGATGGCAAGTCTACCTGCTCTAACAGTTCCGCTTCTGCGAACAACTTTTCATAATACGCCGCGTTTTGCACCCTCTTAGCATTCCACCTATTCAGGTTTTTTAGTTTGATCCGCAATACTGCGGCCTCCAGCGCATCGAGTCGACTATTCAATCCAATGTGATCATGATTATAATCTGATCGGCTCCCATGCACCCGTAAAGCAAGGAGCAATTCTTTCAGAGCCTTATCATTGGTGGCGATCAATCCACCGTCACCAACACCTCCAAGGTTCTTTGAGGGAAAGAAACTGAAACACCCGGTGTATCCAAAGGTTCCAGCTTTTTTCCCATTATACTCAGCACCAATCGCTTGACACGCATCTTCAATGACCTTGACTCCATGTCGGTTCGCTACATCGAGGATCTTCTCCATGTCCGCGCATTGGCCAAATAAATGCACCGGGATAATCGCTTTGGTTCGAGAGGTTATCTTTCTCTCAATCTGCTCGTGATCAATGTTAAATGTATCAGGTTGAATATCTACGAATACAGGCCTGGCATGAAGCCGCGATACCACACCAGCTGTTGAAAAAAAGGTAAAGGGAACAGTGATTACTTCATCTCCAGGTAGTATTGCCAGAGACATCAACGAGAGTAACAGCGCGTCACTTCCGGATGCCACACCCACCGCATATCGACACCCCAAATAGGCAGCCATATCTTCTTCAAGAAGAGCCACCCTTTGACCCAAGATGAAACTTTGGTCATCACAGACCCCTGCAATCGCCGTGAGGACTTCTTCACGAATATCTTTAAACTGCGCCTTCAAATCTAACAGAGGAACCTTCACGAATAACTAATTTCCTGCTATCATGGGTGAAATCAATATTCTACTAATAGCAACCTTCAAACGCATTCCAGTGTCCTTCAATTGACAAAAATCATGGGGTTGTGGAACCACAACCTCTCAAAAAAGAAGAGGTATTGAATCACACCTAACTATTAGGAGCAAGTTGCAGTAAAATTCGGAGGCAAATGTTCCCAGCCAATTTAACTTCAGGCCCGGAATTTTGAGCCCCTTTTAGTATCGGATCTTTTCATGAAATATTGCAGCAATTGCGGATCATACACTTCACCCCAGATTCCAGCTGGCGATACCTTACCTCGACACGTCTGCCAGCGCTGCAAGACCATCCATTACCAAAACCCGAAAATTGTGGTGGGTTGCATCCCAGAATGGCAAGGTCAGATCCTGTTATGCAAACGTGCGATTGAACCACGCTATGGGCTTTGGACTATTCCGGCTGGATTTATGGAAAACGATGAAACCGTAGAAGAAGCTGCCCTTCGTGAAACCATGGAAGAGGCCAAGGCTTCCGTTGACCTCATCAGCCTCTACACCGTGTTTAGTATTCCTCACGTCAACCAAGTCTATATGGTATTTCGGGCAACAATAAAAGAAAAAGATTTTAGCGCTGGCGAAGAAAGCTTAGAAGTCTCTTTGTTCCACATCGATCAAATACCCTGGACAGAATTAGCCTTCCCGGTCATAACCCAAACCTTGGAGCACTACGCCCAAGACAGGGAAAATGGTGAATTCCCCGTCCATGTTGGGGCCATCCATCAGCAAAAAACGTGAAGCATATCGAATCTCAAAAAAATAAATAATTAGCTTCTATCTAGGTTGCAGCATAAACAATCACAGCATATCTGGCGGCTTTCCCTAGCCCAATCCACAACAACGCAGCACACCAATGAATACGCAACCATCCACCTGCTAGACAAAGAGGATCTCCGATAATAGGAATCCAAGATAACACTAACACGGAGCTACCCCACCGTTTCAACCAATTCAAAGCACATTGGTATTTGGACTGGATAAAACTCTCAGATGGATAGCACCAATCCAAAAATCTCCCCACCGCCCACGTAGACATTCCTCCCAACGTATTTCCCGCAGTTGCCACAAGCAGGAGTGCTAACGGATCAAATTCACCTTGATAAGCCACAACCCCTAATATGACCTCTGACCCACCAGGCAATAACGTTGAAGCTAAAAACGAACTCAAGAAAAGAGCCCAGAGAGTAGGAACCTCTGAGGACATAGCATCAATCTTCAGGATAGCAAGAATAATTCGTAAACAAATTATTTAGTTCCATTTGGAATAGCTAGCGGATTCTCTTAATACCCACGAATTTGTGGTATTTGTCAAATCGAACAATAAGTCTCCCATGAATACCATCTTGCGTCAAAGCTTGAAAACACGGGCAGGAAATTTCACCCATCGCTCATCAGTACTCTGTCGTGCTGGAGCATAACACTGCAAAATAAAACTCACTCCTCTACCCAAGAAACCAAATCTCCAACAAAAATTTCTCCATCGTCAAGAACCTCTCCAAAGGCTCCTCCAGCCCAAGATTGCCTCATCGCCTCCTGCAATCCCTCCCATGTTTCTTCCATACGCTCACAGGGTTTTGTCTCGCCTAAAATCCGAATTCGGCAGCAGCCAATGATCAAAACTCGCTTATGTGATTTCTTTAAACTCAAACCGCTGATCAACAAATTGGCACGACGGACCACTGGCGGTAAAGTTCCTTTTACTTCGCTCATCAATCGTTCCCAAACTTCCCGTTCAATGATGGTAACCTGACGACGACCCCCTTGATTAACATTCCCTGCCAAACCCACCTCCATTTCAAGCACAGCTGATTCCACAGAGTCCATTGGCCCCCGTTTCATTCGTTTAATCCAAATAGCTTCCAGCATCCCAGGGTTGTTTTGAAAACAATAATCGGCATCCATATATAGATCAGACTCCTCAGGAAATAGACGACTCGATAGCTTACCCCTAAGATTTCAGCTAGGAATAAAACCGTGTTATCCCTGTTCAACCAAAGGTTCGCTACAACGAGGATCATCTAACAAAGCGATATTGACGAGCTGGCTTACAGGATAGGCTATCATATCTTCTGCTGGATAGGGTCCTAATAAAGCATTTAATTTGGTAACTTCTTGTTGCATCGGATTAAGCCATTCACCATAACAATCAGGATCGATAATAACCGGCATACGGTTATGAATTGGAGTCATTAACTCATTAGGTTCGGTGGTCATTAAGGCACATGATTCTACAACTTTCCCCTCAGGATTGGTCCAGCACTCCCAAAGACCCGCGAATGCAAACGGACGCTCATCTTTCATTCGAATATAATACGGTTGTTTGGCTCGTTTCTCTTTTCTCCATTCATAAAAACCATCTGCCAAGACCAAACATCTTCGCTGCCGAAAAGATTTCCGAAAAGATGGCCTTTCGTCGACAGTTTCGGCACGTGCATTAATTAATTTCATCCCAATGGCCGGATCTTTGGCCCACGAAGGAATCAATCCCCAGCGAAGCATGATTCCTTCTCGATTTTGAGATTTGGGAAGGAGACGCACACAAGCAACCAATTGTGACGGTGCAATATTATATCGTGGGTTAGCATCTGACAATTCTTCAAAATCGAATTGATCAGCCAAGATTTCAGTTATTACTTTTAAGGTATATCGTCCACACATGAATAAAATTTTGACTTTCGAGTGTCGTTGAAATTCGAAATGGCTCTCCTAACTTATTTCAATTTTCCAGGCTTTTTCAAATCATACCTTCGCATCAGGGTATTGGATTGAACCCGTGTTGAAAAATGCAGAGGGCTCTGGAACGATCCAAGCTACCTCGTCTACTACTTCAAGCATCGGCATATCATTTTCTTCTAGATCTTCTGAGAAATCTTGAGTTGAGTCGCTTACAACCGCTTCTCCAAATGTTTTTCCAAACCGATTTTCATCCTGAGAAATTGGCCTGAGCAAAAATTCCGTGTCCCAAAAATAAATAGCTACAAGCGCTTCTCCGTCCACCTGACCCATTCGAAAAGCCCCGATCGAACGCAAAGCGTGGAGGTCATCTTCGAGCAATTCATTATGCATCACACAAAAATTCTGCAGGCATTCATAGAGTACTAGCCAATACACGTCTATTAGGCGATACACTGAGACATCTCGTGTTGCAGCCAACAATTGCGCCATAACACGGATCGCAGTATATGGTCCAAAAACCACGGATGTTTGGGGATACAGACCTTCCCATGAATCAATTGCGCCATCGTCCGCTAACATTTTTACCTCAGTCATCTCACTCAGC
>CAZGFV010000010.1:12443-16971 GCA_964524575.1 uncultured Nitrospiraceae bacterium
GCTTCCAGTAGAATGGCTTCAAAGGCGGCGGCTGGTTTGGTTTGAAAATAGATCATGGATACTTCTTGATGGGACTTAGTTCTGTGCCTTCTCGAAAAGAAATCCTCTTTTCAACCAGCAATAGGAAATTTCTGGATTCTCTCATTAAAGGTGAACATATTTGAATAGCCATACGGATTAATTAAATCTGCAAAAACGCCTCACACAAACCAAATAAATAAATCCAAGCGGAGTTACGCTCAGCAAGCGGCGCCATCTCAAAGAAAACCTTGGCCATTGATGCCAAACTTTCCGATTCGGGAAATGTCCACAAATACCTGAAGGCCCTATAACAAACCTAATCCGATTACTTTTCTAAAACCCTTCCTTTACCAAATCCATGGAATTAACTTAGATGTTTTAGATTGATATCCACGATATTCAGGAAACCTGTTGACTAATAACTCTTCCTCATATTGCAATTTCAAGATTAAGTCTAGGGAAAGGGCCAGCCACACCACTCCTCGCCAATAGGTAAATTCTTCCAAGACCAAAGCCAGCATAACCAACAACAGAGCCGAATACATTGGATGCCGAATCCACTGATAAGGCCCACCAGTTTGAAGAGAACTGTTAGGCTTTATTTCAGGCAGAGCACTGAGATTCCGAAGCTTCATGGTCAAAAGAGCCCAAAAACCGCAGAATATCCCCAGCAACTCTAGGACAAAAAACTCCGGCGAAGTTGCCAGCCAAGGCCCAGTCATAATGATCAGAGCCAGACAGACAAATTGAACGCCAACATATGCATAGGACCGGAACGCATGAATTGTCGATCTCACACGCACCTCCCTGTTGGACTAGGGTTTGCAACATGGGCTGTCCCCCACGGCAAATCCAACTCTTAATTTTAAGTGTGAATTTCTTTTATTCTCAAGCTGAAGACCACGATGCAGAGTTTCGAAAGTTAAAAACAAAATTGGATTAAACCGTCTATTCATAGCGATATCCACCACTAATATGTCGTTCAAAGGTTGAGGACAAACCAAGATGGTTTCGGTAAATTGAAGAATCGACAATTTCTTTATTTTTCGTGGCGAGTTCCCCAGAAATTTTAAAATGTTGTTTGGCTTGACCGTGTTGTCCAAGTTTGTGTTGAGTCAGAGCAAGATTAAAATGGGCCTCGGGCAAGAATGAATCTGCCTTGACAGCAAATTTAAAGTGCTTTTCTGCTTCCTTCCAATTACCATTGTTGTAGAATTTGATCCCTTCAAGATTATGCTGAGCCGCTGTCGGACTGGTCATTGGCAAAACTGCCAGAGGACCGGTTTTTGTCACACATCCAACTATTAAAGCAAGAAATGCTAAAAAAATGAAATATTGAACTATTCCCAGTCGCATACCTTTCCCTCCCCTACTTTTTCATACTCCCAAAATCTTATTGTCCACCATTGTAGAAGGAATTTCATTACGATACCATGCTATCCATGACTCATGATGTCTTAATCATCGGCGGCGGGTCTGCCGGATATGCCGCCGCTCGGACTGCACGCGACGAGGGAGCTGATGTTGGTATTATTGACCACGGTCCTTTAGGAGGATTGTGCATCCTTCGCGGGTGCATGCCTACCAAGACCATCCTTCGTTCCTCAGACATTATGTCGCTCATGAAACGAGCAGAAGAATTTGGATTAAAGCCCGTCGCAGCAGAAGCCATTCTGTCAAATATTATTGATCGAAAAACACGACTCACCAACGAGTTTACCAATGACCGTATTCAAGCCCTACAAGATTCTCGTTTTACATTGTACGAAGACCACGCCTCGTTTCTCTCGCCAAATGAGGTACGGGTTGGACAATACACCATCACAGCCAAGACTATCATTATTTCAACTGGCTCTGTGGTTTCGCGCCTTCCCATTCCTGGTCTTGAAGAAGTTGGTTATATCACAAGTGACGAAGCGCTGGAGCTGCGAAAATTTCCCCAATCCATGATAGTGCTAGGCGGTGGACCTGTTGCTGTGGAACTTGCTCAGTTTTATTCCCGTATTGGCACAAAAGTTACACTCATTCAGCGAAGCCATCACATCATATCCGAGAGTGACGAAGACTTGGCACGTCCCGTTGAGGCCAGATTCCGCCAAGAAGGTATGGTAGTGCTCACCAACACAAAACTCCATAAGTTTACACAAGATGGCCCAAGAAAGATGGCCCACTTTTCACATGAAGGACAAGAAAAAACCGCGGTTGGGGAAGTGATTCTCCAGGCCCTTGGCCGGCGACCAAATATCGGCAGTTTAAACCTTGAAGCTGCAGGGGTCGAAATTCAAAAAGGTAAAGTGGTAGTAGATAACACAATGCGCACCAACCAACCCCATATCTTTGCCGTTGGCGATGTCAATGGCCTGCATGAAATCGTCCATATTGCCATTGAACAAGGAGAAATCGCGGGATGGAATGCCACGCACCCAACTAATACGCAACATTGCTACGACGATCGTTTAAAAACGCAGGTTGTCTTTACTGATCCGCAGGTGGCAAGCGTAGGGTTGAGCGAAAAAGAGTGTCGCAAGGAAAAGGTGGCCTATGACATGGCCTCTTATCCATTTAATGACCACGGAAAGTCCATGACACTGGGGGAAATTCATGGTCATGTCAAACTCCTCGCCAACCCTCTGACAGGAATTATCTTAGGCGCCCACATCGTTGGACCCGAAGCCGCTGAGTTGATTCACGAACTCATTGCCGTGATGTACTTCCAAGGCACGGTGCACGACCTTGTGCGAATGCCCCACTATCACCCTACTCTCGCGGAAATAATCACGTATCCCGCGGAAGAGTTGCTCGAACGTACTCCTAAATAAACTTGGACACCTTTTACTCTTGAAGGATGTGATAAGACCGGCTAGGCTCGCTTTATAATTTTTTCGCATAGTACATATCCTAGACACGATGGCTTCAGCCCCTGTAACGATCGCACCGTTGAAAAGACTGTAGGTCTTATGAAACCAAACTCTTTTTACTATCTGGATTTTTCACCATACGAGGCGTTGAACTATAAAGATCAAATTCTTGTACTCCACTATGGTTGCACCTATGACTTCTGAATCGTCCTCTACCGCATTAGGAAAAATTGGAATCTTGGCAATTCTTGCTTTAGGTATCGGAACTTTTGCGTATTTTGATCTTGGCCAATACTTTTCACTTGAGTCTCTAAAGACAAACCGCAATAGCCTGCTTGCCTATACTAATGCGAACTTTGCCACCGCTGTTACGATCTACGTTTTAATCTATATTGTGCAAACCGGCTTTTCATTACCAGGAGCAACAATCATGACGGTGGCTGGGGGATTCTTGTTCGGTAGCATCCTGGGCACCCTTTTCGTCAATATCGGCGCCACAACCGGCGCAACCCTAGCCTTTTTAGCTGCCCGGTACTTATTACGAGACTGGGTCGAAGGAAAATTCGGGGAACGCATTGAACCCATGCAAACCGGCTTTTCCAAAAATGCGTTCAGCTACTTGATGACACTCCGGCTTATCCCTGCCTTTCCCTTTTTCCTTGTCAACCTGGTATCTGGGTTAACCAGGGTAAACCTGGGGACCTATATTCTAGCTACCTCTATCGGCATTATTCCCGGAAGTTTCGTATTTGCATTTGCCGGCAGACAACTCGGAGCCATCAACTCCTTGGGAGAAATCGCATCACCGCCTGTGTTAATGGCTCTTACCTTACTCGGATTGTTGACTCTTATGCCTATTGTCTATCGAAAATTCGCTGAGAAAAAAAACTCATGAGGAATGCACATATTCTTTCGTTATTCACGACTCACGAACAGGGGACACCCCAAAAGTAATCTGTCCTCTTTGAGGAAGGATAAATAATGCAGACAAGAGACTATCAAGACAAACTCATTGAATTTCACCCCATGGATGAGTTTAACCAACAATTGCTTGATAACGTGCACCCCCCTGCCTGGGAAAACCCAGATCCCACTGGCCGATATAACCTCGTCGTGATTGGAGCAGGGGCTGCCGGATTAGTAACGGCGGCAGTTGCCGCAGCTATTGGAGCAAAGGTCGCGCTCATTGAACGTCACTTGATGGGTGGAGATTGCCTGAACGTAGGATGTGTGCCCTCGAAAGGAGTAATTCGGGCGTCACGTGCTTGGGCTGCAGTAGAAAACGCCGCTCAATTCGGACTTCATATACAAGGTAGCATCAAGAAAGATTTTGGCACTGCCATGGCACGAATGCGAAAATTACGTGCACAGATCAGTCATGCGGATTCGGCTCGTCGATACAAAAGCCTTGGCGTGGATGTCTTCATCGGAAATGGACAATTCACAAGCCAAGAAAATATTGAGGTCGCAGGGAAAACGCTTCGATTTGCCAAAGCTACGATTTGTACAGGCGCTCGCGCCGCTGCACCTCCGATTCCGGGCTTGGAAGAAAATGGTTATCTCACGAATGAAACAATATTCTCGTTGACCGAACTTCCTCCTCGACTGGCGGTCATCGGTGCAGGTCCGATTGGGTGCGAGATGGCCCA
>CAZGFV010000011.1:0-5039 GCA_964524575.1 uncultured Nitrospiraceae bacterium
TCATTCAGCGGAGCGTATCCTTGGGGTTGGGGCTGATGATGTTCGAGATCGACCGGTGTTCGATGTATTTAAAGAGAACCAGTTTAGTTTGTTTCAGGAAGCTTACGATCGAATCCTAGTCGATGGTCGCAATAGTCTAACCCTTGAAGGACAAATGGACGTTCGGGGAAAGTTGTTGACCGTTGGATTGAATCTCTCTCGAATGAGAAATGAATCAGGCAAGGATTTAGGGTTTGTGCTGGTGTTTGAGGAGCGGACGGAATTAATCAAGGCCCAAAAAACTGCGGCTTGGAAAGAAGTAGCCCAACGCATCGCACATGAAATTAAGAACCCGCTAACCCCGATTCAATTAGCTGCGCAACGGTTGAGGAAAAAATTTTTTGATCAAGCTCCAGACTTTCAGGATATTTTTGACCAATCTACAGGCGTCATTGTTAATGAGGTAGGAAGCTTGAAGCGCATGCTTGATGAGTTTTCTAAATTCGCTAGAATGCCGGCGCCTCAAATGGTCCGAGAATCGCTGCACGAGGTCATTGAAAAAGTTGTGGCACTCTATAGCGGTGGACATCGGGATATTGAATTTCAGTTAACATTAGATTCCAGCTTGCCGCTGGTAAGTATGGATCGAGAGCAAATGCGACGGGCATTTGTGAATTTATTTGATAATGCCATTCATGCAATGGAACAAAGGGGAAATATTTGGGTTTCTACTGAAGTAGACTGGAAACTGCAGCATGTGGTTATTAAAGTGGCAGATGAAGGGCCAGGAATTCGCCATGAGGATCAAGAAAAATTATTCATGCCTTATTTTTCTAAGCGAAGTGCAGGAACAGGGTTGGGTCTGGCAATTGTCCATCGTATAGTGACTGATCACAATGGCACGATTCAGGTCGCGAATCATCAACCGCAAGGTGCGCTGTTTACTCTCGAATTGCCAATTGCCTAAACCATGGGTTTTTTGATGCGACAAGGTAAGCAGACAACCAGTCTATTGAAAAGTGTGCCTATAGAAATCGTATTCCTAAATGAATAATCAAGGCTAAGCTCAATCATGTTGAGAAATATCTGTATTGTCGATGATGAACCTTCTATCCTGAATACATTGAGCAGTATTTTGGAGGATGAGGGGTATCAGGTTTCCCTCGCTAAGAGCGGGCCTGAAGCGTTAAAGCTGATTCGCGCTGAACCACCGGAGCTTGTGATCCTAGACATTTGGATGCCAGAGATCGATGGACTAGAAACGTTAAAGCAGATTCGCCAGCAATTCCCAAAACTTATGGTTATTATGATGTCAGGCCATGGGTCGGTTGAAACCGCAGTCAAGGCCACGAAACTTGGGGCGTATGATTATCTAGAAAAACCCCTTGATCTTGAAAAAGTCACAATATTGGTTCGCAATGCGCTTCATCAAAGGAAACTTGAAGAGGAAAACCTTAATCTTCGAATCCAAGTTGAGCGGCATTCCGAATTGGTTGGAAATTCCTCAGTTATGGAGATTCTTCGTCAACAAATCGCTGCCGCAGCTCCGACCCACAGTCGGGTCTTGATCTCCGGGGAGAATGGGACCGGTAAAGAATTAGTCGCGCGCGCGATTCACTTACAGAGCCCGAGACAGAATCGTTCTTTTGTCGAAGTTAATTGTGCAGCTATCCCAGAAACTTTGATTGAAACCGAACTCTTTGGACATGAGCGTGGTGCGTTTACTGGCGCGGTATCGCAACGTCGCGGAAAGTTCGATTTGGCTGATGGCGGGACGCTCTTTCTAGATGAAATTGCGGACATGAGTGTGGCTACACAAGCCAAAGTGCTTCGGGTATTGCAGGAACAGCAGTTTACTCGTGTAGGTGGGAGCAAACTTATTAAAGTTAATGTCCGAGTTATTGCCGCATCGAATAAAGACCTTCGACAAGAAATTGAAAAAGGAATATTTCGGGAAGATTTATTCTATCGTCTCAATGTGCTGCCAATTGAGGTTCCTCCGCTTCGTAATCGTCGAGAAGATATTCCAGCGCTGGTCCGCCATTTTTTGCGTGTGCACACCGAGGAAGAAGGCATGAAACTCAAGGAAATTACAGATGGCGCACTTGAAGTATTGGCACGTCACGATTGGCCTGGAAATATACGCGAACTTCGTAATCAGGTTGAGCGATTGACGATTATGGTGCCAAAACCTACCATTGAGACAGCGGATGTTGTTCCATTTATGCCGGGCGGGGCCGATGGAGTTAGCCAGAAGGTAAGTGGAGTGAATAATTATGATTCCTTGAGGGATGCTCGGTATGCCTTTGAACGTGAATACATTACACATCGTTTAAGGAACAATGAATGGAATGTCTCTAAAACCGCTGATGACTTAAAGATCGAGCGTAGCCATTTACATCGAAAAATCAAATTACTAAACGTTGATCTTCGCCCTGAAAAGTAAATTCATCCCTCTTTAATTCGTTTGAGCATGGAATTGTCTTCTCCACTAAAAATTAAACGCATTGTTGCGGGCGGATGGGGTCTTACGCATATGGGGTCTAAGGCTACTTTTGTTCGCGGAGTATTGCCGGATGAAGTGGTGACCGTGACCCCAGTGGAATCTCGTCAAGGGTACCAGTTTGCCAAGGTTGACCATTTGTGCGAAGTGTCTCCTGATCGGATTTCAGCACCATGTTCCGTGTATGGGCAATGTGGCGGATGTCAATTTCAGCATGTTCGGTATGACACCCAACTTCAGTACAAACAACTTATGTTAGAAGAAGCCTTTTCCAGAATTGGGCATTTAGATGTCGAGGATTTTTTGCCCCCTGTTCCTTCGTCCTTTCCTTATGGATACCGACGATGGGTTCGGTTCTGGGTTTTTCGGGATCATAAAGCTTTTCATTTAGGGTTTCGGCAGGAAAGGTCCCATAAACCAGTTAAATCTACTGGCTGTCTTCTGGTCCCTGATTCGATTCGAGTCGTGGTTGAGGAATTGAGTGTTCGTTTAGCAGCTATGACTTGCATGACGGCCTATATTTCTAGTATCGAAGTTCGTGTTTCTGTAGCGTTTGGGAGACACATGCTAATCGTTAAGTCTCCTCAGTTGAACCAAAGACAGGCCAAATCTTTGCTTGAGACGTTTCAGGGTATTCAATCAGTATCTGGATGTATAGTGAGTGCTGCTTCACCGCCATCCCGAAGGAAACATGCGGCGGTTCGTTTGGTAGAAGGCGAAGACCATTTATTTGAACAATTACACGCTGTGACCTTTCGAGTTAGCGATCGCTCCTTCATGCAGGCGAATTGGGAAGTATATGCCATGATTTATCAAACCTTAGAGAAATGGTTTGGCGAATGTGATGGTACGAAAACGTTAGAGTTGTATGGTGGTATTGGGTGTTTGGGATTGTCTTTAGCTCGAAAGGGAGCATTAGTCACAGTGGTTGAAGAAAATCCATATGCTATCGCAGATGCTCGGAAATCTGCCTCCCAAAATCGTATTCGCCGTTGTCGATTTCGTTTGATGACCGCAGAAAAGTTTTTAGAAAATGTTCAACCCAATGAATATGATGCTATCGTTCTTGATCCTCCAAGGACAGGCTTAAGTAAATCCTGTATTGATTCCTTGATTTCAGTAAGAGCTGGTCGCATTTATTATCTTTCTTGTGATGCGGCTTCTTTAGCGCGGGATGCAAGTCGCCTTGCTGCGGCTGGATATCGAGCACATCGTGCTCAACTGTTTGATATGTTTCCTCAGACCGCACATATAGAAACGTTGTTGGAATTCATTCTTAACTAAGTTTTTCCTGGACAAAGATATGACGGACTATCGCCAAGCTGGGGTTAATATTGAGGCCGGAGAAGAAGTCGTAAGGCGTATTCGTACGCTGGCTAAATCAACATTTCGATCTGAAGTACTTGGTGATATAGGCTCGTTTAGTGGTCTATTTCGACTTGCTCAGGAAAAGTATGTTGATCCTGTGTTGGTATCTGGAACTGATGGTGTCGGGACAAAATTGAAACTGGCGTTCCTCATGGATCGACACGATACAGTTGGTATTGATCTTGTGGCGATGTGTGTGAATGACATTCTTGTTAGTGGAGCAGAACCGCTATTTTTTCTGGATTATTTAGCTGTAGGGGAGTTAGTGGTCGATAAAACTGAAGCTGTCGTGAAAGGAATAGCAGAAGGGTGTCGGCAGGCGGGCTGTGCATTAATTGGGGGGGAAACTGCGGAGATGCCTTCTTTTTATCAAAAAGGGGAGTATGATCTTGCGGGTTTTGTCGTTGGTGTAGTGGAACGGGCCAATATACTCACTGGTGAAAATGTTAAGCCAGGGGATGTGGTCATTGGATTTGCTTCGTCTGGGCTCCATAGTAACGGGTTTTCCTTGGCCAGGCGCGTGTTGCTTGAACAAGCTAGGCTATCTCTCGATATTTCCTTGGAAGAAATGAAGCAAACTGTAGGGGAGAGCTTACTTACTCCTACAAGAATTTATGTCAAATCTATTTTACAATTGATTAAGGAATTTTCAATCCATGCGCTTGCACATATTACTGGTGGTGGATTGCCAGGAAACGTACCTCGTGTATTGCCAAAGGGGTGCAAAGCGTATCTTGACAAGGGAACTTGGCCCACTCCTAAGATTTTTTCTCATATTCAGGAGCTTGGACAAATTGAAGAAGAAGAAATGTACCGAGTCTTCAATATGGGTATAGGGTTTGTTTTAATCGTTCCGCCTGAAAAATCCCATGCGGTTGTTCAGCGGGCGAACCAAATAGGGGAACAGGCATTTTGCATAGGAGAAATTGTAGAAGAATTCCAGGGTTCTCCATCTGTCACCTTCTCATATGGGAGTAAAACGTGATGCCTCTTCGCCTAGGAGTCTTAGTATCCGGTCGAGGATCAAATCTCCAGGCTATCATTGATGCCATTGAAGCCAAAACTCTTGATGCCACGATTGCCTTGGTTGTCAGTAACAAAAAGAATGCTATGGCCTTGGAACGAGCCAAGAAGCATGGAGTAAAGGGGCTCTTACTTGATCCGAAATCTGAGGCGGGAGAATTGGAGC
>CAZGFV010000011.1:5049-15711 GCA_964524575.1 uncultured Nitrospiraceae bacterium
ACTTGGATAGGAGACTTATTTTTTTAGTACCGAAAATTTTCCAAGTGTAAAAAGTTCATGGCGTTCAGTTAGTGCTCTTAGCCGGATACATGAAAATTGTGACCACTGTTTTGATCGAAGTGTATCAATGGCGGATGATGAATATTCATCCTTCGCTTCTCCCGTCTTTTCCTGGACTGCATGCACAACAACAGGCGTTAGATGCAGGCGTAAAAGTTTCTGGCTGTACTGTGCATTTTGTTACAGAGGGAGTGGATGAAGGACCGATTATTGTACAAAGTACTGTGTCAGTAAACGAAAATGATAGCCTCGATACATTGTCTGCCCGTATTTTGGAACAGGAGCATCAACTATATCCTCGAGCGGTTCAATTGTTTGCTGAGAGACGGCTTGCGGTTAAAGGGCTAAAAGCTAGGATTCTTGAAACTGCGCAATAGATTGCAGGGATATAATCCATTTGATAGAGTGGCAACGTTTACTTGCCAAAGACAATTCAGATTTTGAATTGTAGGGGGGCTAGCTCAGTTGGGAGAGCACAACGTTCGCAACGTTGGGGTCGGGGGTTCAAGTCCCCTGCCCTCCACCATGAGTTTTATTTCTTTTAAATTCCCCAAATATTCTTGTAATTTTTTATTTCTTTGGAAAATGTTGAATCTGTTTCATAGGCAAGAAAGTCTATGTGACAAAGGCGCTTTTTTTTAATATAATTGTTTATTAATTTAGTTAACTATACTAGGAATATTTAAATGCGTTTTTCCAAGAAAAGTGAATACGCTTTGAGAGCATTACTGGAATTGACTCAGGCTTATGGTGAAAGGCTTATTCGTCGTTCAGATATTGCCGAGCGACAACAGATCCCTTTGGGTTTCTTGGAGTCCATTCTTCTTCAGTTAAAACATGCTGGTGTTTTGGCAAGTCGGTCTGGTGTGGATGGCGGGTTTCGGCTGATTAGAAAACCTGAGCAGATTTCTTTGGGTTCGATTATTCGTGCATTAGATGGCCCTCTTGCACCGATTCCCTGTGTTTCTCAAACTGCGTTTCGGACGTGTGAGGATTGTCCTTATGCCAATGAACCACAGTGTCCCATAAAAGCTCCTATGTTAGATGTCCGAAATGCAATCTCTGGCGTGCTGGATCATTATACGTTGAGAGATTTTGTGAGTCGAACGACACGTGGACCAAAGTTGGCTAAACAACCCAAGAAAAAAATAACAGTTCACACTTAGTTGTTATACAGATTAGAAACTTAGGAGTTTCACATGGAAACGCATTTACGTAGTGTAATAAAGGGTGTTAGTTGGAGATTTGTTGCGACAATTGTGACAACTCTTGTGGTCTATATCTATTCTGGCGAATTGGTAGCAGCTGTTATCGTTGGATCTATAGATGCGGTGGCCAAAATAGTTTTATTTTGGGGGCATGAACGGATTTGGCAGCAGATTCGTTGGGGCCGTGTTATTTCCACGGTAAGTTCTCCTTGAGCGTTTGCTTGTTGATATGATTACGGGAAGACATATTGTGGCGTTAGGTGCCGTATTAGCAGGAGTAGCCGTTGTTACTGGTGCTTTTGCCGCTCACATGATCAAGCCTCAGCTTTCCGAACGTATGCTGGAGGTTTTTGAGACTGGCGTTCGATATCATATGTTTCATGCCTTGGCGTTAATATTTTCTGGGTGGGCGTTTATTCAATGGCAGGCAAAAATTTTTCTAAAAGCAGCTTTGGCGTTTGCAGGGGGAATCCTGTTCTTTTCAGGAAGTCTCTACTTGTTAGCATTGGCTGAATTTCGTTGGTTGGGTGCCGTTACGCCGCTTGGTGGGCTATGTTTTATCGCAGGTTGGGCTTGTTTAGCATTGGGCTTTCTTCGGCTTCCGTAATCTTCATCAATTAATCTCTGTTATTCTTTCCCGAATCCCTTATCTCCCTATTTCACCCAGGGGTTCATGTGTGATGATCAACGAGCCTCGGGGATTGTTTGTTAATGTGTTGGCCTGAAGCAATTGTTCTTGCTCAGGCGAGGATTTACTATCTGGCGTCATGACGATTCCCCAATGAAAATTCTGTTCACAGATATTTTCCAGAAGCAATGCTTTGGCACCATGAAATAGCAAGATCCCGCTCAGCATATTATGTCGGCAAATATTTTTGATGAGATCTGGTTGACTTCCATCATCTCGAACCGCAAGTCCAAAGTGATGGTTGTCAAAACACGTATTTTTAGTGAGATAGGGGCGGGCTCCGGCAAAGGTAAAAATTCCAGACTCTCGATTATTGCAAACCTCATTATCGTTAAGTGTAGGTTTGCATTCCTGGCCATAGATTACGATACCAGATAAAATGCCCTCTGTCGCTCGGCACTGAGAGATGTTGCATGTGGAATCGAGAATATTCACGGCGGAATGTTGGTCACTGCCAACGTAGCGAAAGGTAATGCCGGAAATTTGACCGGAAGGAACTTTTTGTAAATACAAAGGGCCGCTTCGGCGGCTAAAGATTTGAACCTGGTCTCGGCCTGCCCCGGCTATCTGTATGGGGCGTTCTGAAACAAATAGCCGATCTTCATATTGCCCAGGCCGAATATAGATCAGGTCTTGGGGGCCTGCGTCTTTTAGTGCGGCACTCGGTCGAGGGTAGAAGGATGAATTTGATTGGTCGACAATAAGAGTTCTTCCGCCTAAGGAGTTTAGAGGGACATCTTGGCCATCATCAATATTTTCTGAATTGCTATGCGCGGAAGAAGTATGCATAGTGTAGCTAATCATTCTCGGACGACTTTTTCAACGTACTTCTTGTAAAGTTTATTCTTGACAAAGACGCAAATTGTCTGTACGAATGCCAAGAGAGGTGACAGAGTCGTCGCCTGGTGCAGAGAGGTTTTTTGGACGATGAGCGTCCTTCCCCTTTAGGTCTTGGGAAAGGACGTTTTTTTATGGCTATGCTCGGATTAACCCTGTTTTGTATGGATTGTTCGCAAGATTGGCATGAGTCTGGCTTTTTTTCGGCAATTCGTCGCGATTGCTCATTTGATGTGTCAAGATAGACAATATAGAGGTGCCTTTCTTTGTTGAAACATTTGTGATTTTGAAAGTGTTGGATATGACTATTGATATTCCCGCGGCTAAAGAAGGAAGGCTGTAGGCATCGATCTGAGCGAACATGGCAAATGTGGGTATGTATGACGACCGAACAGTTCTTCTTCTAAACGTGAGGAGCAGGGGATCTATAAACGTCAGGGGAATCTTTTAGCTCCCTTGGCCATCTCATTCAATGAGAGAGGGTCTATATATGAAATTGATAGAAGCTATTATCAAACCCTTTAAGCTTGAGGAAGTAAAGGATGCATTGATTGAACTGGGTGTGCAAGGCATGACCGTAACCGAAGTTAAAGGGTTTGGACGCCAGAAAGGCCACAAGGAAACCTATCGAGGGACGGAGTATCAAATTGATCTTGTCCCCAAAATCAAATTGGAGTTGGCCATTCCTGATAATCTTGAGCAGAAGGTCATTGAAACCATTGCCCGTGCGGCGAAAACTGGGAGTATTGGCGATGGAAAGATTTTTGTTTCAGATATTACCACTGTCATTCGGATTCGAACGGGTGAATCCGGAGAAGGTGCTATGTAACATGTTGTTCTCGACTAAAGTCTCATTGGTGTATAGGCCTTTCTATTAATGGTATTCGGCAATCTTAACCTGAGGTGATCTCGTGAAACGAGCCAAACAGAGCACAATCTGGCTGCTGTGGTTGATTGTTCTTGAACATTTTTGTGTTTCAATTGTGTCGGCCCAGGAGAGAGCATCAAATATGATTGATACTGGTGATACTGCCTGGATTTTAGTATGTTCAGCCCTTGTGCTTTGCATGACTCTTCCTGGATTGGCTTTGTTTTATGGGGGCTTGGTCCGAAGCAAGAATGTGCTGGGTACGATTATGCATGCCGCGATTATCTTATGCGTTATTAGTATTGTTTGGGTTTTATGGGGATACACCTTAGCTTTTGGCTCGGATGTTGGGGGCATTATTGGCGGGTTGGACCATTTAGGTCTGATAGGAGTTGGTCCTGAGGCTTTTCCAGGAACTGGAATTCCCCATTTGGCTTTTATGGTTTTCCAACTGATGTTTGCTGTGCTCACCGTGGCCTTAGTCACCGGAAGTTTTGCCGAGCGAATGAAATTTAAGGCATTGCTCTTGTTTGCTGTTCTCTGGTCTACCTTTGTTTATTCTCCCTTAACCCATTGGGTATGGGGTGGTGGATGGATGGCGCAGATGGGTTTTCTTGATTTTGCTGGCGGATCTGTAGTGCATATCAGTTCCGGATTTGGAGCGTTAGTCTGTGCGATTCTCGTTGGTAAACGCAAAGGCCTAGGAGTGGAAGCCATGCCCCCCCATAATTTGCCCATGACTGTGTTGGGTACTGGCTTATTATGGTTTGGCTGGTTTGGACTTAATGCCGGTAGCGCTTTAGGTGCAAACGATGTGGCCGCTTCCGCTTTTGTTGCGACTCATATTGCTGCTTGCGCAGGTGGGTTCAGTTGGATGGTCGCTGAGTGGATTAACCAAGGGAAGCCAACTGTCTTGGGTGTAGCTAGTGGAATCATTGCAGGTTTAACTGCTATCACACCAGGAGCTGGATTTCTTGGTCCGCTTTCTGCACTATTCGTGGGTTTGTTCGTGGGGGTTGTATGTTATGTCGCGGTGATTTGGAAGATGCGTCTTGGGTATGATGACTCTCTAGATGTGGTCGGAATCCATGGTGTTGGGGGTTTTGCCGGCATTTTGGCTACTGGTTTATTTGCTTCGATTGGAGCACAGGGATTATTCTTCGGCAACACAAGCCAGTTTCTTGTGCAAGCAGGACTAGCAATTGTGACCGTGGTTTTTGCCCTGGTTGGGACATTTGTTGTTTTAAAGATCGTAGATATGATCATAGGGCTCCGTCTTTCTGTGGAAGATGAGACTATGGGGCTTGATCTTAGCCAACATAATGAACGAGCGTATTCCTAAGCATCTAAGAAGTTTTGCTGTTCATATCGTTGATAACGATGCTGATGGCTCTTAAATTTTATAGCGACTTTAAACATCTTTCTTGAAGGAGGTAGCGAATGACTCCCCGTGAGGTCTTGGATTTTGCAAAAAAAAATAAAGTCGAGATGGTCGACTTGAAATTTACGGATTTGGGTGGAGCATGGCAGCATTTTTCCATTCCGACGTCCGAACTCAACCTGGATTTATTTAAAGATGGTTCAGGGTTTGACGGGTCCTCGATCAGGGGATGGAAAGTGATTCAAAACAGCGATATGCTGGTGGTTCCTGACCCCAATACCGCAAAATTGGATCCCTTTACGGAAATTCCTACATTAAGCATGATCGCTGATGTGCAAGATCCTATTACGCGAAAAATTTATGAACGTGACCCCAGAGGTGTAGCCCGCCGGGCAGAGCAGTACTTAAAGAGCACTAAAATTGGCGATATATCCTATTGGGGGCCCGAAGCTGAATTTTTTGTTTTTGACCATGCTAGTTATGATCAAAACAGTAATTCTGGGTATTACTTTGTCGATTCCGATGAAGGAATTTGGAATTCCGGTAGCGAGGGCCATAATTTGGGCTCACGGCCACGTCATAAGGAAGGATACTTTCCTGTTTCTCCCACTGATACACAACAAGATATTCGTTCAGAAATGGTTAGGGAAATGGAAAGGGCTGGCATCCACGTTGAAAAACACCATCATGAAGTTGCCACAGGAGGACAAGGGGAGATTGACCTTCGTTTTGATTCCCTTGTGAGTATGGCGGATAAAATGATGATGTATAAATACATTGTCAAAAATGTGGCACGTCGGCATAGCAAGACTGCGACCTTTATGCCAAAGCCTCTTTTCCAAGATAACGGAACTGGCATGCACACCCATCAAAGTATTTGGAAGGATAAGAAGCCAACCTTTGCTGGAAAAGAATATGCAGGTGTGTCGAAGACCTGCTTGCATTACATTGGAGGTATTTTGAAACACGCTCCGGCCCTGGCTGCATTTACCAATCCTACTACCAATTCTTATAAACGATTAACCCCAGGGTTCGAAGCGCCGGTTTTGTTGGCTTACTCGAGCCGAAATCGATCGGCAGGTATACGAATTCCCATGTACTCTCCCAATCCAAAAGCGAAACGGATTGAAGTGCGTTTCCCTGACCCATCTGCTAATTTTTATTTGGCCTTTAGTGCAATGCTTATGGCTGGGTTAGACGGCATTCAAAATAAAATCGATCCAGGAAAAGCCATGGACAAAAACCTATATGACTTGGAATCCAAAGAAGCTGCCCGCATTGCGACTGTTCCAGCAAGCTTAGAAGATGCCTTGAACAATCTAGAAAATGATTACCAATTTTTATTGAAGGGTGGCGTATTTAGTGAAGATCTTGTGGAGGCCTGGATTGACTACAAGCGAGAAAATGAGGTAGATCAAGTGCGGATTCGCCCGCATCCCCACGAATTCTTCATGTATTATGATGTGTAAGTAGTGCCATATTTTTTGTCGTAAACCATAGGCGCCTGCATCTGAGGAATCAGATGTAGGCGTTTCTGTTTTGAGGTAGAAATCGAGTTAGTTTCTTTTTATTTTTAGATGGTCTTTGCGAAGTTTAGCCTAAATATTTTTTTCAATGAAATAGCGTTGTAGTCTGCTACATTCACTTTCTGCTCCCCGCGTAACGTTTTAGCCCCTGTCGCCATACGTCGGTGATGTAGACGAGTTGCCGTACCAAAGATTGTATTTTCAGCCCAAGACTTTGGAAGAATTCGCCCTTGATTAGCGCTGCCACCTATCTCGTTGCCCACTTTTCTGAACATTATGCTTTTTGAGCTACTAAGGTATTCGTAATCCCTAAACTTTTCTTACCTGGTATCTTGATCTCTGGGATTTGGTGATTATCTCTATATTAGAGCTGATATAGATACACTCCGAGGAGAATTTGTGGTTATGGATATGCATCGAATGACTTTGAAAGTACAGGAAGCCCTGCAGGCAGCTTCTGCTCTGGCGAAGGGGCGAAATCATCAAGCAATTGATGTAGAGCATGTTTTGGCGGCGTTGCTTGAACAAGCTGATGGTTTAACAGCACCCATCATCGAACAAACAGGAGTAGCTGTATCTGCAGTCAAGACATCAATTGAAAAGGCCCTTGATCAAGTTCCTCAGGTACAAGTTTCTGGCCCTGCCCCAGGGCAAATTCATTTGACCCACCGTACGACAAACCTTCTGGCACAGGCTGAAAATGAAATGCGAGTCTTAAAGGATGAGTATATGAGTGTTGAACACTTGCTGCTTGGAATGGTGAATGATTGCACCGTGCTAAAAAAAATAGGCATAACGCGTGATAAGCTTCTGGCTGGATTACAGAAGGTCCGGGGAAATCAGCGTGTCACTAGTCAAGATCCTGAAGGCATATACCAATCTCTAGAAAAATATGGTCGTGATCTCACGCAGCTGGCTGGACAGGGTAAATTGGATCCAGTGATCGGGCGTGACGAAGAAATTCGCCGTACTGTCCAAATCCTCTCGAGACGAACCAAAAATAATCCTGTACTTATTGGAGAACCAGGGGTTGGAAAAACTGCCATTGTAGAAGGGCTGGCTCAGCGGATTATTAAAGGTGATGTGCCAGAAGGATTAAAACGCAAACGCCTTGTAGTTTTAGATATAGGGGCTCTTATTGCCGGAGCCAAATTTCGCGGTGAATTTGAGGAACGATTAAAAGCTGTCCTTAAAGAAATCCAGTCTTCTCATGGTGAAATTCTATTATTTATTGATGAACTTCATACGGTCGTGGGAGCTGGTGCTGCGGAAGGGGCTATGGATGCAGCCAATTTGTTAAAGCCCTTACTCTCTCGAGGGGAATTACATCTTATTGGGGCTACTACTCTTGATGAATATCGGAAGCATATCGAAAAAGACGCAGCGTTAGAACGTCGATTCCAACCCGTTTTGGTAGATCAACCTTCTGTAGAAAATACTATTTCCATTCTCAGGGGATTGAAGGAACGTTACGAAGTCCATCATGGGGTTCGAATAAAAGATGCTGCCTTAGTAGCTGCGGCTCGACTGTCCTATCGGTATATTGGCGAGCGCTTTCTTCCGGATAAAGCCATCGATTTGATAGACGAGTCTGCCGCACGACTTCGTACGGAAATAGATAGTATGCCAACGGCGTTAGACGAGATTTCGAGAAAAGTCTTGCAACTTCAAATTGAACGGGAAGCACTCAAAAAGGAAGAAGATCATGGAAGCAAAGCGCGTTTGGAAATTTTGGAAACTGAGCTTGAAGCTAAGCAGCTGGAACTGAATGATTTAAAAAAGCAATGGGAAGAAGAAAAGTCCTCTGTTGGTCTGTTGAATCAAATTCGACAACAGATCGATGATTATCGACTTCAAATTGACAAGGCAGAACTGGAATAAGATCTTAATCGAGTTGCGGAATTGCGCTATGGAATTCTTCCGAGGCTTGAAAAGGAACTAAAATCAGAAGAAGAATATCTAGATCAAAAAAAGGGAGAGGCATGTTTATTGAAAGAAGATGTTGATGAGGAGGATATCGCGGAAGTAGTGAGTCGATGGACAGGTATTCCCATGAGTCGATTACTACAAGGGGAAATGGAAAAGCTCTTGAAAATCCCAGATTTGATTCACAATAGGGTAGTCGGACAAGAAGAAGGTGTTCGTGTGGTTGCGGATGCGGTATTGCGCGCACGGTCAGGCATTAAAGATCCAAATCGACCTATTGGATCGTTTTTATTTCTTGGTCCCACCGGAGTAGGGAAAACTGAATTGGCTCGGGCTCTAGCGGAAGTTCTCTTTGATGACGAAAACAATTTGGTTAGAATTGATATGTCGGAATATATGGAAAAACATACGGTGGCCCGGCTAATTGGAGCTCCTCCAGGTTATATTGGGTATGAGGAAGGTGGACAATTGACCGAGTTGATTCGTCGACGACCTTTTGCTGTCATCCTATTGGATGAAATTGAAAAGGCGCACCATGATGTATTTAATGTCCTACTTCAGGTCCTTGATGATGGTAGATTAACGGATTCACATGGAAGGACTATCGATTTCAAAAATACAGTTCTCATTATGACTTCCAATATTGGAAGTCATGAAATTCTAGAAGCTCAGCAACACGGTCAAACCTATGAGGAATTGCAAGTAATTGTTTTTAATGAACTCAAGCAACATTTCCGGCCTGAATTTTTGAATCGGGTAGATGAAACCGTGGTCTTCCATCCCTTAGCTGCGAATGAACTCAAGCGGATTGTGGACATGCAAGTAGGTCGATTAAAAGCAAGGCTCGAAGAACGCTCCATTACCTTGCACATTACTTCAGAAGCATTAACGGCTTTAGGCAAACGAGGCTATAATCCAATGTATGGTGCCAGACCTTTAAAGCGTCTAATTCAAAATGAGGTGGAAACGCCGTTATCCAAACTACTGATCAAGGGTGAAGTTAAAGACGGGGATGAGGTCGTTGTGGATTATAAAGACGATAATATCGTAATTGTGCCGACCATTCGAATTTGAATCAATTTAGCAAGCAAGCAGAAATAATCCTAAGATGCAAGAATCAACTCAGATGATGTTTTTTGACCACAATGCTAATAAATTGAATAATAAATTATTTGGCAGCTTCCATCGCAGCCTTGCGCAGCCCATCCGAATGAGGATTGTTTACTGATTTTTTGAACAAAATGTCCATCGGCCGAACTTTCTTTCCGTAATAAGCCTTATTGGAATCCTCGTTTTCATAGAATGCTGCTCCTTCAAATGAAACCCAGCAAATGCGCCTTTGGACAGTGAGAAGGAAATCTGCGTCGAGATTAGGAGAAGTCGATAGTTCAATGCCTGCTCAATAGGCCCCGACTGCAATAGAAGCATCTGCGCCTAGTTTAAACGAGGAGGAACTGAATTCCTCAACAGCGCCATCAGTTCTAGCCATAAGGATAACTTCTGAAGCCTGCCCACCCCATTGAAGGCCAAAACTCAGTCCTCCCAATGAATAAAAGGCTGGTTGGCTCCAATAATTTGTATCCTTATTTCTAACAATGAGTACTCCGCTTCCGCCCTCGGCTCCAAAAAAAAATGCTCCTTTTAATAATTGGGGGACAATTAGCAAGGCTTTAGCTGTTTTGACATTATTTTGAAACCACATTAAATGCGGGGCTTTCATAAAATGGTCAAGGGTATGTCTTGCATTTTCTACTAACTGTTTTTGATCAGTGGAGTCTGCCAATGCTACTGAATTCGAAGTCATTAGCAATAAGACCAAAGCGCAGGCAGTGAAAACTTTCGTGATGTAAGATCGAAGAAGTTTTGATTTCGGATTAAAAGATTTCATGCACGTTCTCCTGTGCTCAAGAATAAAATACATGCCCAAAATACAACTTTTTCTAGATTTCGGCAAATTATTTCGGCAAATTATTTCGGATTAGAGGGTGAAGAGGAGCAACTAATTTATAGCTTTTAGCCTGATCCTTACATTCCTAGGTTTTCCATTTCGATGAATTTCTACAGTTACTTGGTCTCCCACTTTATACCGATCAAGAATTCTGGCTAGGTCATCAAAAGTTCTTATAGTCTTGTTATCAATTTTTGTGATAATGTCGCCCAGGCGAATG
>CAZGFV010000011.1:15721-16223 GCA_964524575.1 uncultured Nitrospiraceae bacterium
TTGCAATCCGGCTCGTTCCGCAGGACTGTCAGGCTCAATTTTGGCAATCGCTAGGCCTTGAAAGCCCCATCGTGCAGCAATAGTGTCAGGGATAAGAGATACTCCCATCCCCGGCCTAATCAATTTTCCAAATTTAATGAGCTGAGGAATAACGCGGGTAATTGTATTGACAGGTACAGCAAAACCAATCCCTGCATAAGCCCCACTCGGGCTGACAATTTGAGTATTGATTCCAATTAACTTCCCAGAACTATTCAGCAAGGGACCTCCAGAGTTTCCTGGATTTATGGCAGCATCTGTTTGAATGACTCCTTCAATAGTTCGCTCGTTTATGGACTTAATGTTTCGACCCAAAGCACTGACTACGCCAGTGGTTAAAGTATGATCTAATCCAAATGGGTTCCCAATAGCTAAAACTTTTTGTCCGACGTGGAGGTCTTGTGAATCTCCTACTTGAATGGGTGATAAACTTTGCTCTTTGCTTTGAATTTGCAGTACCGCC
>CAZGFV010000011.1:16233-16958 GCA_964524575.1 uncultured Nitrospiraceae bacterium
CAATGACTTTTGCCTCGTGGGAGGAGTGGTCTGACAAAACGACTTGGATGGAATTGGCTCCATATACTACATGAAAATTGGTGACAATGTGGCCTTGCTGATCCCAAATAATACCAGAGCCTGAACCTTGTGGGACCTCGAAAGTATTGAGTGACCAAAAATCACGTCGCAAGGCTGTATTCGTAATAAACACAACAGATTTTGTTGCACGTTCAAAGACATGAATATTTTCTTGCTCATCGATCCCAAGTGAAATAGTTGTGGTAAAGAGATGGCTAAGATTTACCAAGGTAAAACTCGATGGTAGTTGGAATTTCCTATTTTCCCAGGATAAAGCTGTTTGCGTAAAAATCATGTTTGGAAAAATTATTAAGATGAGTAGGAGGAGAAAGATGAATGAAAAATGAGATCTATTAAGGAATTTCCGAGACGTACTAAATATTTGAAACCCTCGTTGAAGACATTTCAAAAGACCTAAATATAATTATCTTCATTATCTCTAGTCTCCAATAATTTGCACAACAAGTTCTCGTTTTCGTGCACGTGTATCAAAGTCAAGTAGTACGATTTCTTGCCAGGTACCAAGAGTTAGCTTTTTTTCAACAAATGGAATAGTAATAGATTGTCCCTGAATTTGTCCTCGAAGATGACTGTGTCCATTATCTTCTCCAGGGTTTCTGGTATTATGCTGCCAGGTTGGGCCTGCTGGCACCATTCCTTCCCAT
>CAZGFV010000012.1:0-16547 GCA_964524575.1 uncultured Nitrospiraceae bacterium
GCTATATAATTTATGGACCGCTTGCAAATGGTGCAACAACGCTAATATTTGAAGGAGTTCCCAATTATCCTGATGCTTCTAGATTTTGGCAAGTAATAGACAAACATAAAGTAAATATTTTTTATACTGCTCCCACTGCAATCAGAGCTCTAATGCGTGAAGGTGACAAATTAATCGTTGGAGATGACACTCGACGCCGATTTCATGTTCGCATCCAATCATTAACCAAAACCAGTCTAACCGTCGAAATTTTTAAAATGGAACAGGGACCACCTCCTACAAAGACAAATATTATTCTGGGCCAGTCTATACTAAAGGGTGACCATATGAACTGGGCAATCCAAAAAGCCACTGAATTAGGTATTTCGCTGATTGTTCCATTACTAACAGACCGAGTCATTGTTCATCCAAAAGCAGACCGCATTAAATCCCTACAAGAACGCTATACTCATATCGCCCTGGATGCGGCACAACAATCAGAACGATGGGAGGTCCCCGAAGTATTGCCTCCAACACCTATTCAAAACTTTTTTCAGCAATACCGACAAGCAACGGTCAAATGCCTATTAGTAGAACGAGATAAGCTTCCAGGCATTCAAACTCTTCCCTTGGATAGAGAATTTTCTGGTACAGTAGTTTTGGGAGGAGGACCAGAAGGAGGATGGACAGAGGAAGAACAAAAAACAGCAAAACAATACGGATTTATTTCACTTTCCTTAGGTACTTCAATCCTGCGAGGCGAAACAGCTCCCCTAGTAGCCTTGAGTATAATTCAATCTCGTCTAGGAAATCTTGGATAATACGTCCCCATTCCTTGTTTATAAAGTAGGAATGGAAATCTTGAGGATGGTGCCTTGATCGCCCACAGCCCAGCCGGTATGAGGATCTGGAAAGGTTAAACCATACAATGAGTATGGCTCAGGTAGCTCAGGCTTCTCCCAATTAAAACCTGCATCTTTTGTGAATAAAAAAGCACCACGCTCACCAATAATCCATCCTTCACGAAATCCCGTAAACCGAATTTTTAAAAAGTCCGGGGGACGGATACATGGAGAGCCACAGGGTAGTGTTTTGTCCAACCACTTTTGGCCACCTGTAATCGTTTGAAAAATTGAGCCTTGGGTGCCAACTGCCCAGCCAACATCTTTATCGACAAATTGAATATCAAAAAATGTTTGGGGACTATCAGTTGCTTGCTTGACCCAGTGTTCCCCACCATCTGTAGTTGCCAAAATGACACCAAGGGCACCAACAGCCCACCCTTGTTT
Organism: uncultured Nitrospiraceae bacterium; assembly: GCA_964524575.1. Lineage (GTDB taxonomy): Bacteria > Nitrospirota > Nitrospiria > Nitrospirales > UBA8639 > Nitronereus. The sequence goes on from CAZGFV010000012.1 coordinate 1,269, forward strand.
GTCATTTAGAAATTGCACTCCGAATAAATCAGCAGATGTGCCACTTGGTTGGTCCTCCCAAATTTGCCCCCCATCTTGCGTATGAAGAATAGCCCCTCGAGCACCAACAACCCAACCCTTCGACGAATCCTTGAAAAATACTCCATATAGAGGAGAAGTCGTGCCACTAAATTGTGGCACCCATTTAGTGCCACCGTTTTGGGTATGAAGAATAGTTCCATGCTGTCCGACAACCCAGCCATACTGATTGCCGGAGAAATAAATACTCATTAGCAATGCCGCTGTCCGACGAGGAATACTCTTCCACTGGGCTCCCCCATCGTCAGTCCTCAGCATGGTTCCTCCAGCACCAACGGCCCATCCCTTGTCTGTGTCCAAAAAGAACGTGTCAAGTAACGTCACCTTGGTCCCACTCTGCTGTGGAATCGGCGCAATGGAAAACTCTGCGCCAAGGACGAAGGAGCACCACAGAAATCCCATGAGGATTGCTGTGAGTATAGACAGTGAGAAATGGGGTTTAGATTGCATCAATTTTCTGGGTCACGTTCTGGGAAATGTGCATAATCATAATAGTAATCTTTATGCGGTAGATTGCGCGGGATGATCTCAAATTGACCAGCCACGGCACTCACCCACTTTTTAGGCTGACAGCAGGTGCCATCCTCTTTCAGGTCCCATGAACCACGCCGCACCACAATTTCGCCTTTCGTCGGATTCTCATGAAACCCGCCTGGATATCCGTACCCAAACACAGGTCGACGAGGCACCCGTATTTGAATTTCATCATCTTTCCAGGAGACTACTAGCGCCGCTATTCCATTGATCATAACTTCGCTTCGTGATACGTCAGGGCCCAACACATAGTTCTCCCACTTGTGAGCTTGATTATGAAGACCAATTCTCGAGTGCTCAGCAACTTTAAGAAAATCCCCAAAACCCTCGCCCTTAATGGTGACAATTTCATCTAACCCTGCTTCATTTGGGGAATACGAAGTGACGGTGGGATGTTTGACTGTAAAATCTCCCACTTTAACTTCAACTGCACTTTTTTCCACACAACACGTGCCATCAGCCTTAGGGATCGTGCCGCCCCGTTTAATGACAAGCGGCCCACTTTTCGCGCTATAAGGCACCCACACATTAATTTCGGTATCGTTCCACCGGTGAATAACGCCAGGAACACCACCAAATTCGACGCTGTTTTTTCCTGGATCAAAATCAAACGCATAGGCCGTCGATCCTGCTTCAGCGTAGACACCGAAGTTCTTTCCGTCAATTCTTACAAGTGTTCCGATGGGTCCTCCCATGGGAAATGCTTCAGTGACCTCAGATTTTGTTACATCAAACTTCCCAAGCACTCGAATTTTCTCCCCCCGTTTAAGTGCAATCTCACCACTTGTCGCATTTAAGGGAACATGAAGAACAATTGTTCTGGGAGACCATCGGGCAACTGTTGCTGGTTGGCCATTAAACAAAACTCGTGCGTTGGCAGCTTTGGTTTTCCCAAAATTTTGCCCGCTTAAAACCACTTTACTGCCGATAGGACCTTTAACAGGGGAAAAGGAGATAGAGGGAATTAAAGTCACAGGCACTCTGTTACTTTCAACATACTGAACGGGCGCACAGCAGGACCCATCTGGTAAAGGATCAGAAGAAGCCAACTGTACAACTAAATCGCCTGATATAGAGTTGGTAGGAACCGTTACTTCTAACTTATTAGGACGCCACTTTCGAACTTGAGCCTTTACACCGTTGATGATGACTCGGTTGACTCCAAACATCGTATTAGGATCACGCGACCCAGCTGTGTTCCCAAAATTTTCCCCTTCAATGGTCAGAACTGACCCAGGCTCAACTTCGGCTGGAGTAATATGCGTAATTTTGACTTGTTGAACAGAAAATTCTCCCATAGAATTTTTCGTGGCGCCCCCAATAACGACCACCGGGCCCGTCTTAGCATTCAAGGGAACTTTTACCATGATCAAGTCTTTTTCCCAGAGTTGGATCAAGGCAGGGACCCCGTTAAATTCCACTCGATTTTTACCAGTGGAAACAAATTCTCCAAAATCATTGCCCCCAATAGTTACTGTAGTTCCTGGAGGTCCAGAAGCAGGGAAAAGCTCGGCATAAGTGGGAGAACCGGCACCCAACAAAAGAGCCAATATTATGATCGTATAAGATAGCTGTTTCATGGGCAGAGCAACCTTTCTGAGATTAACCAATTACAATTACAACATTTATGACGCCAAGCTGGAGAAATAACTCAGAACCCCACGGCTAGACGATGGTTTCGAAAAACACACTACAAAATCACTTTAACAACGTGTTTTTTTTATTGTCAAATCAAGGGAATATGTGGATCACTGCGGGGAAGACTTGAGCAATTCTATAGTTCTCTGAATTGCTAATTGAACTTCAACGGGTAGTTTCTTGGTGCGGAGTTCTTTGAGAAAAGGAAGGGCCTCCTTGACTTCAAAGTCCCCAAACGCCTCAACGGTCCGAACTTGGACATAGACGTCTGGATACTGAAGCATATCTTTTAAGATTCCAACAAGCCGGGCATCCCGAACATTGACTAATTCCTCAAGGGTCCTCCACGCGGCGACCGGAGCATAAATACTCTTGTCCATAGCCATAGAGTGGAGAAGACGACCTGCATCTCCTAAGACTGGATCGTCTGCCTCGGCATTCTGCAATCTACCAACATCAGCATGTAAAGAATTGATAAAAATTTTATGAGGATCCTGGGAACCTTGGATTTCATCTCGAACAATTTCACCTAAAAAATGATAATACGGATTAGATAAAAAGTTATGAAGGACGTCAAGATAGGGAGGTGTCCCCATAACTGAAGGTTCAGAATTTTCTATAACGTGAATAGCAAATAGTGGACCTTCCGCTTGGTGAACAACCTGAAAGGTTCCCTCAATTATCGTACCATATCGATTAACAGCAAAAGCGTGGCCACGCCTTTCTTCATAATCTACTCTCAAGATTAAGTCATGAGGTTCAGATTTTTCCCGAACTATGGTAAAGCCTACTTCTGCCAGCTTGGTCATTAAGGATCCTTGGACATCCCAATACATGACTCCCCTGGGTTTCCATGTAGAGATATAGGCGTCCACGAATACGGTTTGGGCCTCGTGAACTTTTAAAAAAGTTTGAGCATCAGCTAAATGACGAACATCAGCCAAAGCTCCTAACAGACCACAGCCCCACAACAGAAGACCTGATACAACAGCTACGGTTGATTTTTGAATGAATTTACGAAGGAGAAACTTCAACAATCAGTTCAAGCTCCACGGGTACCCCAAGGGGAAGTTCGGCTACTCCAACCGCCACACGCGCATGCCGGCCAGTTTCTCCGAATATTTTCACCAGCAAATCGGAGGCGCCATTAATAACAAAGGGTTGCTCAACAAATCCTTCTTGAGATGCAACATAACCAGTCATTTTCACAATGCGCTTCACACGATCGAGAGAACCTAAAGCCAAACGAATGTTGGCAAGAGCATTCAAAAGTGTAAGTTTGGTAGCTTCATACCCTTCTTCTTTAGAAATTTCTCGCCCTAATTTTCCGTGAAACATAATTTGCCCATCACGACTAGGCACAATACCGCTAAGAAACAGTAAATTTCCTACTTGCGAAAATGGAACATACGTCGCTATTGGTTGGGGAGGGATGGGCAAAATCAGACCTAGTTCGGCAAGACGATTTTCAAATGACATAATTTGTGGAATTTACGAGGAACGACGGCGCCGCTGCAACTGATATTTTTTGACAGCCAAATTATGCTCAGCCAATGTTGTAGAAAATTGGTGGCTTCCATCATTGCGAGAGACAAAATATAGATAGTTGGTTTGAATGGGATACAAGGCGGCCCGGATAGATGCCTCCCCAGGGCTTGCAATAGGCCCTGGAGGCAAACCTTGGAAACGATAGGTATTATAAGGGCTATCCACAGTCAAATCTTCTTTCCTTAAATTTCCATCAAAATGAGCCAGGGCATAAATAACCGTGGGATCACTTTGAAGGGGAATTTTTTTCCGGAGGCGATTATGGAAAACCCCTGAGAGAAGACCACGTTCCTTTGACACTCCAGTTTCCTTTTCAATTACTGAAGCTAGGGTCATGACCTGATGAACAGACATGTCAAGTTCCATAGCCCGTGTCGCAAGTTGTTCGGTCCATACTTGCTTAAACCGCTCTATCATGGTCTGAACCATGATTTCAGGCTCCACTTGTTGGGTAAAATGATAGGTATCCGGAAAAAGGTAACCCTCTAAGTCCTCCACCTTAAAATCAAGTTTCGCAAGAAAGACAGGATCTTGAGTAAGTTGAATAAACTCATCTTCATTGACTAATCCATTTTCTTGAAGAATGCCTGCAATTTGATCAAGCGAATACCCTTCCGGAATGGTGACTGCATACTGTACTACCTCGCCTTTAGTGATTTTGTCCAAAACGTCGGCAGGAGCCATTCCACCAACAAATTCATATTCTCCAGGAATGATACTCCGATCCGCACCTAAAAAACGTCCCATCCACTGAAATGCCCAGTCACTTTTTATTAGATTTCGTTGATGTAGAAGCCTAGCCGCATCAGAAAAAGAAGAGCCCACCGGAATTTTTAGAACCTGTCGTTGGGAAGGACTTCCAAACGGTTGAAGTTGAGAAAGAAAGACAAGGCCCCCGACAAGCAGGAGAAAGAGAAAACTAACGAGTAATGTAAATATCCGACCACGCACTTCCGCAACACTCCAACAAATTCTAGTTGTCGAGACCCTAGTTCCTATTCTGCTTATATCTGTTGGTTAAATCAACGAAAAACTGACAATTTTAAGGTTAGCGAGAAGAGGTGTGTGTTTTAAACACTAAAACAAAAGGAACGCCCAGGGCAGCCAAAAAATTTATTGAGAGCGCATAATACCGACAAACATCAGATTAGTGGATATATTGAAAGAAGAAGATAAAAACAAAGATGCTTTGATTAATTCAGCCGAGTAAAGAGATCGAGTGTATCCAAAAAATACACTTTTTTAAAGTTTTGCTTGCACAATGGTAAAAACTTTGCCTAAGGCCTTGTTTAAACCGGCAGGATTTTTCCCTCCGGCTTGGGCCATTTCGGGGCGACCCCCGCCGGAGCCGTCGACTTCTTTCGCCATTTCTTTTATAAGATCACTGGCTTTGAGTTTTTTGGAAAGATCTTTAGAGACGATAACCAGGAGGGAAACTTTGTCATCCACCACTGAACCCAAAGCAATAACTCCTTGGGTAACTTTATTACGAACTTTATCCGAAAGCAAACGCAACTCTTCCATGGACAACATCTCTGCACACTGCACATAAACTTTTACACCTTTGATTTCCCGGACATCGGCCTCCGCATTACCAGAGCCTTGATCCATCATTTTGAGTTTGAGTTGTTCTAACTCACGCTCCTTATCTTTTAACAGTGCAACTAATTTGCGCGTTTTTGGCACAACTTCCACAGTACTCGTTTTTAATAACTCTGCGAGTTCTCGAACTTCGGATTCCACTTTCTTGCTATAACTAAATGCTCCAACGCCAGTCAGCGCTTCAATGCGCCGCACTCCGGCCGCCACACCGCCTTCAGATATAATCCGAAACATGCCGATTTCGCCTGTTGCCTGGCAATGGGTTCCTCCACAAAGTTCTTTACTGAACTGCCCGATTCCAACTACACGCACGTTTTCCCCATACTTATCTCCAAAAAACGCCAAGGCTCCAACATTCATGGCTTCTTGTATGCCCATCTCATTGGTCTGAACGATTGTATTTTCACGTACTTGCTGGTTAACCAAAGATTCAATTTCCTCAACATCCCGAATACCGAGCGGTTTAAAATGAGAAAAATCAAATCGCAATCGATTCGGAGCAACAAGTGACCCATATTGCTTAACATGTGGGCCAAGAATCTCACGTAGCGCGGCATGCACAAGATGCGTCGCAGTATGATTGCAAGCAGCATCATGCCGTGTGACTCCATTGACCGTTGCCGCTACATGCTCCCCTTTTCGAACTCTTCCAGCCACGACTTTTCCCTTATGGAGAAACAACGTTCCACCTACCCTATTTGCATCAAAGACTTGGATTCGGCCATCAGCACCCACCAAGGTTCCTTGGTCGCCAACCTGTCCTCCACCTTCTGGGTAAAATGGTGTGACATTCAAAACTAACTCGACTTCTTCACCCTCCACGGCCTCGTCCGCTAATTGATCGTTTTTCAAAATGGCTTGGATCATACTGTCTGACTCCAATGCCTGATAACCTAAAAATTCCGTGGGACCAATTTCCTCGGCCAACTCAGTGATGACTGGCTTTACCTCCTCCATGGCAAAAGAAGTCGATTTGCGCGCCCGATCCCGTTGGGCATCCAAAGCTCGTTCAAACCCTTCAAGGTCAGTTACCAGCCCTTGCTCACGAGCAGCTTCTTCGATCAAATCCAAGGGAAAGCCATAGGTATCATAAAGCTTGAACACGCTTTGGCCATCAAGTGAGCTACGGAGTTCAGCTTTGGCTTCCTCCACCATCGAATTGAGAATTGGTAGACCTTGATCTAGGGTGCCAATAAAGCGTTCTTCCTCCCCTTCCACTGCCTCGCGAACCACATGCGCTGCTTGGCTCAATTCACCATAGACAGCTTTCATCTGGTCTACCACCACACCAGTTAATTCATGGAGGAAGGGTTCTTTGATGTCTAGCAATCTTCCATGACGTGACGCTCTTCTGAGAATACGACGTAGCACATAACCTCGGCCCTCATTAGAAGGAAGAATTCCATCGGCAATCATAAAAGTGATAGCCCTCAAGTGATCAGCAATCACGCGCATTGACCGGTCGGAAACTGCATCTTTTCCATAGGTATGACCGGTTCGATCAGCAATGGCTAAGAGTAGGGGGGAGAACAAATCACTGTCATAGTTACTTGAAACCTTTTGTACAACAGCAGCCAATCGTTCAAGGCCCATGCCCGTATCAATGCTGGGTTTAGGCAATGGATGCAACACGCCTCTTGCATCTCGGTCGAACTGCATGAATACAAGATTCCAAATTTCCAGATATCGATCGCAGTCACAGCCAACTGCGCATTCAGGTCGCCCACACCCAAGTTTTTTGCCTTGGTCAATATGGATTTCCGAACATGGACCACAGGGGCCAGTGTCCCCCATTTGCCAAAAATTATCCTTGTGTCCCAACCGAACAATCCGTTCTGTCGGAACCTTGATCTTTTTTGACCAAATTTCAAAGGCCTCGTCATCATCTTGAAAAATCGTCACCCACAGTTGCTCAGCAGGCAATCCAATGATCTTAGTCAGATAGTCCCAGCCATAAAAAATCGCATCGTCCTTGAAATAGTCCCCGAAAGAAAAATTGCCCAACATCTCAAAGAAAGTATGATGCCGCTGGGTATAGCCGACGTTTTCTAGGTCATTGTGCTTCCCGCCCGCCCGCATGCACTTTTGCACAGAAACCGCGCGCTTATAGGACCGCGTTTCCTCACCAAGAAATACGCGCTTAAACTGGTTCATCCCCGCATTGGCAAATAGGAGTGTAGGATCGGCTTGAGGAATTAGCGATGCACTCGGCACCACGGCGTGATCATATCCCGAGAAATAATCGAGGAATGATTGACGTAACTCAGCGGTACTCATCGCCATGGGAAAGGTCGTCCTTGGTTAACGAATTTATGAGAGAACACTTTGTTTCTTCTCATTACAAGTGCGGACAAATGGCTCCATATAACCCTGAAAGACTCATAGCTATACACACAATTTTTACGGGGATCGGGCTATTTTATCTGCCTTCCCGAGACAAAGCTAAGGTCGATTCCCGATAAATGTCGGGAATGATGGATAAGAATCGAGGCATTAGCTAACCAAATTTTTACGATTTACACAGCTTCCAATTGTTCTCGGACCACCTCATTGACGACTTTGCCCTCGGCAAGCCCTTTGACGCGGGGCATGAGCACCTTCATGACCTTACCCATATCTTTTAGGCCTGCAGCACTGGTTTCTGCGACAGCTTCAGCAACGACAGCTTTAAGCTCCTCAACACTGAGTTGTGGAGGAAGATATTCCCTATAAAGGTTCATGCCCATTTCTTCTCGGGCGACTAGATCCTCACGCCCCCCCTTTTTAAACTGCTCAATAGACTCCTGCCTCTGCTTTATAAGTCGTCCAACGACTACTAGAGCATCATCATCAGTGAGTTCCCGACCTTCGTTTATGCCAACGTTCTTGATTTCAGAATACAGAAAACGCAGTGCCTCGAGTTTTTCACTCTCCCGGGCTTTCATTGTAACCTTGATATCATCCTGAAGTCGGTCAATGATTTCGGTGCTCATGCCTTTCCTAACTTTTTTCCGGTTGCAACTGGCTCGGCACTTGACTCCACAACAGGCTTAAGGAGACCAGCTTTTTCGCGAATCTTTTGTTCAACTTTTTCGGCAATATCGGGGTTAGTCTTCAAGTAGTTTTTCACAGCTTCTCGCCCTTGGCCGAGCCGTTCTTCGTTGTACGAGTACCAAGCCCCAGCTTTATCGACGATTTTCTTCTCCACTCCCAGATCGACTAATTCGCCAACTTTTGACACACCCTCGGCAAACATAATGTCGAACTCAGCCTGCTTAAAGGGTGGCGCAGTCTTGTTTTTTACCACTTTCACGCGCACTCGGCTTCCGATAACCTCTTGACCGTCCTTAATAGATTCTATTCGACGAATATCTAAGCGCACTGAGGAATAAAATTTTAAGGCATTGCCCCCCGTGGTGGTCTCTGGGTTTCCAAACATGACTCCAATCTTCATACGAATTTGGTTAATAAAAATGACTGTAGTCAGAGATTTGGATATCGCACCAGTGAGTTTCCGAAGGGCTTGGGACATTAACCGGGCTTGAAGTCCCATGTGCGAATCGCCCATTTCCCCCTCAATTTCGGCACGAGGGACTAAGGCCGCCACGGAATCGACAACAACTAGGTCAATAGCTCCGCTTCGAACAAGGGTCTCGGTAATTTCTAACGCTTGTTCTCCAGTATCCGGCTGGGCCACTAACAAATCGTCTGTTTTGACACCAAGTTTTTTGGAATAGCTGGTATCAAGCGCATGCTCCGCATCCACAAATGCAGCTGTTCCTCCTGCCTTTTGTGCTTCGGCAATGGCATGAAGACATAGGGTAGTTTTTCCAGAAGACTCAGGGCCAAATATTTCAACAACCCGACCTCTCGGTAATCCGCCAACACCCAAGGCTAGATCCAGCGAAAGTGAGCCAGTTGAAATGGCCTGAACATCATCTAACGCTTCCCCGGTCCCTAACTTCATGATCGAACCTTTTCCGAATTGCTTTTCGATTTGGGTGACCGCGAGTTCTAACGCTTTCTTTTTCCCTTCATTTTCACCATTACGCTCACTCATAACGCCTCCTAAAATAAGAAGATGAACCCCGTGCGAGCCTATCATACTGAATTCGACAGTAGAGGCCAATGATCTTTTTGGAGGAGAATAAGGAAACAAGGAAATTATTCAGAAAATGGCCAAAGATACGGCCCAAAGTTTAGTGTACACCGACCCAGTCGGTCGGAGTTCGCTTTTAAATAACGTGACTTGCTCGACCAACAGGCTGCCAAAAATAAAAGGATCCGCAAGCATACTAGCTTTCTCAATAGCTTCCCCCGCAGCTCGCTGGTTTTTTTTAATTCGGGCCAAGGTGAGGTGGGGACAAAAGGGCTTGCCTTCCGGAGGAAAGCCCAACTGCGTAACTTCGGTTTCTATCATCTTAGTGAGATCAAGCAATACCTCTAAGTCCCCTTCAATTCCCGCCCACAATGTACGCGGTGCCAGTTTATCCGGAAATACACCGAAGCCTCGGAGGTTGATTACAAAGGGTTGGATCCCCGTAACAGTCTTAGCCACGGCTTGTTGGAGTTCGGGGATTTTATTTTCTGGAGTGTCACCAATGAACTTCAAGGTAAGGTGTAAATTTGCTGACTTTACCCAAGTAATAAAAGGCAATCCAGGCTTCATGGCCTGTTGTTTTTTCACAATGCTGTCCAGGAGACAGGAAGGAAGCTCAATAGCTAAAAACGTCCGGAAACTCATGCAAACACATCACTCATCAGTAATGGGCAAATCAAATAACCACCTTCGGAGCACATCGAGGGCACCTTGCGACGACTGAAGTTTAATTCTGGAGCGATCGCCATGGAACCGAAACTCCTTCGTGTAATTTTTTTGGGGAGTGGCAAGTCCCACGAAAACCAAACCCACGGGCTTAGCTTTAGTACCTCCCCTCGGCCCCGCAATTCCCGTGACACTGAGCCCTATATTCACTGAACTTTGCTTTTGAATTCCCTGAGCCATGGCCTTCGCAACTTGGCCACTGACAGCCCCAAATTTCAACAGTAAGGACTTGGGAACTCCTACCAAATCCATCTTAGACTGATTGCTGTAACACAAAACTCCTCTATCAACATACCTAGAACTTCCTGCCACTTCGGTTAGTCGATGGCTGATTAAACCACCCGTACAACTTTCAGCTAGTGCCAGCTTTAAACCACGGGAAGCCAGCGCGTCTCCGATAATTTTCTCCATAGTTTGGCCATCAAATCCGAAGACATGGGAACCCAATTTACTTGAGATTTTCTTCAAGTAAACTTCAAGTAATACTTTATTATATATTCGATTACCATCTTGGGCATCAGTGTTTTTAACATAAAGTAAAGGATTTCTTGTCAGAGAAACTGACACCCCTAGTGGCGATGCCAGCATCCCCAAACGAATGTCACTCGCCTCAGGTACAATATCTTTCACTTTCTCATCAATAGCTCCTTCGATCAATCCAAAGGTGTGAATGAAACGACTTTCAATCGCCTCCTCTACTAATTTTTCCTTAATCAGAAGGGGAAGTACCGATTCCATAAACATTGCCCGTGCCTCGTGACTTACACCTGGCAGGCAAAAGATTTGCGAACGCTTCCATTTTATGGAAAAACCCGGTGCCGTTCCTACAAAGTTCTGAAGCACATCTGAGCCTATAGGCAGAAATGCCTGTCTACGCTGGTTTTCTGAAATAGTCTTTCCAGCCGCTCTAAAACGAGCCTCTAGAGCACGAAAAACATTAGAGCGAAACCTCAAAGAATTTCCAGTTAGTTTCGCAACTGCCTCCCGCGTCAAATCATCAACCGTAGGTCCAAGACCTCCTGTAACCATAACTACCCTCGCACGTTCCAAGGCCTGAGAGAGAGCTGCACATATGTCGTTAATATCATCGCCGACCACAGTCTTAAAACGGACTTCAATTCCCTCCTGGGCCAATAATTCTGAAAGAAACACAGAATTCATATCTGGCCGTCCCCCAAGTAATAACTCAGACCCCACGGCAATGATTTCAGCTTTGATCAAAGGTACCCCCTTTACTGCCTTCTGCTTATAAAAAAAGGAAAATACGCGCTATGCACCTACCACAACACTACCATTACAAAGAAAAATGTAATAGCCATTAACAACTAGTTTACGAAAACTTTTTAAACAACATGGAGGTAAGTTGGTGAAAGAGATAGAATTAACTATCAAGAGCCTCGATTTGCTATTAAGTTTCAGCAAGCCTCAATCCATACTTTCCTCCGTCTCCTAAATAGGATACGCTAAATTTGTGTGGATTTGCGATGGCACCACAATGCTTATTCCAACATTAGTCCAAACGAAGCCAAGCTAGGGAGGTTGCTTGTGAGTTTTACTGATCAATTACGAAAACGTGCACAGACTATTTGGGATGCTCAATTGAAGCACCCCTTTGTGAGGGCCCTTGGCCAGGGCACTCTGCCAACCCAAAAATTTCGTTATTATATTCTTCAGGATGCCCAGTATTTAGAAGAACTCGCTCGAGTCTTTGCACTAGGGGCAAATCGAGCTCATGACCCCGATACCGCCCTACATTTTGCCAAACTTGTTGAAGAAACTATTATCGTTGAACGTGGACTACATGAAACCTACGGAAAAAAATGGAAGCTTTCTCCTAAGGCTATAAGGTCAACTCCTCTTTCTCCCACAAATTATGCTTACTGCCGACATATGCGAAGCGTGGCCCAAACTGGCACCCTCGCTGAACTGACCGTGGTCGCTCTTCCCTGCGCATGGATCTATTGCGTGGTTGGCCAGCACCTCCTTCGCAAAGGGGAACCCTCTCCCAAACATCCTTACCGAGATTGGTTATTACTATATGGTTCACCCGAGTTCGCCGAGGTCACCCATTGGATGCGAATGCTCATTGATCGAGAAGCTAAGGCAGCTGGAAAAGTGGAAAAACACCGAATGATCGATATCTTCCTGACAAGTTCCCGGTATGAATGGATGTTTTGGGACATGGCTTGGCGAGAAGAACAATGGCCAGTTTGACAGTATGAAAAACTGAAGACAATGCCTGTTGAAGATTGAGAGATTTCCTATTTAAAGGAGTTATTTACTGAACGGTTCAAGAGCTCCGATATAAGCAAAACCGCCAATACCCAGAAGAGGTGAATCATTTCTTAAGCGGAAATCCCCACGATCTGGACCTACAAATCGTGGCTCAATATAAAGGTCAGTGGTGGGACTTTTAGCTGACTTAGCGGGGAGCGTCATTCCATTAACTTGCTCATGGGCCCCATTATTATGAAAGGCATTATGCGAGCTCATAATATTGGTTTCTGATAAGTAGGCTATACCCACTTTTGAATCACTGATAATATTCCTACGAATTTCTCCTAATGATTCGTCTTTAAATCGAACCCCGCCGCCGTTCTTAACCAAAGTATTCTGGACCAAACTCGTCTGTCCTTTGTCCCCAACCAAAACCGCTTCAAACAAACTTCTCGTGATCACATTATGTGTAAGTTTAACCTTTGAGGTCCCACCAATAGACACCCCATGATCATTATCGTGGATAAAATTTCTAACAAGAGTGGCTTCTGAATCCGCAAAGGCTATTCCTGTAGTTTCACTGCCCCCGACAATACAATTCTCAATGCGGACGTTTTGGACTTGTTGCCCAAAAATAAGCCCATTTACATGAATATCACGAAGCGTTACACCAGAGCCATTAAAAATACCCACTCCAAGACCTCCGTGTTGCTGAATCGTCATCCCACTAATCTCCACATTGGTAGCGCCATACGGCCATTTTCCAATGTGTAACGTCCCAACACGATTGAGCCCAGCGATAAAAACTTTCTTTATCCCCGCGCCAATGACTTTTAGCCTTTCCTTACTATGAACTGTGACGTCTTCAGCATATTTTCCAGGTTTAATGATAATGGTATCTCCGCTATGAGATTGATCAATAGCCTCCTGAATAGACATAAACTGCCCAGTTCCATCTAAGGCCACCACCCAGGTCGCTCCACTAGATATTTTGGCACTAGAAGACTGAGCGACTTCTTGAGCCCATACTAAGCCCGGAAGCCACCACAAAGTACAGCACATTATGAGGATTTTTATTACCAGGGATGGTTTCATTGAGTGGATTTCTTAGTCCTTGGTCTTAATGCGTTCTACACAATCCTTACGCACATACAGGAAGTTTTGATTCACGGTCAAGTTTTCTACAATTCGTAAATTTGCGTTGCCCCCTCGACGTTCAGCAAAAATGCCGTTACTATACCCACCTATGATTTTAGTCGGTCTGACAGGAGGATTAGCTTCAGGGAAAACCACCGTAGCCAAAATATTTCAACAATGTGGTGCTGATATAATCGATGCCGATCAAATTGCCCGAACAGTAGTACAACCAGGTCGAGTTGCCTGGAGAGATATAGTGGCAATTTTTGGCAAGACAATTCTCCATTCTGACAAAGTTTTGAATCGAGAGGCATTGGCTGCTCAGGTTTTTGGTCATCCTCAGAAGCTAAAAATTCTAAACCGAATAGTTCATCCTCGAGTAGCTCGCGAACAGATTAGAATCACCAAAGCTATTACCAAAAAACACCCTAATGCAGTTATTATTTATGATGCTGCCCTACTAATTGAGGCCAATTCCCATGAACGTATGGACCATGTCATCTTGGTGACTGCTAACCAAGACATTCAAATTAAAAGAGCTTGCAAACGAGATGGTATCTCAAAGGAAGAAGCCCTTGTCCGAATTCGAGGCCAACTTCCCTTGCGGGGGAAAAAACAATTTGCGGACATTTTGATTGATGGAACGCTATCTCTCCCAAGACTACGCAGACAGATCGCTAAGATTTACAAGGAGCTATCGGAACAAGCATAAAAACTACTCATAGTAACCAAAGAAGCAACTCATATTCCCTTCCTCCTAAAATTCTCACAAGACCTTTTAAGAAGGTTGATCAAATCGGTACTATGACAAACAATATACGAAATCGTTAAATCGTTCATCTTCAAACGAAGGATTTTCACATGTACAATGTCGTTATTATTGGATCAGGTCCAGCGGGACTCACGGCAGCGATTTACGCGGCTAGGGCTAACCTTTCACCATTAATGTATGAAGGTTCTCAAGCTGGAGGTCAGCTTACCTTGACCACCGATGTTGAAAACTTTCCTGGTTTTCCCGCTGGGATAATGGGGCCACAGTTAATTCAAGATATGCGCGCACAGGCAGAACGGTTTGGCACAACCTTTCAGACCGCTGATGTAACGAAGGTAGACCTTAGCCGCCGTCCATTTTCTATAACTATCAATGATGAGGAAACCATCGAAGCCAAATCGATTATCATTTCTACTGGGGCTTCTGCTAACCTCTTGGGTCTAGAATCAGAAAACCGGCTTCTTGGCCATGGGGTTTCAACCTGCGCCACATGCGATGGATTCTTTTTTCGAGGCCAACCTATTGCAGTAGTTGGTGGTGGTGATAGCGCCATGGAAGAAGCTACATTTCTAACTAAATTCGCCAGTCACGTCACCGTAATTCATCGCCGAGACAAACTCCGCGCATCTAAGATCATGCAAGATAAAGCCATGAAAAATGAAAAACTCTCATTTCGGTGGAATGCCATTCCCGATGAAATATTGGGAGACGATGTGGTCACTGGGATCCGTCTTCGAGATACAGTAACTAATGAATTTAATATTCTAGATTGCAAGGGAGTATTTGTAGCTATTGGCCATACCCCGAACACTCAAATTTTCAAGGGCCAAATTGATACAGATGAGAATGGATATATTAAAACCTCGCATGGCACAGCCACCAATGTGCCAGGTGTGTTTGCTGCAGGTGATGTCCAAGACTCTCATTACCGGCAAGCCATCACCGCTGC
>CAZGFV010000013.1:0-15801 GCA_964524575.1 uncultured Nitrospiraceae bacterium
GTCGGGAGTTCGAATCTCCTCACCCGCTCCAACTTTTCAATAACTTACAACGTTGGCTTGGTTGGTAGCATCGGTAGGTGTTAATTTTGGATGCTACCATTAAGCATGGGGAAGAAGGCGCCATAGGTTTTTTGTCTGTTTCTAAAAGAGGGGTCAGAATAAAGCGATGCTCATGCCAAAAAAGATTTGTCTTGTAGGTTGAGCACCAACAAAGCGTGTACCAGAGGAAAGTAGGGAATAGTTATAGTATTCTTTGCCACCCAGATTTTCAATTTTTAAAAACGTATTTAAGTCCCCATTGGCTAGCGGATGAGTGTAGCGAATTGCTAGATTACCAAGGAGATAGCCGGGGATGCGTGGGTTTGCGTTGGCCTCGTCGTCTAGCATAAATTTTGTGCTTCTGTATAGAGCACTTATTGAAACTGTAAAGCGATTTAAGAAATCATGTTGAAACATGCCATCAGGTTTGAGGGTGACGGTCATGTCAAGTTTATGCTTTGGAACTAGCTCAATTGAGTTGCCCTTTTGGATGTCTCGGTCCGTTGCAAATTTTACATTTGTTGTGAATAAAGCTTCCGTGAAGGCATAATTTATAGTTGTAAAAATATGGTTGGTCAGTTGAGTCTTTGCTGTTGTTTCGATACCCCGGCGACGGGTTGAATCGACATTACGGTTTTTCCAATCATAGCCAGCTTCTCCCCATGTGCAAACCGTACAAGTCCCAAAAATTTCGTCCCGTGTTTCCGTCCAAAACCCTGCAATATCAACGTTTGTTTTTCCTAGCGTCCCCTTAACACCTATTTCATAATTTTGTGATGTTACTGGTTTGAGGTCTGGGTTATTGAAGCCTGAGCCTTGGGCAAACATTTCATCAACGCTGGGCGGGCGGAATCCTTCGCTATAACTTGTGTAGATACTTGAAGTCGGTGAATATTGATAACTTAAACCAGTTCGTAGAATCGTGCGGGAGAAGCGGCTATAGGCATTCGGGTTGCTTCCTGAAAAGTCTTTATAGTTCATTTGTGTATGGTCATAGCGAATTCCACCTGTTAGCGTGAATTTCTCGAAGAGTTTAAGGTTTCCCTGCCCAGACACTGCGATGCTATCTTGTTCCTTTGGAGAATCAGTTCCATCATTAGTATTAAATGCATCACGTCGATATTCATTTGCGATCGTCCATGTGAAAGGTAATGCACCCAAAGAGGTTATTTGATTGAGTTGCCAGGTTCCCCCCTTTGATTCAGCTTTGTAATGGTTATCTGTTACAGATCCACTTGAACTTGTTGTGTGGCGCCGTTGTCGCAGCATTCTGTAAAACGCATTGCCGCTTAGCAAAACATTATGTGCTAATCTATTCTTTGTCGAGACAGTAAGAAAGTTATAGTTATTTGTGTAGAAGTCTTTGGGTGAAGCATCTTGGCGGCGGTTGGTTGCGTATTGTGACAACGATAAATTGGCTCCTGCTTGCCCCAAGGTGCTTTTTACATAAGTGTAGGCAACCGATATGTCAGTGAAGTCGGTTGGGGAAATACTAAATTTCCCAAAAACTTTTGTTAGTCGTGAGCCAGCATTCTCTCTATATTGATCATCAGTTTCTTTGCTTAATGTCATTAGATAGCTTGTTTGTTTCGATGAAAAATATGGTCCCAATTTTATGGGGCCGGCCATGCTAAATGTTTCTTTAAAACGGCCATAACTGCCGCCCATTAAGTCAAAGTTCAAACGGGTTTTGTTGTCTGCTTTTTTAGTAATCAAGTTGACAACGCCAGCTAAAGCATATTGTCCATAAATAGTTGACGGTCCTGGAATAATTTCGATTCGTTCGATAGATTCAAGCGGCACCAAGGCTAGGTTTTGCGAACCAAAATCTGGTTCGTTGATGCGCACGCCATCAAGAAAAACGGCCGTTGCTGAACCTGCTTCTGCATTGTAACCACGCAGCTCAATTTCCTGTTCAAAATTATTGCCTTTTTGATCATAAAAAATGACGCCAGCTGATTCCTGAACTGCTTCCTGAATGGTTTTTGCGCCAGATTCGGAAATTTTTTTCGCCGTAATGACGGTTATTTTTGCCGCGATTTCATGTCTTCGAATAGCATGGGAGGGGAGGCGGGTGTCGGATACGACCACTTCCTCAAGTTGTTCAATAGAACCGTTGTCTTGCGCCCAAGATGAGAAAACGGGAAGGAAACACAAGAAAACAGTAGTGGCGGAGTTAAACCAAGGTCGAAAAGTAAATAATTGCATTCCAGAGCCCCCCTTTGCTCGAAGGGACAAGCAGTAACCAACAGCTCTTTTGGGTTTCCTGACTCGCGGATCGACACTTCCCTCTGCCTTCCCGGGCATCACTATTCAACGTGATATTTAATAAGGCCTTACCACGTTTAATGAAACTTGCCAGTGGCTTTAGTCGAGGGTCATTTCCCGCTTACAGTGGCGGCACCGTGATGGTTTTGCACCATCTTCCCCAGAACTATTTGCTAGTCAGCTTAAATAACCTCTTTAGTGGTTGTTCTTTTTGTGTCCGAATGAAAATAGCGAACCCGAACGTACTACAATAAAATTATGACTTGCAAGTATTTTTGATGTTAGAAAAGCATTTCCGCATCTTGCTAGGTTTAGTAACCCAAGGCGTTCAATTTTTATTTTTAAGAAGTTTGCAGTCGACTACTAATAACTAACTCTTGGTAGTAGAGGCTCGGTTGAGTGCGGAGTGTCTGCGTCGCTCGTTGTCTGTGAGATAGCGCTTGCGGAGGCGTATATATTTTGGCGTGATTTCGACGAGTTCATCGTCTTCAATGAATTCTAAAGAAAATTCTAAAGTCATTTCTCTAGGAGAAATTAGGTGAATAGCTTCGTCCGATCCCGCTGCTCGAATATTCGTGAGTTTTTTTTCTCGAATGGCGTTCACGACGAGATCTTGGCCTTTATTGTTTACTCCAATAACCATACCTTCATACAATGGTTCTCCTGGGTTGGTAAAAATTTCTCCTCGGTCTTGTAACCCCCAAAGAGCATAGGAGACAGCTTCTCCTGGTCCATGAGAAATTTGAACGCCTGCAGCTCGACGCGGAATCTCTCCTTTAAACGGTTGGTATTCCAAGAAAGTCTGTGATAGCACTCCCGTCCCACGACTTATCATGAGAAGTTCGCTGCGGAACCCAAGAAGTGCGCGGGAAGCAATATGAAATTCCATGCGAACTGTACCCGCTGAGCTTACCTGTATGTTTTTTAAGTCTGCGCGACGCTTTCCTAAAGCTTCGATTATTGACCCTTGGTAGCTGGAGTCGGATTCAATTATTACTTCTTCAATGGGTTCAAGCCAGTCGCCATCAATTTCTTTAAAGATAACTTTTGGAGGAGAAACTTCAAGCTCATATCCTTCTCTTCGCATTGTTTCAATTAAAATCGCTAAATGTAATTCTCCTCGTCCTGAAACTTTAAATCGTTCTCCGCCATCTGTTTCTTCTACCTTAATCCCGACGTTGATCATCGCTTCATGTGCTAATCGTTCTCGGATATGTCTCGAAGTTAAAAATCGTCCGCCGTCTTTTCCTGCCAAAGGACTGGTATTGTGCGAAAAATTCATGGAAATCGTAGGTTCGTCGATGTTTACGCTTGGGAGGGAAACTGGATGCTCTGGAGAAGCCAAGGTTTCTCCCACTCGGACATCTTCGACTCCAGCTAAAGAAATAATGTCCCCAGCCTGAGCCGTGTTTTGTTCTACACGAGATAGTCCTTGATAGGCGAGAATTTTCGTGACTTTGCTTCGACAGTGTTGTCCTTCTCGGTTAATTAAAATAACCGGTTCTCCAACTTTGATCGATCCGTGCACAATTCGTCCAACTGCTATACGCCCAATGTAAGTATCATAATCTAGTATTGTTACGAGCATTTGGAAGGGTTTATCTGGGTCAGCTATTGGCGGCAAGACCCGGTGAATGATGGTATCTAACAAGGGTTTCATGTCGCGATTATCTTCACTTAAATCGAGTGTAGTACGCCCTTCTTTTCCTGAGGCAAAGATAATCGGGAAATCGAGTTGTTCATTTGTGGCGTTAAGCTCGCAGAAAAGATCGAATGTTTGATCGACTACAGAATTTGGTTGAGCATTAGGACGATCAATTTTGTTTATCACAACGATAGGTTTAAGATGAAGTTCCAAAGACTTTTTTAAGACAAATTTTGTTTGTGGCATCGGGCCTTCAAATGCATCAACTAAAAGAAGGACTCCATCAACCAATCGAAGAATGCGCTCAACTTCACTGCCAAAATCAGCGTGCCCTGGTGTATCGACGAGATTGATTAAAATATCTTTGTATCGAAGCGATGCATTCTTGGAAAAAATGGTGATGCCTCGTTCTTTCTCAAGAGGGTTTGAATCCATAATGACAGCTTCACCCTCTTTAAATACGTGGGCTCCTGTTTGTTTCAATAGGGCATCGACGATGGTCGTTTTCCCATGATCAACATGGGCGATAATCGCCACGTTGCGTACCTCTTTACGTCGTTTTTGATTTGGCATATCCGTAAATTTCAATGTTGTGACATATTGTGTGAACCATTGCTCATTCAAAAAAGGCAAGGGCCAAGGCAACCCGAGGCCAAATGCAGCCCATCTTTTGAGATTTAGCGAAGCATCGACAGGAACTGCCGGTTGTAGTCGTGTCTCGTGCAGGAGGGCCAATCGAAAGAGCAACCTACGCTACGGTCGCTGTGTTTGCAACTATAGACACATGAGGGTTTGATTACAAAATATTTCGGTGAGAATAGAGTTTGAGGCCCTTTTGTCTTGACATGGGGACTTTTTCTTTTCTAGGATGGCTGAGAAAAGGTTTTAACAATGAAGCACTTATACTCCCCATCTCCATTTCTAATTTTTGGCCTTGTTGCCTGCATTTTGTTTGTTGGTGGCATATTTGCCAGCGAAAGTGCGGCGCATTCACTACATCATACTCATCACAAAGCGGCTACCCATGCTAGTCTCATTTGTTCTTGGATCTGTGCTGCTGGAGAGATCGCTCAAACAAGCGATTTCGTTTTTGAGACTTTATCTAGTCTTGTTACTGGGGTAGAGCTTTTTCCGGTTCATCTTGTTCGTACTAGTCCAGCACTTTTTACTTTCCAGCGTGGTCCCCCTCACTCCAGCCTTTAAAATAATTTCGCAATTTCCAAAACTAAGTCAGCTGTTTTTGTGTCTTTTTGCACAATTACTTCTTAAGTAATAGGAAAGTGGTAATTTGTATGTGAGCCGCTTGGAGTATTTATTTCTATTATATTTTTATTAAAGGTTTATTAAATGTACATATCTTTTAAAGAAATTTGTATTTCTAAAATTACTTTTATTGTGCTTTTTGGTGCCATACTCTTTTTGTCCGGGATACAAAACAAGGCCCATGCTGCGTTACTTGATGGCGTTATGTCTGGGTGGGAAGAGAATCTTGCGTCTCATGTAAACAAGAAGGGTGAAAAACTCATAACAGGGAACTTTTACACAGCGGAAAAACCAAATGCTCATGGGCCCATCGGGCAAATGGGTGATCACACCCACGAAAAGGGTGAGTTTATGTGGTCGTACCGTTATATGAACATGTTTATGCAAGAAACTAGGAACGGGACGAATTCAGTGACTGATGCCGTGGGGCGGGGATTGGTTGGTTCTTCTATATCTCCCCTGTCAATGATAATGGAAATGCATATGTTTGGCGCAATGTATGGGGTAGATGATACATTGACAGTGATGGTGATGGTGCCTTATCTCCGTAATAGTATGAGGATGACTCATAAGAACGGAACTGCATTTACAATGCGGTCGGAAGGATTAGGTGACATTAAGTTTGGAAGTCTTTGGCGTTTGTGGGCGGTAGAAGCTCCAAGTATTGGTACACACCGCTTTCATTTCAACCTTTCTTTTAGTTTGCCAACAGGTGATACTTCACCAACTGATCGGACCCCATTGATGGGTGGCAATGATAACATGCGATTGCCGTACCCGATGCATTTAGGATCTGGAAGTTTAGATTTTTATCCTGGGCTTACCTATGGCGGTGAAAAAGGAAGAGCATCATGGGGATTCCAAGCTATTGGTTCAATCCGATCGACAGAAAATAATAATGGTTTCAAGAAGGGTAATGCTGTTGACCTGAATGTTCACGGAGCTTATGAGGTCGTTCCCAAATGGCTCAGTGGTTCTTTGAGATTTAGTTATAAATATTGGGGCAATTACTCAGGAGCGGACAGTGCAATTACGAAGAATGTACAAACGGCCTTTCCAGATAAACTCGGAGGAGAACGTCTTGATGTATTAGCTGGATTCAACCTTCTTCTGCCTGAATTTGAAGGGATTGAGACGCGATTGGCTCTTGAGGGTGGCGTACCTATTTACCAATGGTTACGAGGGCAGCTTGAAACAGACTCTGTTGTCACCTTTGGATGGCAGGGAGTTTATTATAAGTCCTCTGATTCTGGAATTGATTTGACAAAAAGGAGTTGGCTCATGCGAAGAAAAACTGTGGCGATGGCGACTTTTTCTTTAACCTTATTTGGGCTTTCTGTTTTCGGGTTTGGGTATGAGGTGATGCCTGTGTTGAATGGAGCCACCATCGTTGGAAAGGTTGTCTTTATTGGAACTCCTCCAGTCCCACGTGTTTTTGACGTCAATAAAGAGCCAGAAGTTTGTGGAAAAGTCAGAAGTTTAGAGAAAATTCAGGTCAAGAATGGGTTGCTGAAAGGCACTATAATTTTTTTAGAAGGAGTAAAAAGCGGAAAAGCCTTCGAAGCCAAAGCCTTTAAAGCAAAACTTCCTGGTGAAGGCGAATTTCGATACGAATCCGGGGACACCCTTAATCTTGATGTTTCACAAAAGAAATGTAACTTTGGACCCGTGACAGGTGTCGTTGCAAAAGGACAACCTATAGAGTTTGAGAATCAAGATCCTATTAAACATACCCTGCATACGTATGTTCTGAGGGGGAAGAACGCCAATATCCTAAGAACCATCAATACACAAAACCTTTCGGCTCATTCAAAAATGACGCAAACGCTTCCTTCCAAGAAAATCAAACAGGCTCGGGTTGTAGCTTTTACTTGTGATCGGCATGATTTCATGGAAAATTGGATGTATATTGTGGACTCACCGTATTTTGCCATTTCAGGTGAGGGTGGCCAGTTTACCTTAGGTCAAGTCCCTTCTGGTCAATATGAACTAGTGGCTTGGCATCCAGAGTTAGGGACTCAAAGACGACCTGTCAATGTTACGGCCGATTCAAGCCTGGAGGTGTCTTTTGAATTCAAGCAATAGCGCGGTGAATCTTCATCGTTTTATACGCCAATCACTTTTCAGCTAGGGCACCGCTTTTCAATCCCCTCCTTTAAAGGCATCCTCGTCAAATTCTGGAATAAGTGTTTCTTGTCCCCCCAGGCCTGCCTGAAACGACTCCCGAATATCTAAGATTTGAGTTAAAGTTTTTGTCTCTTCTTCTGAATTACCAAATCGGTCTAAAAAATTATTGCAGAGTTGAAGGCCCGTTTGAAAATGCCGTGGTAATGTTTCCTCGGTTACTTGCTGCCACGTGATATAAATTAAAAATTCCTGAAACGCTTGGGCTTCGGGTAACTGTTGGCCAATGGTATGAAGCCGTTCAAAGGCATGCTTTGCCTCAAGTCCAGCATTAGAAGAAAAGGTATCCTCAGCCTCGGTAATCTCATTCTGAAATTCACCTAATTCTTCGGATTCCAATGATTGGGCTAAGGCTTGTTGGGCCGAAATTGCTGGATCAAAGTTCATGGTAGGTTTTTGGTAGCAAAGTTGAGAAAAAATTTCAATCTTTAAAAACCAAGGGGAAATGCCCTTACTCCCTAACTCTGGTGTAGCCTATACACTTCGTAAGGCAAATTGGAGGAAATATGTCTATCCTTATTCATTGTCAGCAAATTTCCCAGTCCTTGTGAAAATAATTTCCATTTTTTGAATGTCTAGTATGATTTCCTATATTAGTCTGGGTGTAGGCGGTATGGTAAGAATATGCTATGGTGCCAGCCCGCATCATTTAATTTAAAAGGAGCCTCTATGGCGATTGTCAAACCGTTTCGTGCCCTAAGGCCCAGCGCGGATTTAGCAGCCCAGGTGGCTGCTCCTCCTTACGATGTGGTGTCGTTGAAGGAGGCGCGCCAAATTGCAGAGGGCAATCCGCATTGTTTTTTGCGAATTGGACGGGCCGAATTGGAACTTACTGATGGAATCGATCCGTATTCTGAAGCAGTCTATGCGCATGGTGCTGCTAACTTACAGAGTCTGATCAAAGGAGGTTTCTTGGCTCAGGAATCGCATCCGTTGTTTGGCGTGTATCGTCAACGATGGGGCAATCATAAACAAACCGGCCTTGTGGCGCTGGCATCTGTAGACGAATATGATCGGGGTATTATTAAAAAACATGAACTCACAAGGCCAATGAAAGAAAATGATCGAGTGCGAATTATCGAAACTCATGAATCGCAATCTGGGCCTGTTTTACTTTTTTTCCATCGTACGGCAAGATTTCAAAATTGGCTTCAAGATATCATTAATACCATGCCGGACACACAGTTCATGGCTGAAGATGGAGTTGAACATACAGTCTGGAGCATGAGAGATCCTGAAGTTATTCAACAGACCATGAGTGATTTCCAAACAGTCGAGGCATTATATATTGCTGACGGGCATCATCGATCGGCTGCAGCGAGCCGGGTGCGTGCGGCTTGGAGCCAAGCTAAGATTGCTTCAGTTAACCGTCACGAAGAAGGATTCTTGTCAGTTATTTTTCCGCATGACGAATTACGGATTTTACCTTATAACCGAGTGGTGCAGGATTTAAACGGGCTTACACCGCAAAAGTTTTTAGAAACATTAGGGCTAACCTATGATTTGCAGTCAACTAGCCAACCAGGGCAAGCACTAGAAGCTGGATTTGATATGTATCTTGAAGGGCAATGGTACCGGGCGACTCCAAGAATTTTCAAAGATCAACGAACTGCGCTGGAAAGAGATCCTGTGAGTGGCCTGGGGGTCTCGATCCTAACGGAACGTGTGCTTGATCCGCTCTTAGGAATCAAAGATCAAAGCTTAGATCCGAGAATCGATTTTGTGGGGGGTGTTCGCCCTCCAAAAGAATTAGAAGTCAAGGTCGATAGCGGAGAATGGGCTGTGGCGTTTTGGCTATGTCCGACAACTGTTGAAGAACTTATGGCGGTTTCCGACGCGAAGCGCATTATGCCACCTAAGAGTACATGGTTTGAGCCAAAACTAAGAGATGGTTTGTTCGTGCATATGTTGCGAGATATGTAGTGGTAGGCTAGATGGTTAGTCAGAATATTAGTGAACAGTGGAAGGAGAAAACCCGGCAAGCATACTTGTGACTACTCCGTTTAGTCTTCAATAAGTTTTGGGCTTTTGCTAGCCTAACGAATAAAGCTTGGTTATTCAGTAAGTTCTGGTATTGCCGCGCCCGTTCTAAAAATATTTAAACTTCAAAATCTTTTAAGCTCTTTATTTGCAAACATCAAAATATGTTCTGCATCTTCGATCATGCTGTCAGTTATATTCATGCCGAGTGCCAGATCATCGTCATCTAAAATATCGACCAAGCCTTGTTCTTGAAGTGCGCGGATATCCCAAAATAAAAGCCCCACATTTTGTTTTTCTCCGTTAATCGTAGCCATAGCTGTTATGTTATCTCCATGCTCGGTGGGGGTCGTGAAAAAGGAAGGCTTTATGCCGACTTCTTTAGTTTGCTTAAGAAACTCTGCAAAGATTTTGATCCGTTCGAGACTTGTCGAATCAAGGTTCATAACTGGCTCCCCATTAAATTCGGATTCGCGCCGCGTGAAACTGTAACCCAAAATTAAGGATTCGCTGGATAAGGTTTTTGTAGGAAAGACTGATTCGGCCAGCGGAATGAGCTAAGTCTTCGTCATGGGCCAGTTGGCAATTGGGGTTGGCCTCTAGCACATACACTTTGTTTTGATCATTTTCGTCAAGGCGGAAATCAATTCGAGCATAGCCAGAGAGAGCCAGATGACGATACACTCGCTTGGCAATTCTTTTGATTTTTTGCTGGAGTTCTGGGGACAGTCTCTCGGCCTCCTGTGATCGAATACGATATTTCTTTTGGTACTTGTCGCTCCATTTGACTCGGGCAGTGGCAATTTTTTTCGCGTCCTCCGGCATGTTGTTTAACACAAGTTCCCAAATCGGAAGAACTTGGAGCCGTGTATTCCCCAGTACTCCAACATACAGTTCTCGACCTTCAATATAGCGTTCGACTAAAGCAGTAGTTCCGACTGACTCACTATGGTGAATGAAATCTACCCGTTCGCGTAATTTCTCGTCATCTTCCACAATGGAGGCTTGGGAGATGCCTAGCGAAGCTTCTTCAGTCATGGACTTTACGATCAAAGGAAACGCCAAATGTTTAGGCCTTTTCACGACCCTTCCTTTTGGAACGATTAGGAAGTCCGGCACATGGATACGATGATAAGACAAAATTTTCTTTGTCCACCCTTTATCCCTGGCTGACATGAGGCCGCGTGGATTACAGCCAGTATAGGGTAAGCCGAGTAATTCCAAATAAGAGACCACGTTTTGATCGTATGTTCCTTGGTTCGCGAATTCCTCCAATAAATTAAAAGCAATATTAGGTTTCCAGGAAATTATAGCCTCCCGAATGACCCCCAAATCATTATAGACACCAACTGGGAACACTTCGTGCCCTAGAGATTTTAAAGTTTTCACTACATCATACTCTGTCCGCCAATTAGCCGTGGCTAACTCATGGTCTTTTACCTCTTCTGGCGGAACTAAATCAACATGCATGAGAGCTAGAATGCGCAGCTTTTTCATAGGGCTACCCGATGGTGGCCTTCATTCAAACAGTAAAAATACATTTTAGTTTATTGGTTATTTGTTCATCTGAACCAATGCAGGTGGATGTTCAGCAGCCAAGTCAGCATAAAAATCTTTGCCTTCGTGGTTGATGACAATGAAGGCGGGAAAGTTTTGGACTTCAATCTTCCAGACGGCTTCCATTTCGAGTTCTTCATATTCTAGAACTTCGATTTTTTTGATGCTGTGTTCAGCTATTCTTGCGGCTGGTCCTCCTATTGCTCCGAGGTAAAATGCGCCGTATTTACCACAGGCCTCGCGGACTTGTTTGGATCGATTGCCTTTAGCGAGCATGATCATGCTTCCGCCAGCGGCTTGAAATTGATCTACATAAGAATCCATGCGTCCCGCTGTGGTGGGGCCAAAGGAGCCCGAGGTATGACCCTTGGGGCGTTTGGCGGGACCAGCATAGTACACCGCATGGTCCTTGATGTATTGAGGAAGGCCTTCTCCTGCATCCAATCGTTCTTTGAGTTTGGCATGGGCTATGTCTCGTGCAACCACCAACGGTCCGGTAAGTGAGAGCCTTGTGGCCACGGGATATTTTCGAAGTTCCGCAAGAATTTTCGGCATGGGTTGATTGAGATCGATCTTGATCACCTCTCCGTCGAGATCCTTTTCTGAAACTTCTGGTAGGTATTGCGCCGGATTCGTTTCAAGTTGTTCAAGAAATACACCGTCTTTAGTAATCTTCCCAAGGATTTGTCGGTCGGCTGAGCATGATACGCCTAACCCAACTGGGCATGATGCACCGTGACGTGGTAAGCGAATTACGCGTACATCGTGAGCAAAGTATTTTCCTCCAAATTGTGCACCAATTCCGGTTTCCGCGCAGAGTCGTAGGATTTCTTTTTCTAGGGCAAGGTCTCGAAATGCCCGCCCTTTGTTGTTTCCTGAAGTTGGCAGATTATCGAGGAAATGACAGCTGGCTAGTTTTACGGTTTTTAATGTGAATTCTGCAGACATGCCGCCGATCACGAGTGCTAAATGATAGGGTGGACATGCTGACGTGCCGAGGGTTCGAATTTTTTTAGCTATGAAGTCCAACAAGGACTTTGGATTTAACAAGGCCTTAGTCTCTTGGTATAGAAATGTTTTATTCGCTGAACCTCCGCCTTTAGCGATAAATAAAAACTTATACTCATTCCCCTCTTTGGCGTACAGTTCAATTTGAGCTGGGAGATTGGTCCCCGTATTTTTTTCGGTATACATATCGATGGGAGCCATTTGCGAGTAACGTAGGTTTCGTTGTTCGTATGCTTCGTAAATACCACGAGAAAGAACTTCTGCATCGTTTCCTGTTGTAAAAACTTGTTGTCCTTTATACCCAATGGCTATAGCGGTGCCGGTATCTTGGCAACCTGGCAGTACCCTTCCCGCGGCAATATTGGAATTTTTAAGTAGTTCCAATGCCACAAAGCGGTCATTATCGGAGGCTTCGGGGTCATCCAAAATTTTAGCCAATTGTTTGAGATGGCTTGGGCGGAGCAAGTGTGCGATGTCATCCATGGCTTGACGCGCCAGAATGGTGAGGGCTTCAGGTTGGACTTTTAATATTTCTTTGCCTTCGAATGTGGTCGTGTTGACGTATTCGGATGTGACTTTACGATAGGGGGTTGTGTCTTTCCCGTATTCGAAGATTTCTTGGTATTGGAATTCCGCCATTCTATACTCCTCACGTCTTTATCTTTAACGTGGCTATTTCTAGGTTACCTAAAGGCATTCTTGCCTTAGGTCGAAGACTGTCCGATATTGCCATACTTTGCTGTAAGATTGCACCCTAAGGTTATTTGGAAAAGATGTAGAAGATATAATGGCCAATTTTGGTATACTAGTAGGCGAGGGCCTGCTCTTACTCAAATAACAGACTTCCCTGTAGGGAAAAGCGGGTCTGCGGTTTTGATTATGCAATTAACGAAGTAAAAATCAGCCCATTCAGCAAACAATTAGAACCGTATTGTTTTAGCGCTATGAATCCTTCAGCTATTTCAGCCTCGGCACCTCCAGACCCTATGTTAATCGCAACTACCTTGCGTACACGGCTAGAATCTTCTGCCGAACTTGTTAGCATGGTGTTGTTGACCGGAGATGCTTCAAATCGTCGGTACTTTCGATTGCATCTGAAAAGCGGACGGTCTACTTCGTTGATCTTAATGCAGCTGGCTAGCCCTGAGAGCTTTAAGGTCTCCGAAGAGGCAGTGAGTGGGGCTACAGTAGAGGTGGCTGAACTTCCATTTTTGAATGTTTTACGGTCTTTGGCCAAGGCGGGCATCTCGGTTCCCAAGCTTCATTATTTCGATGATGTTGCTGGTCTACTGTATTTAGAAGATTTTGGAGATGTGACGTTGTTTCATGCATGTCAAGCAGGTGGAGAGCAGGCTATTCGACAATGGTATCCGCGAGCGATTGATTCGCTTGTTCAGATCCACCTGCGCTTGAAGTCCCAGGCTAACGAACGATGTATTGCATTTTCGCGTTCTTTTGATGTGTCTCTGCTTATGTGGGAGTTTGAGCACTTTTTGGAGTATGGCATTTTGGCTAGACAACGCAAAAAAAATATAAGCGTGGAACACGAAAACGATATTCGAGATACGTTTATTGCTATGGCCAAGTTTTTGGCTAACCAACCCATGGTGTTTACCCATCGGGATTATCATTCTCGAAATTTAATGGTGAGGGGTGATCATCTCGGAGTAATTGATTTTCAAGATGCCTTGATGGGGCCGACGACATATGATCTTGCATCCTTGTTGCGCGATTCTTATATTTCTTTAGATGAGGTGTTTGTTGATGCTATGATTACTCGATATTGTGAAGGCATGTGCAGTGAGTTAGATAAGGAGACTCAAGAACGCATGTTATTAACAGACCGTTCAGCATTTCGTCGGCTATTTGACTTCACAAGTATTCAACGAAATCTCAAGGCAGTCGGCCGATTCGTGTATATTGATCGGGTCAAGGGAAATCCTAAGTATCTTGCAGATATTCCTCGAACACTCGGATATGTGCGCCGGAATCTCGAGACCTACCCCGAGTTGGAACCTCTTCACGCGGCATTGGTGTCCTACGTGCCTAATTGGCAATGAAGAGGTCTTCATGAAAGCGATGGTCCTGGCGGCTGGTTTTGGAACGCGGTTGCGTCCTCTTACGGATTCTATTCCCAAGCCCCTTCTGCCATTAGGTCCTTATCCCTTACTCGTTTGGAACATATTGCTGTTGCGAAAGCATGGTATCACACAAGTGATGATGAATCTCCATTATCTAGGTGAGCAGATTCAAAAGGCTATTGGGGATGGGAGCCATTGGGGGATACAAGTTTTTTTTTCCAACGAGCCGGTATTGTTAGGTACGGGTGGTGGGATTAAGCAAGTCGAATCATTTTTTGATGGCGAGCCGTTTTTCGTGATTAATGGGGATATCATTTTTGATTTGGATTTGTCAGCAGTGATGACACATCACAATCAGGCTGAAGCAATTGCTACCATGGTTCTTCGCGACGACCCTGATGTGGAGCAGTGGGGCATCATTGAAACGAATGCTGCTGGCCACGTTATGACCATTAATGGTAAAGGAAGGTCGGCAGGTGGCTGCAGCACTCCTCTTGACCGACGGATGTTTGCTGGAATTCACGTGATTGATCCGGCCCTCTTGAGCCACGTTCCCCAAGGTATCTCGTCGTCTATCATTGATGCCTATATCCATTGGCTGGAACGCAGAGCCATTGTGTCCAGTTATCCTTTATTTGGGTATTGGTCGGACGTTGGGACGCCAACTCGTTACGCCAAAGTTCAGCGGGATTTTGAATCGGGCGTCCTTCATCTCCCAGAATAGATATTTTATTCTCTATTGAGGAAATGATTGCCTTCCCTTAGAGATAGCGCGCATCAAAATTCTAAACCATCCTTCTTTTTTTAGTTGGATTAATGCAACGTGTGTTGAAAAAATGCATCAGGAGTGCAGGGGGGAGGACAAATCCTCTTCTGTGCAATTGATAGTATGGCTTGGATGTTGTGACGTTTCTTTAAAATGTCCAGGACGGTCTTTTTCAATCCAACTTTGTACCCTAACGCCCACCTTTAGGGTTTCAAGTCCACGAATATGCGCTGCTAGTCTGTTCTATTTTGCGCTAAGCGAGGGAAATTCCTTGTAGTTTGGCTGGCTCTTCACCATTGACTCACTCCTAAATACCGCGCAAATCTTCCGTATAAATCAAAAATGGTCCAAATTTTGCATAGCCTTCTATTATTGTGATCTGACTGGCATCGGGGTGGCTGGTACTAGGCCATAAGCTCCTTGTATAAGGAGTAATGAATTTTCAAACAAGAGGTATGCTATGACATCGTTTATAAAATCTACTGGAGTCATGCTGATAAGTATTAGCTTTCTCGGGCTAGGATCTGGTTGTGGGAAGAAGTTGATGCGTGACTCATCGGGCTCGAAGCATAGGGTCGCTGAGGTTTCCGTGGAACCCGTGGTCCTGACCGAGAAAAAGTCAGGAATTCAGCCCTTGGCAGGCCGTGATGAAATTCGCTTGAGTCGAGAAATTGATCCCGGTGTTGGTAAATTTCCCAAAGGAAGTCAAGCGAATCACCAAAACTCAATCTCTCAGGGAAGAACTGATTCCTTGGCTGGTGACCCTCCGGTGGGATTGAGCAAAGACTCAGGGGCTCAAGCTGTTTTGACGACTCCGAGAGAAGAAAGCGGCGCTTTTTCTGGCCAAGGATCGGATCGAAAAGGCGCCACACTTTCGAATGGACTCCAAGATATTTATTTCCAATTTGATAGTTGGCGGCTTACTGAGAAATCTCGACGAGTTCTCGAATCCAATGCGGAGTGGCTCAAAGCTTACCCCCATGAACGTATCGCTATCGAAGGGCATTGTG
>CAZGFV010000013.1:15811-16277 GCA_964524575.1 uncultured Nitrospiraceae bacterium
GAACGAGGAACGCAGGCCTACAATTATGTGTTAGGGGAAAAACGGGCTACCATGGTTCAACAGTATTTAGGGTTTCTTGGGGTACCTCATCACCAACTTGTTGTAATGTCGTTTGGAAAAGACAAACCCAAGTGTCATATCTATGCAGAAAACTGTTTCCAGCAAAACCGGCGTGCCCACTTTGGCTCGGATTTAAATCTGGCTTCACAGCAATAACGATACTGGTTCTTATGAATGAAGTATTTTTGTCTAATCAGAGGGCAAAGTTGATTTTCTAAACATGAGTACATCGTTACTCTAGGGGAGGCGTTTATGTCCAACGACATTGTGGTAGAAAAAGGGATTTATGGAACATTGGATGTACGACAAGTCAAACAAGAAGTGTCAGTGACTCAAGATTTAATAAGGTCTGCACTTTGGGAAGGCCAGCATTCGTCTAGTCATTCTGCTTTGAGAGGGCTCGGCG
>CAZGFV010000014.1:0-15516 GCA_964524575.1 uncultured Nitrospiraceae bacterium
TAGGAAAGGAAACAACCAGCCAACTTGTTCCTTCTGTGGAAATCTGCAACATGCTGTCTCGGGATTCATCCAAAGCCCATCAAAATACACCTGCAGTACATGTCGCAACGATAGCACTTTGCTTATTTGCAATGAATGCGTTCAATTGTGTGGCCAGTTCCTTACTGAATCTTCCATGAAACAGACTGAAGTGCCGGCTGCACCCCAAGATTTTAAATTACCTCAACCCCCGGAAATCAAGGCAGTTCTCGACCAGTACGTCATTGGACAAGAACAAGCGAAAAAAGTTTTAGCTGTTGGAGTACATTATCATTTTAAGCGTGTGTGTAGCGGGAAAGAGATTAAAGATGTTGAATTAGAATAGGGCAATGTTTTGCGCATTGGCTCAACAGGAACCGGCAAAACTCTTATGGCCCAGACATTGGCCCGCATTCTCCAGGTTCCCTTTGCTATTGCAGATGCTACGACCGTCACCGAAGCTGGATACGTTGGGGAAGATGTTGAAAACGTCGCACTTAAGCTTTTGCAATCCTGTGATTTCGATGTAAAGCGCGCGGAAAATGGAATTATTTACATTGATGAAATCGACAAGATTAGCCGCAAGTCAGAAAGTGCTTCCATTACACGAGATGTGTCTGGTGAGGGCGTACAGCAAGCATTACTAAAACTGGTTGAAGGCACCACTTGTAATATCCCACCAAAAGGCGGACGCAAGCATCCTGACCAAGAATATATTCAAATCAATACAAAAAACATTTTATTTATTTGTGGTGGTGCTTTTGTCGGCTTAGATCAAATTATTGCTCAGCGCACGAGTTATAAACGATTAGGGTTTGGGGCCAACCCCGAGCCCCAAACCCATTCTCACGCTAGTGAAATTCTCAATCTTGTCCAGCCTGAGGATTTACTGAAGTTCGGGTTAATACCAGAATTTGTGGGGCGTTTTCCAGTAATGACAACTCTTTCAGATCTTAGTGAGTCCGATTTAGTTCGCGTGTTGACTGAACCAAAAAATGCGCTCATTAAACAGTATCAAGCTCTGTTTGAACTTGATGGAATAAATTTGGTGTTCACCGATGAGGCCGTGAATATCATTTCCCAAAAAGCTGCTTGTTTAAAAACTGGGGCTCGCGCACTTCGAAGTATTCTGGAAGATAAAATGCTTGATCTGATGTATGACACACCTGCCTTAGAGGGCATTCAAGAAGTAGTGATCACTGATGATGTCATCCGTGGAAAAACTACCCCTCAATTGATTCGCAAATCGGCCTAATTGGTCTGGTTTTACAACTTTATTCTGCAAACTAAAAAAGTTTTCGCTTCATTGCCAAAATATAAGAAAGAGTCTAGGAAAACATATTTGGCAAATATTATTAGACTATTATTTCTACCAATCAGAATTTTGAAAAACGGTTTCCTTGCAGTTTTTTTTACTGAGAGATAATATTCCTCCGTATTTTGGCTATAAGATATATCTACAATTGCATATCTAAACTTATGGATATTTCCAGACGCAACCTATTTAAAATTGGTGCTTTAGCAGGACTCACTAGCATTACTAGTGGCTGTGATTTAGGTAGCATGTTTGCTATACCCCCCCGTGAAACTTTGTATTTTACTCCAAATGATAAGTTTTACACCGTCAACTATATGGACTCTCCATACAATCTTTCGAGGGATGTAGATCAAGAACAATGGCAAATGGTCATCAAAGGCGCCTTGGACAATCCAATGGTTTTGAAATGGCGAGACCTTTTGAATCGCAAGCCCTTCGACCAAGTATCTACCTTGATGTGCATTGATACCTTGCCTGGTGGGTCGAGTATTAGCAACGCCATTTGGCGTGGGATTTCATTGAAAGAATTATTAGTGGAAGCTGGTGCCAATCCAGAAACCGCCCGTGACGTTATTTTCCGAGGCACCGATGCCTATCATGATAGTATCCCCTTTGAACATGCCATGCGAGATGAAGTTATGCTGGCCTACCTGATGAACGGAGAGAAACTTCCCAAGGCCCATGGGTTTCCCGTTCGGCTTGTAGTTCCCGGATTATATGGAATCAAAAATGTGAAATGGTTAACCGAAATTGAAGTCTATAACGGTGATTACCAAGGGTATTGGCAGCGGAAAGGTTGGACCGATGATGGAACGATTCATATTTTCTCTCGCATTGACAGCCCTGGACATTATCAATCCGTTCCTGGCCCCAATGTCAACTTCAGAGGAATTGCCTTCGGAGGGCCTCACTCTATTTCTGAAGTTCACTTGAGTTTTGATCAAGAAAAAACGTGGATTAATGCAGAGATTGAGCCACCTCAATCAACCTGGTCGTGGGTGGTCTGGAATTATCAGTTAAAGAATGCACCAGAAGGAAAAAAAATGGTATCAGTCCGAGCAGTAGATACTACAGGAAAAATCCAAACCTCAGAAATAACCCGTCCTCAACCAAACGGTGCAACAGGCCTACACAGCATTATCGTGACTATCTACGAACCCAAACAAACGTAGTATTTCAAAAAATTCAAAACCTACCAATTAGATATCGATATCAAGCTTAATGCGAAGCTCTTTGAGTTGGGCACTGCCAACAACTGAAGGGGCATCAGTCATCATACATTGGGCTTTTTGAGTTTTGGGGAAAGGAATGACATCACGAATGGATTCAGTTTTACCAAGAAGCATAACCAAACGATCCAGCCCAAACGCAATGCCACCATGTGGGGGTGCGCCATATTCAAGCGCATCAAGAAGAAAACCAAATTTTTCTTGAGCTTCGGCTTTAGTGATCCCTAACAAATCAAACACTTTTCGTTGCACATTACTTTGATGAATACGTATACTACCCCCACCAATTTCAAATCCATTGAGGACCATGTCATAGGCTTGAGCTCGAACTGCGAGCGGGTTTCCATCTAATTGAGGAATATCTTCAGAAAATGGCCCAGTAAAGGGATGATGGAGAGCAACGTATCGACGTTCCTTTTTATCATATTCGAGCAAAGGAAAGTCAACGACCCACAAAGCTTCCCATTTTTCTCTATTGACCAAATTTAATTCTTCTCCCAAATGCAACCGCAGTCGACCTAACACGTCATACGTCACTGCTGGCTTGTCGGCAACAAAGAGCAGAAGGTCTCCAGGCTCTGCATCAGGCAAGGCCTGTTGAAGCAGCTCAGCTTTGAGGAATTTTGCAATAGTGGAATCGAGTTTCCATCCTTCTGCAATTTTTACCCAAGCTAATCCCTTGCCCCCAAAACCTTTTACTAATTCGATTAAATGATCGATCTGGTTTCGAGCGATCTGAGCTCCACCTTTGACGACTAACCCTGCAACTAACCCAGCATTTTCTACGGCATCCCGAAACACTTTAAACTCAACTTGACTGGCTACTTCGTTCAAATTTCGAAGTTCCAATCCAAACCTCCGATCTGGCTTATCGGTTCCATACCTATCCATAGTCTCTTGATACGTCAAACGAGGAAATGGAGTTGGCAGGGATAGTCCAACAGTTTCCTTGCATACAGTGGCAATGAGTTCCTCGCTCAAAGTCAATATATCGTCTCGCTTAACGAACGACATCTCCATATCAATTTGTGTAAATTCAGGTTGCCGATCAAGTCTCAAATCTTCGTCGCGAAAACATCGAGCAATTTGAAAGTATCGGTCGGTTCCTCCGACCATGAGGATTTGCTTAAATAATTGGGGTGATTGTGGAAGTGCGAAAAATTGCCCGGAATTCATACGACTAGGAACCAAGTAATCCCGTGCCCCTTCCGGGGTACTTTTAGTCAGAATTGGAGTTTCAACCTCAAGAAAACCACGCTGATGAAGCAACTGGCGCGTATAGAACGTAACATCATGTCGTAGCTTGAGTAACTTCTGCATTCTAGGGCGCCGGAGATCTAAGTAACGGTGTTCAAGGCGAATGGATTCGGTGGCTTCCACATCATCTTCAATAACAAACGGTGGAGTTTTGGACTGGTTGAGTACCTGTAATGTCACAACCTCAATTTCAATTTCTCCCGTGACAAGCTGCGGATTTATTGACTCTTCTGGTCGAGTTCTAGCTTTTCCTGTAGCAGCGATCACAAACTCATTTCTCAAAGCACTAGCCTGACCATGAATAGTTGGATCCTTCTCAATATCAAATACAAGTTGGGTTATCCCATAACGGTCACGCAAATCAATGAACAGCACGCCTCCATGATCTCGTCGACCATGAACCCATCCCATTAAGGTAACAATTTCACCAACATGCTGTTTCGTTAATTCATTGCAATGATGCGTCCGCGTCACAATTTTACCTTTTGCCTATTTTTCAATTGCCGCTCTGTAGAATCCTTGCCTCCAAATTTGAATTGTTTAGGAAGCACTAATCCTAATGAAACTTCCACTACAGAATCGTCTTGCAGAGATGGTTCCATTAGTTTTTCACTCTCTGCTCAACCTCTTTGCTTTGGCCTTATTCGTCACACTAGCTAATGCCCGTTTTTTTAATTTTGGTCTAGTACGAAATGATCGCTCAATTGTTTCTAATGCCGTTCGCCGGAGAATACCCCGTAGAGCGTTAGCCTCTGCATCTGTAGCGTACCGGCATGAGCCCAATGGCAAATCCCTGAGCTGAAGCGGACCAAAACGAGTGCGTTTAATACGCATGACCCGATGCCCACAGGCTTCAACCATCCGTTTAATTTGATGTTTTTTCCCCTCATGAATCGTGATTTCCAACCAAGAATTGGATTTGGCTTTGCCAAACTTTTTTACATCAGCTGGGGAAGTAATACCATCATCTAATTCCACGCCCTGTTTCAATATTTTTATTTGGTCATCATTAAAAACACCTGAAACCTTGATTAAATAGGTTTTGGGAACGTGGTATCGTGGATGCAAGCACGCCTGAGCAACTTGGCCATTATTGGTCAAAAGCAAAAGCCCTTCTGCATCATAATCCAAACGGCCTACTGGAAAGACCCGAAGTTTTATCCGCTCAAGTAAATCCGCAATAGTTTTTCGACCAAAGGGATCTTTCATAGTGGTGACAACCCCTGGTGGTTTATTGAGTAAGATAAACACCTCTGGTTCAAAAGCATCCAAGTGGCGTCCAAAGCCTTTGAAATGATCAATAGATGGATTAATACAGGTTCCAAGCGTTCGGACAACTCGGCCATTGACTGTCACGCATCCCTGTCGAATTAAATCCTCTGCAACTCGCCTTGAACTCAGCCCACTTGCCGCAATAACTTTTTGCAGCCGAAGGCTCTTCTCAGGTGTTTTGGTCATCCCCATTCAACATACCATTTCTTCGAAGGCATTGTTATATTATTTTTATTCAGATTTTGAAACTAATTTTACGCCTGTCCTGACGACAGATCTAATTCCTGCACAAATTTTAGTTTGATTAACGCGATTAAGATCGTATTTCGGTTCAGCCCTCTGAATTTAAACATAAAAACTACTCCCACTCGATTGTACTCGGAGGCTTCGAACTAACATCGTAGACTACTCGATTTACACCCTTGACCTCGTTAATAATTCGATTTGAGACCTTTGCCAAAAAGTCATGAGGTAACTGAGCCCAATCGGCAGTCATCCCATCAACACTGGTCGCTGCTCGTAGCCCAATGACATTTTCGTAGGTTCGCTGAGCGCCCATGACACCTCCTGTTTGACTCGGCAATAAGACGGCAAAAGCCTGCCAGGTTTTTTTATATAAACCATTGGCTTTTAATTCCTCAATATAAATGACATCTGCCTCACGTAATATTGCCAATCGCTCTTGGCTCACAGCACCTAATATTCTAATGGCTAGACCAGGCCCAGGGAAAGGATGTCGTAACACTATCCCATCCGGAAGCCCTAATTCTTTACCCAAACCACGGACTTCGTCCTTAAATAATTCTCGTAAGGGTTCAATCAGTTTTAAGTTCATTTTAGCTGGCAAACCACCCACATTATGATGTGTTTTAATAGTCGCTGAAGGTCCTTTATGACTTATGCTTTCAATGACATCGGGATAGAGAGTCCCTTGAACGAGGTAACGAACATTGCCAATTTTCTTGGCTTCTCGATCAAAGGCTTGAATAAATTGCCGACCAATAATTTTGCGTTTCTTTTCAGGGTCAATCGTTCGCCCGAGAGCCTTAAGAAATTGTTCACTGGCATCCACTATGCGATGACTAAAGTCCTGCGCCTCAAATACTTTTTTCAGTTGCTTGGCCTCATTCTTTCGCATAACGCCGTTATCAATGAACACACACGTTAACTGCTTACCAATGGCGCAATGAGTCATTGCGGCAGCTACCATGCTATCGACCCCCCCGCTAAGGGCACAGAGCACTTTATCTTGCCCCACCCTTTCACAAATCTCTTTGATTGATTTTTTAAGAAAAGAGTCCATGGTCCATGTTGCCTTGGCCTTACAAATTCCTTGAACAAAATACTTGAGAATCTTCTTGCCATGAACGGTATGGGCAACTTCCGGATGAATCTGCAGGCAAAAGAACTGATGCTGATACTTCACGGATTTCATGGCTGCAACTGGAGAGTTTGCTGTTCGGGCTATTGCTGTAAATCCTCGAGGCATTTTTTCTATTCGATCACTGTGTGACATCCAGACAGAAAAGGATTCAGATTTATCCAAACCTTTAAACAAATCTGTCCCATCAATAACCTGTAATTCAGCCCGTCCAAATTCTCGTCGTTTGGCAGCGCTAACTCGCCCCCCCATATAATGGGCCACAAGCTGCATGCCATAACAAATACCCAGAATAGGAATGCCTTCTTGAAGAATATCTTTAGCCCACTTTGGTCGCCTAACACCCATTACACTTGAAGGCCCACCAGATAAGATTATTCCTTTCGGAAAATGTTCACTTACAGCCTGAAGCGAAACAGAGGACGGAAGAATAACTGAATGGACGCGAAGTTCTCGAATTCGGCGGGCAATTAACTGGGTATACTGTGACCCAAAGTCGAGAATGACAATCGTATCGTGTTGGGATGGCATGGATGGTTTATAGTTTGATAGAAATTATGAGTCCTTCGCATAAGCAGGACCTGGCAATACAAAGACGGTAATAGGTAAATCGTAAAAGCCCCTCTACCCTTTAGGTATCTCGCATTCCGATTGCTGGTTTGCCTTTTTCATCCAATGCCAGCACGGTAGTTCGGAGCCTCTTTGGTAATTACAACATCATGGACATGGGCCTCGCGCAAACCTGCTTGAGTAAGTTGAATAAACTGCGCTTGTTGTTGTAATTCTGGGATAGACCGACATCCGCAATAGCCCATCCCAGACTTCAACCCACCTACCAACTGATAGACAACATTTGATAGTGGTCCCTTGAACGGCACTCGACCTTCAATCCCTTCAGGAACTAGTTTCCCAGAAGCCTCTCCTTCCTGTGCATAACGATCCTTTCCCCCTCGTTCAAGCGCACCCAAAGAGCCCATTCCGCGATATTCTTTATAGGTTCTTCCCTGATATAAAACGTTTTCACCAGGAGATTCTTCTGTCCCTGCAAAAAGCGACCCAATCATTACAGCGGATGCTCCTGAAGCTAACGCCTTCGTAATGTCACCTGAATATTTTATCCCACCATCGGCCAGCACCGGAATATCTGTCCCAGCTAGAGCTCCGGCACAATCCGCAATAGCAGTGAGTTGCGGCACGCCCGCTCCAGAGACGATTCGTGTGGTGCAAATAGATCCTGGCCCCACACCTACCTTTACCGCATCAGCACCAGCATCGACTAATTCCTTAGCTGCTTCAGCCGTAGCAATATTCCCAGCTAACACATCCATATCCGGATAGAACTTTTTAATGTGTTTCACCGTATCGATAACACTTTGCGAATGTCCATGGGCCGTATCCACGACGAGCATGTCCACACCAACTTTGATTAATTGTTTGACCCGTTCTTCAACATCAGTTCCAACGCCAACTGCTGCGGCCACTCGTAAACGGCCGTGAGCATCCTTGCAAGCCGTAGGATATTTAATTTGTTTTTGTATGTCTTTAATGGTGATCAAGCCCTTGAGTTCAAACTTTTCATTTATAACTGGAAGTTTTTCAATGCGATGCTCATGAAGAATTTCCCGAGCTTTTATCAAACTAGTACCCTCTGGTACTGTAATCAGGTTGTTTCGCGTCATTACCTGTGAGACGGCGAGATCTAGTCTAGACTCAAATCGTAAATCCCGGTTTGTGAGAATTCCCACCAATTTTTTGTCTTTGGTAACAGGAATACCTGAGATCCGATAGTTTGACATAATGTCGTGGGCATCACGAATAGTTTGATTAGGAGAAATCGTAATGGGATCTAAAATCATACCGCTTTCTGACTTTTTGACTTTATCTACCTCAACTGCTTGGGCTTCTGGGGACATGGCTCTATGCACCACCCCTATCCCTCCTTCCCTTGCCAACGCAATGGCTAATCGTCCTTCAGTCACGGTATCCATGGCTGCGCTTAAGAGAGGAATATTGATCGCAATGTTTTTTGTAATCTGGGTACGCGTGATGACTTCAGAGGGTACTATTTCAGATTTCGCTGGAACGAGCACCACATCATCGAAGGTTAGCCCAATTCTTGTTCTGTCCCAGAGTCCCATGGGTATTACCCTTTTATAGTAAGTTGGACGACAAAATTGAAAATCAACTGCGAAATATTAACCGGGTCTGATTAAAAAATTACCGTATGGCTACGGAAAAGGTTAGGCAACTCACCATTCCACTTTATCAGGAATTCATGAAAAAATCGATGATCGTCTTGGATGCTAACGAGAAAAAAGAATAGCGGGGCTCCCCTATCCCACCTATATCTAGAAACCCCGTCGTTCTTGCAGATTGGTGAACTAAGACTCCGCGCCTTCGGGTAACGCAGCCAGAGATTCGGCTTCTTCACGGATGTGTTCTTCAGCGTCCTCAGCAGGCATGAATTGCTGAACCCGCATGTTCCCACTATCCACAACAAACACGTGACCCTTGGGATCAACGACCATACCGTATGGGAAATTGAACTGTCCTTCTGCATTTCCAAATCCACCCCACTGTGTTACAAAATTCCCATCGCGGTCAAATTTTTGAATTCGTTGATTGCCAGTATCTGTTACAAAAACATCGCCCTTTCCATCCACAGTAACACCCCAGGGTGAGCGGAACTGGCCTGGCTCTTGGGCCATAGCACTGCTAGCATGACCAGCGCCAATACCACCGCCCCACCTGGCGACAAGTTGAGGAAGAACATTGGTACTGGTATCAAATTTTTGAATGCGGTGATTACCCATATCTACGACATATACCATGCCGTCATT
The DNA here is from genome assembly GCA_964524575.1 of uncultured Nitrospiraceae bacterium. Taxonomy (GTDB): domain Bacteria; phylum Nitrospirota; class Nitrospiria; order Nitrospirales; family UBA8639; genus Nitronereus. The sequence goes on from CAZGFV010000014.1 coordinate 9,316, forward strand.
TTGATCAACGGCTACACCACGCGCAAAATAAAATTGGTCATCATTGTTGCCAAAACTTCCCCAATGCATAATAAATTCTCCGTCTTCATCAAACTTTTGAATGCGGAAGTTAGCACTATCGACTACATAGATATAACCTCGCACTCGATCGATGGCAATGCCCCAAGGTGCATTAAGTTGGCCTTCCCCGTTTCCTCGTCCACCAAATTTCTGAAGATAGTGCCCAAGCTTACCATCGAATTTTTGAACTCGATGATTATTAGTATCACATACATACAAATCCCCCTTGCCGTCACAGGCAATCCCCGTAGGATTATTGAAATTCCCGTTAGCTTGGCCAAAATTTCCCCACAACAAAATAAAGTCTCCAGAAGGTCCAAACTTTTGGACACGATTATTGCCATTATCCACCACGAATACAGACCCCTGGCGGTCAATCGCCATTCCATAAAGAGGTGCCATAAACTCTCCGCCGTGCAATAACGAAGCTCCCCTCCCTGGCTTGCCCCAGACTCCGGTACAAACGTATCCCGACGTATTAAGAATAATGTTCGCACTAGCGGGCACCGAGACATTACTTCCAACATCTTTAAACCACACATAAACCATTTTGGGGCCATCGCTAGGAGAAAGCGAATACGGAATGGTTGCGCCAAACCGATGTTCGGGTTCGACCTCAATCCATCCGGGAAGGGTAGAACTTGGAGTCATAGGATTTTCGGAAATAAAATACCCAGCCACGCCGGTATCTAAGTCCTTGGCGGAAATCGTGGCCACTACATCTAAAGAATTCGTCATGTACGCTCCATGATTCAAAACCAAGTCTGGATTTTGGGGTGCGGCTAAGTCAATCAACAGCGGCTCTACCAACTGTTCTTCAGATAGCAAGCCTTCTTTTTCCTCTTCATTGACACAAGAGAGGGCGTAATAATATGAAGTGTTGTTTGTAAGACCCGTGTGTGTATATGGACTTGCAACTCCTTCAATTTTCGTAGAGGCTTCCTTCGTCGGGTTGGGATCGGTACTGAAATACAAGTTATAAGAAACGGCCCCGGGAACTTCCAGCCAGCTTAAAATAGCTTCTGTATCTCCAGGTTTCGCCACTAGATGCGCTGTTGGGATTCCTTCCGCGCTTTCTTGATCTTTATCTGCTTTTTCTCGTCCACGGGCTAACTCTTCTTCTGTAGGCACAAATTTGACAATGCGATGATTCGCGCTGTCCACTACATACACATACCCCTCCCTATCAACTGCAATACCAGAGGGGAAATTCACTTGAGCTTCCGTTAATCCGCGATTACCCCAACTGCACGTGTAGGTACCATTAGAATCAAACTTTTGGATTCGATGATTTCCACTATCAACCACGTACAAGTTGCCAAGTGGATCACAGGCCACACCCCATGGAGATCTAAATTGTCCAGGCCCGTTTCCTTCGCGCCCCCATTTCATCAAAAAATTACCTCGAGGGTCGAATTTCTGAATTCGATTATTGCCTTCATCGGCGACATAAATGTTTCCAACAAAGTCAACGGCTAAGCCGCGAGGATAGAAAAACGCGCCGTCAAAGCTTCCGTCTCGTCCCCATTTTACTAGAGGGGTCCCACTGGATTCGAATTTTTGGATCCGTGCATTACTGGTATCAGAAACATATAAATTACCTTGTTGATCCGTTGTCACGCCCCAAGGCACATCAAACTTTCCGGCTTCGGCTCCACGCCAAGCCCAACCAAACTTGCCCCAGGCCTTCATAAAGTTGCCATCGGGGTCAAACTTTTGGACGCGATTATTACCACTGTCTGAGACGTAAATGTGGCCTTCCGGTGCAACGGCTAAACCACGAGGATAATAGAAGGTACCCTCCTCTGAATCCGGTTCCCCACCCCACCGAGCAATAAATTTTCCATCCTTATCAAACTTTTGAATGCTATGATTATCTGTATCTGCTACATAAATATAACCTTCATTATCGACGGCAATGCCAGTTGGCGATCGGAATTCACCTTCGTCCACTCCTTCTTCACCAAATTGGAGTACGGGCAAATACGGAGAAGGAATAGACATGACTTCTTCAGAACATCGGCTTTCTCCATCTTCGGTGATTACTGTCACCACATAGTGGTAGCACTGGCCATTGGCCAAATCTGAATGGGTGTAAGGGCTTGAAGGCCCTTCTATGCAATTTCCTTTCTCCTTATCGACCCCAATGACTGGTTTAAAATCATCTGGACTGGCAATTTGACGAGTTAATTCGTCCGGAGTGATGGTAACGCCTTTACTGGTCAGGTAATAGAGATTGTAGTACATAGCATCCGGAACAGGTTCCCAGGAAACCGTGATGAATCCATTTCCTGCGACAGCTTTAACACCAGTAGGAGCAGGTGGCAGTTTGTCCTGTTCCAGATCTTCACCAGCACCCCAATCTTCCTCACTCCCTTCGGCGCATAAAGCCTGCCGATTCGACTGGTGAATGAGCTCATCAAAATTGAAAAAATCACTCATAACTTCCCCCACTAATGTTAAATCTTTACTTGATTCTATATTGTTATCTTGTTGTAAATAATAAGAAAAACAAAAAAAATACAAAAATTAAATAAAAGTAGGTACTTAGGGAGGAAAGTCTATCAAGTGGGATTTTGGGAAGTCAAGGAAGCCCGTGGTCTCAAAACCCTACAAAATAAAGGGGGTTCTCAGAACCGGAGATTCGTCGAAAATAGAAATAGCCAGAGACTTAAAAGCAAGTTTACACCTTAATTTTTTCCAATATGCCTTGGACTTGATTTAGGTGTGCGATCACATTATTTTCTTTCCTATGATCATGTTTTCCCCTATCGACTAATACACCTACCATTTTTGCCTGTCTTGCTCCTTCTATATCTTCTTTTATGCTATCTCCGATATGAATAGCCTCGTCAGGGTCAAGCGCATGCTGGTCCAGGGCATATTTGAAAATTTTGGGAGAAGGCTTAGCTGAACCCGCTAAACTTGAAATTGTAATCGAGTCAAAATACTGCTCTAAGTTTAGTGCCCGAAATATTTTGAAAAACCGCGTATCAAAATTTGAAATCACTCCAAGCTCATAACCCTGAGATTTTAATTCCTGGAGGGTTTTAGGCACTTCAGGATAGACCTCCCAATGGTCCGCCGTTTCAAACGCTTCATAGACCTCATCAAAATAGTCATCGAATCCTTCAAACATTCGAATACGGTAAAATACGCCATGTACGATATCAAACCACCACAATCTCTCACATTGTTTTAATTTTGCAGGTTCCTCCACTGCAAAGATCGGTGGAGGTGCTTGAGCAATGGATTCCTTAAAGGCATGGTTTACCCTTGCCGTTAACTCGGTAGATGGCAGAATTCCGTATTTTTTGGCATATCGAAGATATATTTCCCCGACTGATCCTTTTACTTGGAATAGTGTGCCTGCAGCGTCAAAAAATATAACCTGTATTGAAGACTTAGGCATGGATCTAGAATGGCACTATGTTATTCAGAGTCTGGGGTCCACTCCAGTCTGGTAGATCTAGCAACACATTGAAGGGAAAGCAGATGCATTGAAGCTTGAGCCAAAAAGGAGCACGCGTAACATTGAAGGAATCGGATGGAGAGTTAAGTAACAAAATAACTTTTGAAGTGAGCCTGTATTATTTCTTTGCACCAGCTTTTTGTTGGGCTTGCTCAAGGGCTTTGAGGCGCTCTTGGTTTTTCCGATGTTTTCGGCGAAGTTCTCGTTCTTTTTCTCTGCCTTTGGGCATAGGTCCCTCCTTTTCAAAAAACTCGAAGTTCAGTGATTCAGTAAAATCCCTAAGAAGAAATCCGCCTGTTTTTAGCATATTATTTCGCAGAAAGACAAGCGCGAATTACTTTCGATGCCTTATACCCCATGCTAAGATCTGCGATACTTCAGGGTATAAATTTCTTTATGACTTCCCGACAACTAGATAAAATTTATGAACCACAGGCTGTTGAAGCACGTTGGGGACAATACTGGATTGACCAAGGGTATTTCGCTGCCAAGTCTGATGCTCCAGGCGATTCTTATACCATTGTTATCCCCCCGCCAAATGTTACAGGCTCACTCCATATTGGTCATGCACTCAATAATACACTGCAAGACATTCTCATCCGTTGGCGTCGCATGCAAGGCCGAAAGACTTTGTGGGTCCCAGGAACCGATCATGCAGGTATTGCTACACAGAATGTAGTCGAACGCCAACTCCGCCAAGAAGGTGGTTCCCGAGAACAGCTGGGCCGGGAAACATTTATTGAACGAATCTTGGCCTGGAAGAAAGAATCAGGAAACACGATCCTTGGACAACTCAAGCATCTTGGAGCATCCTGTGATTGGGATCGGCTGCGCTTCACAATGGATGAAGGTCTATCGAATGCCGTACGCGAGGTTTTTGTTCGCCTGTACCAAGAACAATTGATCTACCGGGGTGAACGGCTGATCAACTGGTGCCCCCGATGTCTTACAGCCTTATCCGACATTGAAGTCGAACATGATCAGTTAAAAAGCAAACTTTATCATATCCAATACCCACTAGCTGATGATCCTACCACGTTTTTGACAATAGCCACGACTCGCCCAGAAACCATGTTAGGTGATACTGCGGTGGCGGTTCACCCAGAAGATTCACGCTACAAACATCTCATTGGGAAATTAATTTGTTTGCCACTAACTTCTCGAACTATTCCCATAATTGGCGACTCTATTATTGTTGATCGTGAGTTTGGCACCGGTGCAGTCAAAATTACGCCAGCACATGACTTTAATGACTTCGAGGTTGGAGAACGCCATCAACTTCCGCGTCTCTCAATTTTTAATTATCGGGGCCAATTTGATTCAAAAGCCTTAAAAAATGCTGAAACCGTTTCTTACTTAAGCGAACAATTAGGCCAAGTTCCTGTAAGTAAAGCTCGCCAAATTATTATCGAAGCACTTCAAGCTCAAGAACTTTTGCTGAGCATCGAAGATTATACAATGGCTTTGGGGAAATGTTACCGCTGTAAAACTGTAGTCGAACCGTTTTTGTCTCTGCAATGGTTTGTTAAAATTCAGCCTCTTGCCAATCCAGCCATTCGAGCAGTCGAAACAGGAATAATTCGATTTATTCCCGAAGGCTGGGCGAATAATTATTTAGGATGGATGCGAGGCATCAAAGACTGGTGTATCTCTCGGCAAATCTGGTGGGGTCATCGAATTCCAGCATGGTACTGCACTAACTGTTATCCTGAGGTCAAGCAAGTCAATCATGGGGCAGGGAGCAGCATCATTCCCCCAAATGCCACACCGATTGTAGACCGAACGGTGCCTTCCCGCTGTCCCACCTGTGACGGCAAAGAATTCATTCAAGATCCCGATGTATTAGACACCTGGTTCTCATCAGCCCTGTGGCCATTTTCAACATTGGGTTGGCCTGAAGAGACAGCGGACCTTAAAGCCTTTTATCCCACCACAACACTCGTCACGGGTTTAGATATTTTATTTTTTTGGGTAGCCCGAATGATTATGATGGGATTAAAGTTTACCGGCCAACCTCCGTTCCGTGATGTCTATATCCATGCCTTGGTTCGTGATGCAGAGGGTCAGAAGATGAGCAAGTCGAAAGGCAATGTCATCGACCCGTTAACCAAAATGTCTCAATATGGGACAGATGCTTTGCGGTTCACTCTGGCCTCCATGACCTCACCTGGTCGTGACATTAAATTGTCCGAGGAACGTATCGAAGGCTATCGTAGCTTTACGAACTAGATCTGGAATGCTGCACGATTTATACTCATGAATGCTGATAAAAAAACGGAAGTTCTGCCCTTTGCAGATCGTCCATTAATTGACCGTTGGATTTTGACTCGTCTCAATGAGGTCATTGAGTCTGTTAACGGCTATCTTGAAAATTATCGATTCGACCAAGCCTCAAGCCATCTTTATCACTTCACATGGCATGAGTATTGTGATTGGTACTTGGAACTCATTAACCCCTCTCTTCAAGGTGAAGAGACCCGTGAAGCCAGAGCAACACAACATACACTCCTTGAATCATTTGAAATCTTGCAACGACTTCTTCATCCCTTTATGCCATTTCTTACAGAGGAAATTTGGCAAGCCATTCCCCACCGAGGCGAGAGCATCGTAATCCAGCCCTACCCAACTCCAGAATCAGATTGGTTGGATACAAAAGCAAAAGAATCATT
>CAZGFV010000015.1:0-579 GCA_964524575.1 uncultured Nitrospiraceae bacterium
GCCGAGGGGGAACAATGCATTCAAGAGCTAAAAGTATCGAAGTGCCTTCGGCGGTGACAACCCAAATTGGCAACACATAGGCATTGGTTTCGTCCCGTAGGACCACGATTTGTGTATCAGTATTGCGGTCAACCAATACGCCATGGACTTTGAGGGGAATTAAATCAGTATTTTGTTCAACGCTCATGTGGGATAGTATGTGTGCTGTTGTCAGAAAAATTTTGTGATCATTCTTTAGGTTATGTTTCAAATTTCCCAAAATCTTCTGGTTTCAGGTTCTCCAGCCATCGTTCCAGTTCTTCTGAGTTCTGTTTTCGGAGCACCTCTTCTGTAGTAAAAATTGGGGCTTCGGCTCGCAACGCCAAAGCAATGGCATCGCTTGGTCGTGAGTCAATGGAATATTCTGAGTCACCATACCAGAGATGTATTTTAGCGAAATAGGTATTGTCCTTTAAATCCGTCACCACAGCACTCAAAATCTTGGCATCTACGTTATCCAGTATGGTTTTCATCAGATCGTGAGTCATGGGGCGGGGTGGGGCAACACTTTCCAGGGCAAAACTAATGGCGCTGGCTTCG
>CAZGFV010000015.1:589-15303 GCA_964524575.1 uncultured Nitrospiraceae bacterium
AAGAGGCCCCGCACATTTATTTGTGTAATCATTGAGCATTGACCATTCGCCTAGCAGCCTTCCCTCTCAAGAACCAATAAGCTATCACCCATTTCTTTCTTTTGTCAACGTAAGTCCGAGATTTTAAAGGAAATACGAGGTTCTAACTGAAGAAATTTTTGTGGCCTGCAGAGAACCGTTTTTCCAAATGATGAGTCTTGCCGAGCAGGTTTTTCACTGGGAAGAAAGTTGCTCGCCCAGGTATCTGATGACCTGACCTGGTTCAATTTTTACGACTTCTCCAGTCAGTCGATGCTTGATCTCCACAATACCATTTTTTAACCCCTTGTCACCAATGGTCAAATGGTAGGGAGCGCCGATAAGATCGGCATCATTAAATTTTACCCCGGCACGCTCGTCGCGGTCGTCCCACAAGACTTCAATTCCTGCCTTTATTAACGCTTGGTATAGGTTTTTACTGGTATCCAGTACCTGTTCTGATGTCGTGACTGGGAGGAGATGTACATGAAATGGGGCAATGGGGGTGGGCCATATCATCCCTTTGGCATCATGATTTTGTTCAATAGATGCTGCGGCCGTGCGTCCGACGCCAATTCCATAACATCCCATAATTGCCAAAGTTTCTTTCCCTTGTTCATCGAGAAATGTGGCATTCATGGCCTTGCTGTATTTAGTGCCAAGGAGGAATACATGTCCGACTTCAATGCCTTTGGCTGAGGATAACGGTTTTTTTGTCAGAGGGGAGGGGTCTCCGGCTTGGGCTTGTCGTAGATCTGCAAATGTTTCCACTTTGAAATCACGATCCCAATTAACATTTTGCAGATGAGTACCCTTGGCATTCCCGCCGACAACAAAATTATTCATGGCTTGGACAGCTTGATCCGCTAAAATTCGCACGCCTTTTAATCCTACCGGCCCCGCAAAGCCAACCGGCGCAGATGTTACCCTAAGGACGGTTTCTGGGTCTGCCAGAGTTAGCTCAGTGGTATTGAGCAATCGATTGAGCTTGATTTCATTAGCTTCGTGGTCACCTCGAATTAAAACGGCGACGATTTTCTTGGCCGATGTTTGATAGAGCAGAGTTTTTACTAACTGATGGGTTTCAACCTGTAAAAATTTACAGACATCTTCAACGGTTTTCATCCCAGGGGTATCGATTCTTTCGAGGGGTAAAGAGTGTTCGGTTGATGACTTAGTCGGGGGCAAAACCTCAGCCCGCTCAACATTTGCCGCGTAGGTTCCCTGTTTCTCATAGAGTATGGTCTCTTCTCCCGTGTCGGCGAGGACCATGAATTCATGAGACATGCTACCACCTATCAGGCCATTGTCAGCTTCAACCGGTCTGAAGTTCAGTCCGCATCGAGTAAAAATGCGTTGGTACGCATCGTACATTTTTTGGTAACTTTTTTGGGCACCTTCCTCATCTCGATCGAAACTGTATGCATCCTTCATGATAAATTCGCGCCCCCGCATGAGGCCAAAGCGCGGACGAATTTCATCACGAAACTTTGTTTGTATTTGGTAACAATTGAGAGGGAGTTGCCGATAAGAACGTACTTCGCGGCGGAATAAATCGGTTATCACTTCCTCATGAGTTGGACTAAAGCAAAAGTTCCGATCATGACGATCCTGGCACCGAAGCAACTCCTTGCCATAGAAGTCCCATCGGCCGGTTTCCTTCCATAACTCCGCAGGGGCAAGAATGGGCATGAGCACTTCCTGGGCACCCGTTCGGTTCATTTCTTCGCGAATAATTTTTTCAATTTTCCTGATGACGCGAAGGCCTAATGGTAAATAGGTATATATTCCGGAAGCGACTTTTCGAATCATGCCGGCTTTCAACATGAGTTGATGGCTAACAATCTCGGTTTCGCTAGGATTTTCACGAAGGGTGGGAATCAAGACTTGGGAGGTTCGCATAATCGAGTGCCTTTAGTGAGTATAGAAGGTTGGTTTTTGGTTACTATCTGCTGTGCTGTTATCGTGAGAAGGGGAGGGTATTGTCAAGAGGGGGCGGTTACTGAAGTAAACGTTGAATATCATTGAAAAAAGCAAAAATCATGATGCTGAAAAGCAGTAACAAACCGACTTGTTGGGCGAATTCTCTCTGGCGTTCGGCAAGTGGTCGACGAAGAATAGCTTCACACGCAAAGAAAAAGAGATGCCCCCCATCTAAAATTGGGATAGGCAGAAGGTTCAAAATTCCAAGATTAATGCTTAAGATGGCGACCAAAAAGGCAATATCCGAAATGCCTCGCTCAGCTGCTTGTCCTGAAGCGCTGGCTATCATGATTGGACCGCCAAGATGCTTATGGGAAATTTCTCCGGTTAACATTTTGTAGATACCCACCACCGTTAATTCCTCCCATCCACATGTGGCTTCCATACCGCGAAATAAGGCGGTGAATGGGGATTTCGCCTGGATCACCGATCGTCCTGGTCCAGTGATTCCGATTTTTCCAATTTCCACGGGTACATCATCTTTGGTAGTTTGATGTGTTTCAGGGGTAATAGTCAGTGTGATACTTGTCCCATGTCGATCCACTACGAACTCAAGCGGTTGATTGGCGCTCCCTCGGACTATTTTCGTCATTTGCGACCAGGTATGTATAGCCTCACCTTGAATCTCAATAATTTTATCGCCGTCATGGAGTCCACTGGCTTCAGCCGGCATGTCAGGCATCACGGAAGTGGCGACGGGTGCGGCCTCCTCAATGCCAATTACATAAACTGTTTCTTCCCTGGCACTGGGTTCCATTGGCTCAGGTGTGATGATAAATGTTTTGTATTGGCCATGTCGCAGGACTTCAAATGTTAGCGGTCGGCCTTTACTTTCGGCGATCTTAGCATACACATCGTGTTGTGTAGTGATTTCTTGGTCATTAATTCGTGTGATTTTGTCTCCAACTACCAGGCCGGAAAGACTGGCAGGGGATTCAACTCGAATAGCTGAAATGGTCGGAGACAATTCTTCAAATGTTGGAATGGGAAGAGCGGTGCCTGTGGCCAACCACACAGAAAAAATAATGTAACTTAGGAGAAAATTGAATCCTGGGCCAGCCGCAACAATTAGTGTGCGCTTTAACAACGATTTATGAACAAAGGATTGTTCTCGTTCTTGGGGTGAGACAGTTTCGCTAACATCCTCACCGAACATTTTGACGTATCCCCCAAGGGGGATGAGGGCGACTAGGTATTCGGTGTTTCCAAATTGCCGGCTAAATAATTTCGGCCCAAAACCTAAAGAGAATTTGAGAACCCTGACCCCGGCCCATCGAGCGACAATAAAGTGCCCAAATTCGTGGAAGGTTACGAGTACTCCGAGGACAACCAAAAACCACCAAATTTTTTGTCCAATAATGTAGATAAAGTCAGGAGACATAAGGCTTAATTAGTCCAAGGATTGTTCATGTGACTAGACTGTGGATGCACGATCCCGCTTTTTCCCGCGCCCATCGGTCAGCTTCCAGTGCATCATCTAGACAGGTAAGGGGTTGAGGCGTTGAGGCATTCATGGTTTGGTCTATGACGTGGGCAATGTCCACAAACGAGATACCTTTATTCAGAAACGCTTCCACGGCGATTTCATTAGCTGCGTTTAAAATTGCGGGTAACGTGCCTCCTCCCTTGAGGGCCTCATAGGCCAACTGCAAACAGGGAAATCGTTTTGTGTCTGGTTGATAAAACGAAAATTTTCCGTAGGTCCATAGGTCGAGTTGTGGGGGATTCAGCGGAACGCGTTCTGGATAATCCATGGCATAAGAAATGGGCGTGCGCATGTCCGGCAACCCCAACTGCGCCATCACTGATCCGTCTCTATATTCTACAAGAGAGTGGATGATACTTTCTCGGTGTATCACGATATCAATTTGAGACGGCGGGCATTCAAAGAGCCAGCAAGCCTCAATAACCTCCAGCCCTTTATTCATCAGGGTGGCGGAATCAATGGTAATTTTTTCCCCCATATCCCAATTCGGATGTTTGAGGGCTTTTTCCACAGTGGCGTTCTTCATTTGATCACAAGTGAGGTCCCAAAATGGGCCACCTGAAGCTGTGAGAATAATCCGCCGAACGTCCTCTCGACGATGTCCGACTAAGGATTGAAAAATAGCACTATGTTCACTATCGATTGGAAAGATGGTTTGCCCTTGCCGGTGGGCCTCTATTTGCATCAGTTGCCCCGCCATGACCATGGGCTCCTTATTAGCAAGCGCGACGCGTCGTCCAGCTTGAATGGCCGTGAGGGTAGGGATGAGGCCGGCTGCACCTACAATAGCGGAAATGACCAGATCACTGTCAGGATGACAGGCGACTTCTTTAATACCTTCAGTTCCTTCTAGAATTTTGGTCCTTGAATTGTTGAATCGGTCCCGCAACCGTTTAGCGGCTTGAGGGTTTGACATGGCCACGACTTGAGGTCGGAATGTTCGAATCTGTTCTTCTAACTTTTCACAACTAGTTCCTGCCACAAGTCCTAGGACTGAAAATCGATCAGGAAATCTTTTGATAATATCCAAAGTGCTCGCGCCAATTGAGCCGGTCGAACCAAGAATGACGATTTGTTTCATAGTGAGGCCTTTTTATACTTAGGAGATTGGGACGGACCCTTTAATCATAAGCATGTAATAATAGAATGTAGGCACAGTGAGAAGAAGGCTGTCAATCCGGTCCAAAAATCCACCATGGCCTGGAATCAAATTTCCTGAGTCCTTGACCCCTGCCTGTCGCTTAAATACAGACTCTGAAAGATCTCCAAACGTACCAACAAGAGTCAACGTCAGGCCCAAGACTATGCAATCACTAAGCGTCAATAAGGGTAAAAACCAAAGACTAGCTCCCCATGCAATCAGAGGGACTGTGATTAAACCTCCTACCAACCCTTCAATAGTTTTTTTAGGGCTAAGAACTCGGGCTAGTGGTCGTGAACCAAATCTCCTTCCTACATAGTATGCTGTGGCATCCCCGCTCCAGGATACTAATAAAACAAAAAATACTAAAAACGTGCCATCGGGGAGTTTTCTGAGGAGAAGGAGGTGTCCCAGAGTAAAGGCAATATACACGATTCCAAAAAGGGTAAAGGGTAAATGACTCAAAGATCGGGCTCCAAGGCGAACCACTGTGATCTGATATCCAATAAGAATGAACAGGATAATCATGATTGCTGTCTCAAAGTTAAGCCAGTCTGATGATTGAAGGGATAGCAAGAGGATTACACCGCAACTGAGTCCGACAAGTGACCGTTGCTTACGATCTTCATCTAAAAAAGTCAGACCATAAAATTCCCACATGGCTAGACAGGAAACGATCAGGATAAGTCCAAAGAAGAACATTGGGTGTAAATGCTGTGTGAGTAGGTAGAAGAGAGGAACGAAGACAAGAGCGGGATAGATCCGTTTAGGATCAAATCGTGTTGGCTTTTCCGAGGAAGGTGGCGATTGGTTTTTCAAGTGTGAGGGTGAGTTACCCACATTGTGGCTCACAGTTCGCTTTGAGGAGAAACTGTTTGGGGCACACGTCCGAACCGACGCTCGCGTTTTTGGTAGTCGAGAAGAGCAAGAAGGACTTCTCGACGTCCGAAGTCTGGCCAAAGAACTTTGGTGAAATACAATTCGGTATACGCCATTTGCCAAAGAAGAAAATTGCTGATTCGCGCTTCACCGCTTGTGCGAATCAAGAGGTCAGGATCGGGAAGGTCTGCAGTGGTAAGATATTGTTCGAATTGCTCTTCGGACACGATCCCTGTAACTTTTCCATTCCGTGAGTCATCAAGGACATTATTAACCGCGTCAAGAATTTCCGATCGACCTCCATAACTCAAGGCTACGGTTAAAATTCGATCAGTAAAATGAGCGGTTTCCTGTGCCACTTCGTGGATCAGTGCTTGAGTGTCATCTGGCAAAGCATCTAGCCGACCAATGGGTAAAAATCGCATTCGTTTCCCCTGAAAAGTCTGGCGTTCTTTTTGGAGAAACTGATTGAGTAGGGACATTAATAATGAAATTTCCGTGCTTGGCCGGTTCCAATTTTCTTGGGAGAAGGCATAGATCGTCAGAAGGGGAATATTTAACTGATTAAAAAAGCTGATCACTTCGCGAAGCGTAGACAACCCTTCTTGATGCCCCGCAATTCTTGGCAATCCTCGTGAGGTAGCCCATCGCCCATTTCCGTCCATGATAATGGCTACATGCCGCGGTACATGGTCGAGATCAAGCTCAGAAATTAGCTCTTCTTCGCTCATAGTTGTTTGGATTTGTGAGTAGGAAGAGATTTTCATGCTTGCCTGGGGAAAACCTAGGTAAAAACGACCTCCACGTAATAGGAATATGATCTAAAAACTTAGTCTAATCACGATGTTTGGTATTGTCAATCTTCTAGGATTTCTGTGGACTCAGGGTGCCACTCCGAGCACTTTACTGGAGCGGGTGGATTTCGCGATACGTAAGTGTCAGCGAGTGAAAGTGTTGGCTAAGCGAGAAGATACTCTTTGTTCAAAGAAGCATTACGCACGTTTTTTGTCAAAAAAATTAAAGAGGTTTGTGGTGGGGTGTTGTTCCTAAACTGAGGAGTCACTTTGTTACGGCAAAAGGATTTCATCGCCTGGGGACGAAACTCTACAAGAGGAATGGAAAATTGCGCAGATGTGATCCATCGGCTATACTCCACCTGAGAAGCTTCGCAGTTATTCAAACTCCCAAACATACTATTTGGAGATCTTGTGGAACCTCAAACTGTTGATCTTGCCCATTTCTCGCTTCATGAAGGAGAAATCCAGCATGCCTTGGGGCGGGTAAAAGTTCAAGATGTTGATTATGCTGATATTTATATTGAATCAACTATCGCGGAATCAGTGTCAATGGAGGAGGGTATAGTCAAACGGGCTGTGAAAAGCATTTCCCAAGGGGCAGGTGTTCGTGCGACAGTAGGGGAGAAGACTGGGTTTGCCTACTCGGATGAACTCTCGAAGCGCGATCTGGAAATGGCCGCAGACGCGGCACGGTATATTGCCAATTCACCTCAGGGTGATTCACCGGTTCCGGTGACGCATCGCCCCCAGTTGTCTCAGAATCTCTACCCTATCGATAGGCCCAATCCCGAAATCGCGACGCAAGAGCGGGTTGGTTTGTTGAATATGATCGATGCAGAAGCTAGGAAATACGATCCGCGCATTTCAAAAGTCATGGCATCGTTCAATTCTGAGCAAAAAGTGATTATGGTGGCTACCACTGAGGGCTTGTTAGTGGGGGATATTCAGCCATTGTCGCGGTTGCAGGTCACGTGCATTGCTGATGATGGAACCAATCGACAGGTTGGGTCGTATGGTGGCGGAGGGCGAATCGGGTTTTCGTTTTATCACGAGGAAGATCGTGCGCTTGAATATGCACGAGAAGCCGCACGCCAAGCCATTCTGAATTTAGGAGCAGTCGATGCTCCGGCTGGTAACATGCCGGTTGTTTTGAGTGGAGGGTGGCCTGGGATTTTGTTGCACGAGGCCATCGGTCATGGGCTTGAGGCGGACTTTAATCGAAGAAAGACTTCGGCTTTTAGTAACCTAATCGGTCAGCGCGTGGCATCGGATGTTTGTACGATTGTGGATGATGGCACGCTGCCTTCACGACGGGGATCTCTCAATATCGATGACGAAGGTACCCCAACGACGCGGACCGTGTTAATCGAATCTGGAATCTTGCGGGGTTATATCACGGATCGTCTCAATGCCAGGCTCATGGGTATTCCCCTGACGGGAAATGGGCGTCGTGAAGATTTTCGAAGCATTGTGCTTCCACGAATGACGAATACATTCATGTTGGCTGGGCAATCTGACCCCGAGGAAATTATTCGCTCGGTAAAGCAGGGTCTCTACGCTGTGTCTTTTGGCGGTGGGCAAGTCGATATCACCAATGGCAAGTTCGTATTCTCGGCTAGTGAAGCCTATTTAATTGAAGATGGCAAAGTGACTAAACCCGTGAAGGGTGCCACCTTGATTGGGAGTGGCCCTGATATTCTGAAGCAAGTATCTATGGTTGGTTATGATATGAAATTAGATTCTGGGATTGGCACTTGCGGTAAAGAAGGGCAGTCCGTACCTGTTGGCGTTGGTCTTCCCACCATTCGGATTGATGAGATTACGGTTGGAGGAACCACTGCTTCATAAGAATAGGCCCCTTCATGCTTTGAATGCATTTGCAACTCTCATCTCTTAACATTTCAAGGACAAGATAATATGACAGATTTCTCAGGCTATCTTTGCCAAGTGGCTACTGATCTTATTGCACGGGCTAAGGCTCATGGGGCGACCAGTGCGGATGTGCTAGTCGCTGAAGGAGATTCCGCATCGGTGCAAGTGAGGTTGTCAGCAGTGGATCGTCTGAGTAAAGCCAGGGAAAAAAGTTTAGGCATTCGCGTTTTTTTTGGAAAGCGCTCGGCGAGTACATCCACCTCGGACTTTTCTCAGGAATCATTGAAGCGATTAGTGGCGGATACCTGTTCTCTGGCCAGAGCTGTAGCCGAAGATGATTTCTCTGGATTACCCGACGAAAAGGAACTAGCCACTGACCATCCGGATTTGGATCTTTTTGATCCCACCACATTATCGATGGATGAAGAGATCGCTCTTGCGAAGCGAGCTGAAGATGCGGCGATGGCCGAGGATTCACGGATTACTAATTCTGAAGGAGGCGATTGTTCTTATGGAAATGGTACCGTGGTGTTGGCCAATACTCATGGGTTTCTTGACGTGAATCGTAGTTCACGGTTTTCCTTATCGGTAACGCCCATTGCAATTGATGATCAAAATGGCGGGGGGATGCAACGTGATTCTTGGTACACGGTCAAGCGAAAGTTCTCCTTGCTTGATTCGCCTGAGTCAATTGGGAAAATTGCTGCTCAGCGTGTAGTTCGTCGGTTAGGTGCCAAAAAAGTGAACACGCAGCGCGTCCCGGTGATTTTTGATGCGGAGACTGCTGAAAGCTTGCTGGGCCATTTGGCCAATGCCGTTTCAGGCTATTCCCTGTATAAGGGGGCCTCATTTCTACTTGGTCAATTGGGGAAGCGGATTGGGCCGGGATTTGTAAATGTGATAGATGATGGTCGGTTGGTTGGGGGTCTAGGTTCGAGGCCATTTGACGGTGAGGGGCTTCCAACTCGGAAGAATATCATTCTGGAGAATGGAGTGTTGTGCAGCTACCTATTGGATGCCTATTCGGGACGAAAACTGGGCATGTCTTCTACTGGCAATGCTGCTAGAAGTGTGGGGGAGAATCCATCAGTCTCGTCTACCAATTTTTTCATGCAACCAGGTACTGCAACGCCTGATGAGATTATAGGATCGGTGAAGCGGGGATTTTATATCACGGATTTAATCGGATTCGGCATAAATATGGTCACGGGCGACTATTCTCGTGGGGCGTCAGGGTTTTGGATTGAAAATGGTGAGTTGGTGTACCCGGTGGAGGAAGTTACCATCGCGGGAAACTTAAAACAGATTTTCGAACAAATCGAAGTCGTTGGCAACGATTTAGAGTTTCGTGGAAGAATGGCCAGTCCTACAATCAAAATCGCAGAGATGACTGTTGCTGGCAATTAGCAGGATAAAAAGTTAAATCTCAACTTGTTTATTTTTTGGATCGCCTCTCCTATCTGGAAATCGTCAATGGCAAATGTCAAATGGCACGATTTGCCTTGAAAGATTTTACAGACCACCAACCAGAATTAATTTATATTGCTGGGAATCTTACAGAAGCCGAACAAGTTGAAGCCTTGTTGAATGAAAAGCAGATCGATTACGCTCTTAACGTTGAATCCTTTGCAAAGCAGTCGCTTCTCGGAGGAATCTATCCGGGCGTGTTTTTTTATGTATCGGTACATGATGCTCAGGATAGTCGGGAACATTTAATTTTTCATGGACTGACTGATACGGTAGCCATGGATGAGTCGGAATTGAATTAAATAGGAGTGAGAGATGCCGCTTGATACAGAAGATGGAGCCAAAGCCTTACAATTGATTACGTCACGTTACGATGAACGCGAATGGCGGAAAAAAATCGAAAAAATGCTAAGCCTGATACAGAATGGGTTAGACGATGAAGTGCAGCGAAAAATTTTTATGCATCTAAAGATAGCCTTGGATTGTTGGGGGATACGCCACAAAAGAAGTGATCGATCGTGCTAAGCACAATCCTAAAGAAATTGATCCCTCGATGACTCCTGAGCATGTCGCCTTTTTAGGTGTAGACCCTGGTGAGGAGGTGGATTTGGCTTGGTGGGAAGACATGCTAGTGAAATGGTTCGAAGAACCTGAAGAAGATGCGGACGTGGGAGCATCTGGTGAAGAGGGTGAAAAAGGCACTGATACCGAAAAATCCGACCCTGAAGAAACCATAAAGTCTTGAGTCAGATTTTCCGTTTTGTGCGAAACTAGAGCGAGTCTTAGAATAAATTCATTTGCACAGTTTTTGGCGGGGTGTACTGTCCTGACTCTTGAGAGAGTCCATCCAAAATTTGCTTGAGTTTTTGGAAATCTTCACGCAGTGAGGCCATGAGGTTTCCTTGGTGAAGCGCAGCGGCAGGATGCAAAAGGGGAAAGAGAATAAAGTTTTCAAGTTGGAACACTTGGCCCCGAACTCTCGTAATGCCAATCTTTCGTCCCAATAAGGTCTGCGTGGCAAAGTTTCCGAGCGAGCATACGAGTTTCGGTTTAATGAGTTCTATTTGCTGAAGCAAAAAAGGTTTGCACGTTTCTACTTCATCTGCTTGAGGGTTTCGGTTTTGAGGTGGTCGACATTTAATGACATTTGCAATGTAAATTTCCAGCCGCGAAAGTCCAGCCGATTCGAGTAATTCTGTCAATAATTTTCCTGCGGCCCCAACAAATGGGACTCCTTGCCGGTCTTCATGAAATCCTGGTGCCTCGCCCACAAACATGATAGGAGCGTTCGGGCTCCCAGTGCCAAAGACCACTTGCGTCCGACCTGAGGCCAGCCGACAGGCCTGACACTCACGCAACGAATCATGCAATTTACTCAGGTCCATAGCGCCGCATCATAGGGGAGAATGGAGCAAAAAGTCGAGGGGGGAGTATTCCTCTGTAGAGATCCAAAAACATTCCAAAATTTGCTAGGAGAAAAGGAGATTTTTGTATGTTTTAACCAAGTTTTCTGCTTTGCTGAATAATTACTTCAGCGCATCTGTCTCCGCTTTCAATGGCACTTTCGAATTCCGTGAGGGCCTCGGTATCTGTCCAGCTTCCAGCTAACAAAAAATTTGGGATTGGGGACTGATTGGGTGGACGTGAAAATTCCGTCCCCTGAGTTCGAGGTACAAAACCCCACGGGTCTCGGACAATGGAATGGTAATGGTAATCAAAAGATCGATTGGGAAATATCCTATATAAAGTCTCAAGCGCACTAGTTTTGATTTGTTCATCTGGTTCTTTAAGGAAATTGATGTCTCCGGCTGAGACGTGGGAAGCCAGAGTTGCGGTCCCTTTTGACAAGCGAAGGGGATGGCACAACGTCCAGGAAAATTTCTTATCATGTAGGATGAGGCGTGAATTTTTGACTGTATCTTCGAACAACACTCTGAATTTTACTATGGGGATCTGGTTTGTGTTAGTGACCTGATTAAAAAAGGAATAACGCGCGAGTAAACGCTCAGGGATAATGCTGGAAAGTTTCTGTGGACTGATTGCTGCGATATACCAGTCTGCTGAAAATGGGTTACCGTTTGATGCACATACCTCAATGATTTTGTCCATGCTCCATCGGAGGTTTTTAATAGCTATAGTGTCCATAATTGTTGCGTCTTGTTGTTCAAGACGTTGGGAGAGAGTACGTTTAAGTAACATAGACAATTGAGGTATTTGAGCAACTCGCGGCCTATGATGTCTTGAGCGAAAAAATATTCTGGCTAATATGGCAGTGAAACTGCCTGCGAGAGTTTGGTTAAGATTTGTTCCCAAAAGATATCGGCATAATGGACTCCAAAGGTGTTTTTGGATGTCATCCGTCTGCCCTATTTTATTTAGCCAGGAATCCATCGTTTGAAGGTCTAAGGAACTCGGAAGTTCAGCCTGTCCCTCCCACACTTTTTCCAAGAAACTGAGAAGGTGCCAACGTTGACGATAAGTAAAGGCCGAAAATGTTGAGATGCCCCATATGGTATTCAGGGGAGCGGGTAGCCATGGTTGAGAGAAGTGGGCAATAGCTGAAGCTGTCTGAGACTCAAGAGAAACTGGATTCCAGTTTAATGTTGGCAGAGATTCGCCCAGTTCTTTCCATAGTGATTCCGTATGTGGACAAGGACCTTGAAAAATTATAGGTTCGGATGGATCACACATGAATCTGTTCGTATCTTCTTCGAAGGTAGAGTTCAAACTCTGCCTTTGTTTTGTGGAGAATAGGGAGAGCGTTGCCTTGTGAGGAGTGTCGTCGAGTTTTAACAGTGTCACTCGAAAATCCGCGAGAGAAAGCCGCCAGGCGGTGACGAGTCCCGCCAACGAATCTCCCAAGACGAGCACATTGGGTTTCATAGTTGAGATGTGAATCGATTTATGAGTGAGGTGCGAAGCCATGTGTAAAGAGCGATGAGGATTCTATGAGCTGGAGATAAACTAATTCGAGGTCCAAATACCGCATAATTTGAGGTTTGGATGCGAGTCAGAATTCGGAAATAGACTCCGCGCATAATTTCCGCCGCAAGAAGCGATTGACGATCTTTTCTCGACAGGGTCTCATAAATAGCCTGGGCTTTTGCATAAAATTCGTGTGCCCGTTTCGCTTGAAATTTCATGAGTTCAAGAAATTGAGCAGATTCTTTTTTCTCAAGCAGCTGTTGTTCAGAATAATCGAAGTGAGCCAAGTCTTCCTGCGGCAAATAGATTCGCTGGCGATTGGCATCGGCTCCTACATCTCGCAAAATATTCGTCAATTGAAAGGCCACTCCCAGATTAATGGCATAGTCTTGGGCCCGCGGATTTTGTGTCCCAAACACTTTTAAGCAGATTAATCCAACGATGGAGGCGACTCGATAACAGTATAGATAGAGGTCGTTGAATGTAGCGTAACGGGTATTCGTTAAATCCATTTCCATGCCGGTCACGAGTTCTTGAAAGTAGGATTTAGAAATGTTGAGGTTCCGGGCATGGGCAGCTAGGCTAATTGTGACTGGATATTGGGGTGTCCCTTGGTACATGGCCTCGATTTCCTGTCGCCATTGAGAAAGTTGTTCCCGCGGATTGTTGCCTGCTTGAGGGTGATCAACGGTATCATCGACTTCATGGCAAAAGGTGTACACTGCGTACACAGCCTCTCGACGAAACCGAGGGAGGAAGAAAAACGAATAATAAAAATTACTTCCACTGGCTTTAGCTTTAGCTGCGCAGTAGGCGTGTGCTTCTTCTGAAGTCATTGGTTCCATCGGGTGACTGTTGCCGTGGATAGAGAAACTCAGCAGGGTGGTGTTGTGGGAGGATTGTAACGAAAGTTATTAAGCTAGGAAAGGCTTCTCTGAAGTTGGGCGGATTTCGAAATTTTTCTGCGAGTTGGTTTGAACCTTATGCTCGCTCATGTGGCACGAAAACGGTTGCAGGTAGGAGAAAATTTAAGATTTTGCTTTGAGTCGATGTTCGCTGATCCAACCTGAAGCCCCAGACTTGGTGTGAACAAAATACGTCCAGGTATTATTCACGAGTGAGCCGTCTAAAATGGTCAGGAGTTCTCCAGCTTTCACCAAAGGCCCTGGTTTCTTGCCTTCGGCATCTCCTGATAATTTCAAAGAAAAGGGCCCTGAGGGGTTTACGAAAACTGCTACCAGTTGACCTTCCTGAAACATAGGGATCGGAGTTTGTCTAGAGAACGCAGGGGCGCTTTTTTTGTGTGAGGCTGAAGTCTTGGAAGTAGCTTCCGAGGCAGACTCCTTTGAGCCTGGGGCTATGACCAAACTAGTCAGCGATGAAAACGCACCGGGGTTCAGCAGCGATGAAAACGCACCGGGGTTCATTACGAAATAACCCACGCTGGCAACGATCAGAAGTAGGAAAATCAATACCAGTGGACGTCGACTAGGTGGTTTCGGATCGTAATAATCCATGTCCTCTAGCTCATTGTCAAAGTCTAGATCCTGATCGGCTTCTTGAGCAAATAGGAGCGCTTTGTGGTGAATGATACTTGAAGGCCATGAAAGGCTGGGTGCAAGAGTCATGAGATAACCCCTCCGTTAACGGTTGAGGGTGAGGAATTTTCCGCTCGAGTAGTTTTTGAATGCGATTTTTTTTTGTGTTTGCGATGAAACGCAATATGCTCATTACCGCCCATTCATACCATTCATACTGGGTCATGTCAATCAATAGCTTACGTGAAAAAATTCTGAGTAAGTATTACAAACGAAGGAATGAGAAACGAGAAGAGGTTCTCGCATTCTTTCCGCTTCGCCAATTTTACCATCTTTGATAAACGATAATTTTTCTGACCAACCCAATGGACTTAATTTGCTTGCATATCGGAGTAGCCTTATGCAGAATGCGTATCATGCACGGTCATTATCGTGTCAACTATGAAGTCGCATTGAGAAGAATTGTGGGTTGAGACGAAAAGCCGTTGTGCCTACATAAATATTACCCCTCAGGTTAAGGCTGCGCTCAAAAAGAGTGAAGTCCAAGAAGGAATGGTGCTGGTGAATGCCATGCACATTACCGCTAGTGTCTATATCAATGATGATGA